>JAZKHF010000177.1:0-16196 GCA_040385545.1 Pseudomonadota bacterium
TCAGGTCGAGCTCGCGGCGGACCCATTGGCGGAAGTAAGCGACGACGAGGCGGGGACGGAGGCGTTCGGCCTCGCCGCCGAGCAATTCGACATGGGCGGCGGCCCATTCATAGGTCTCGATCGCGCGGTCGAATTCTTCCTCGATATTGGGGCGCAGCACCTTGATCGCGACGTGGCGGCCATCGGTGGTGACCGCGCGGTGCACCTGCGCGATCGACGCGGCACCGACCGCGACCGGATCGATCGAGGTAAAGAACTGCTCGACCGGCCCGCCCAGCGCGGCCTCGATCGCTGGTTTGATTCGATCGAACGGTTCGGGCGGGAGGTCGTCCTGCAACTGGCGAAGGTTGTCGGCGGCGGCGAGCCCGACCAGATCGGGACGGGTGGCGAGCGCCTGGCCGAGCTTGATCGCAGCCGGGCCGATGGCTTTCAATGCGGTGGCATAATCGGGCTCCGACGGCATCGACAGGCCGAAGCGCGCGACGCGCACCAGCCGGCGCACGTTAGGCGGGGTCAGCGGATCGCGCTCGATCCCCTGCAGCGCGCCATGCCGCGCCAGGGTCCGGCCCCATTTGAGGAGGCGGAAGAGGTGGGTCGTCGCGGTGGTCAAACTTTCCACCCGCTCCAGATGCACACCGCGCCGCCAAGGATCGGTTCCGCCTTAGCCTGCGCGAAGCCGGCGTCGGCGATCATCTTGGCGAACGCGTCGGGCTTCGGGAAGCGGCGGATCGATTCGACGAGATAGCGATAGCTTTCCTCATCGCCCGCGATTGCCTTGCCGAGCTTGGGAATGATCGCGTCGGAGTAGCGCTCGTAAAATTTGCCGAAGCCGGGCCATTCGCTGGTCGAGAATTCGAGCACGAAGAAGCGGCCCCCGCGCTTGAGGACGCGGTGGGCGTCGCGCAGGGCGGACGGAATGTCGGTGACGTTCCGGATGCCGAAGGCGATGGTGTAGGCGTCGAAGCTGGCGTCGGCGAAGCTCAATCTCTCGGCATTCTCCTGCTTCCAGGTGAGGCCGTCGATCTTCTTCGCGGTGGCGCGCTCCTGCCCCACTGCGAGCATGTCGGCATTGATGTCGCTGACCGTTACCAAAGCGCCGCGCGCGGCCATTCGGAAGGCGATGTCGCCGGTGCCCCCGGCCATGTCGAGGATATGTTCGCCGGCGCGCGGTTTGACGCGATTGACGAAGCGCTCTTTCCACAGCCGGTGCATGCCGCCCGACATCAAGTCGTTCATCACGTCGTAGCGCTTCGCCACCGACGAGAAGACCGCGCCGACGCGTTCGGTCTTTTCCTGGGGGCTGACCAATTGGTCGCCGAAATTGACCTTATCATCCATGGGGCGGCTCTAGCGGGGAAGGCCGCGGCTTGCCATAGGCGCGGCATGCCGGAATTACCTGAAGTCGAAACCACGGTGCGCGGGCTGGAGAAGGTGCTGCTGGGCCAGCGCATCGCGCGGGTCGAACTGCGCCGCGCGGATTTGCGGCGGGCGTTCCCCGATGATCTCGGGCAACGGCTGACCGGCGCGACGGTGACGGAGCTGGGGCGGCGCGCGAAATACGGGCTGATTGCGACCAGTCGCGGCGACACGATGATCTTCCATCTTGGCATGTCGGGGCGGTGGCGGATCGACCCGGTCGAGCTTGGGGCGCACGACCATCTTGTCCTCGAAACAGATAGTGGAAGGATAGTCGCGCTCAACGATCCGCGGCGCTTCGGGTCGGTCGATCTGGTGACGACGGAGACGCTGTTCGAATGGCCACCGTTCAAGGCGCTCGGGCCAGAGCCGCTGGGCGGGGCGATCAATGGCGGGTGGGTCAAGAAGACGCTGGCCGGGCGCAAGGCGGCGATCAAGCTTATGCTGCTCGATCAACGGATCATCGCGGGCCTGGGCAATATCTATGTGTGCGAAGCGCTGTTCCGGGCACGGATCAACCCGAAGAAAGCGGCAGGGCGCGTCAGCCGGGCAAAGCTTGATGCGCTCGCACCTGCCATCCCCGCGGTGTTGGAAGAGGCAATCGCGGCGGGCGGATCGTCGTTGCGCGATTTCACCGCGCCCGATGGCGAGTTGGGGTATTTTTCCAAAGCGTTCGATGTCTATGGCCGCGAAGGCGAGCCGTGTCGCGGGGGATGCGGCGGGGCGGTGAAGCGCATCGTTCAAGGCGGGCGATCGACTTTCTATTGTCCCGCCTGCCAGCGGTAACCCGCGACGGTTGACCCGAATCGCCGGTGGCGCTAGGGGGACGGCACGCCGGTGCGGCCCTTGTGGCGCGCGCCGCTTTTCTTTTGCACCGCTAGACATTCGAGGAATATTCATGGCGAACACGCCGCAAGCCAAGAAGCGCATCCGTCGCAACGCCAATCGCGCCGTCATCAATGGCGCCCGCGTCAGCCGCATCCGGACCTTCATCAAGGCCGTCGAAGCGGCGCTCGACGCCGGCAAGAAGGACGAAGCCCGCGACGCGCTCAACAAGGCGCAGCCGGAGCTGATGCGCGGCGTCGCCCGCGGCGTGATCCACAAGAATACCGCGAGCCGCAAATTCTCGCGCCTGACCAAGCGAGTCGCCTCCTTGGGGTGATTGGGCTCGGTTAAGGGGTCGGCCTTCGGGCCTTGCCAGTCCCGACTTGAAACGGGCCTCCGGAGCGATCCGGGGGCCCGTTCGATTCGCGCTGCGGCGGCAGAATCAAAAAGTCCTGCTTTTCCCGCGATTCGCATCAAGCCGTCATTTTTCAGTCACGGAAAATTGGCGGTTTTTTGGGAAATTAACGGATTTCCTCACCTTTTCCATGTCAAGCCGGTTTATTTCACTTTTTTGAAAAAAGCCGCTTGAATGCGCGCCCCCATGGTCTCAAAAACATCGGCTCCGCAGTGATTCTGCTGGGGGGGCACCGCGCAGAAGCAGGTTGGGACGTCGCGACATACAGTCCGGCGTAACGATAGACTTGTGCGCGGCGGACATGACATCGGGGAGGCGCCAGAAGGTGCAGGCAAGTGGGTCGGATACGGTGACGGAACAGGGCTCGCTGGAGTCGCTGGAGACACCGCTGGCCGCGGCCTGGGAGCAAATCCGCACCGGGCTTCGCCGGGACTGCGGAGCGCGCACCTTCGATGGCTGGCTCAAGCCCGCCGAACTTGGCGACTTCGATGCCGATACCGGGTCGCTCGACCTCATCCTGCCGTCGAAATTCATGGCCGACTGGGTCCGCTCGCACTTTGGCGAACGACTCGCTTTGGCGTGGAAGACCGTCCTCCCGATCGTCCGCGACGTGCGAATCGCCGCCGCCGAGGGCGCGCCGCGGCCCGCTCCGTTGCTGATCCTGGAAGACATTCCCGCGCCCGCGCCCAAGGCAGGCCCGCGTGACCCGGATGCGCCCAATTTCGACCCGCGCTATCGTTTCGACACGTTCGTCATCGGCAAGGCCAATGAAGTTGCCGCCACCGCCGCGCGGACGCTGGCGAGCGCCGATCATGTCGCGTTCAACCCGTTGTTCATCCATGGCGGCACCGGGCGCGGCAAGACCCATTTGCTGCACGCCATCGGCCAGGAATTCATGACCCGCCGGCCGACCGCGCGAGTCGTGTCGATGTCGGCCGAGAAGTTCATGGTCGAGTTCGTCCGTGCGCTGCGCGAGAATGATACGATCGGCTTCAAGGGGCGGCTGCGCTCGGCCGACCTGCTGCTGATCGACGACGTCCAGTTCATCGCCGGCAAGGATTCGACCCAGGAAGAATTCTTCCACACGATGAACGAGATCATCACCGCGGGCCGCCGCCTGGTGATCACGTCCGACCGCGCGCCGCAGGATTTGGACGGCATTGCCCCGCGCATCCTGTCGCGCCTGTCGTGGGGCCTGGTGGCCGACATCAACCCGGCCGAATATGAGCTCCGGCTCAACATCCTGACCGCCAAGCTGGAAGCGCTTCCGGGCGTCAGCATGACGCCGCCGGTGGTCGAATTCCTGGCCCGCCGCCTGACCAATTCGATCCGCGAGCTGGAAGGCGCACTCAACCGCATCGCCGCTTATGCGATGATGACCGGTCGGACGATCGACCTGCCGTTCGTCGAGGAAGTTCTGGCCAATGTGCTGCGCGCCAACCAGCGCCGCATCAGCATCGACGAAATCCAGACCCAGGTCGCCGAACATTATCGCATCCGCAAGGCCGAGATGACCTCGGCCCGCCGCGCGCGCGAAGTCGCCCGGCCGCGGCAGGTGGCAATGTACCTATCCAAGCAACTCACCCCCAAGTCGCTGCCCGACATTGGCCGGCGGTTCGGCGGGCGCGATCACACGACGGTTATCCACGCGGTCAAGCAGATCGAGAAACTGCGCGCCGCTGATGCCGAGCTCGACGCCGATATCCGGCTGCTCACGCGCCAGCTCGAGGGGTAGCCCTGGCTTCGGCGCTTCGGCGCTTCGGCGCCGACCTCCCCCGTCCGCACTAGAGACGGGGGAGGACCATTCTCCGGCAAAGCATGCAAAAGAAAAGCCCGCCCGGATGACACCGGACGGGCCTTTCACCCTCGCTCAAAAATTCTGACCTCAACCCGGACGACGCTCGGGCGGGGGGACGGTGATGCGGACGCGTTCGCCGTTTCGACCGGGAAAGCCGGTGAACATCGCTTCGATCAGGTTCGGGACCAGCATGGTCAGATTATCGGTTTGCGAGCGAGCCTGGGCTTTGCCCTCGAACAGCGCGGCATTGTCGACGCGGCGGCGGATGTCGACGTCGAGGAAGCTCTTGTAGACGGTGTAGACACGGGTGTTGTCGAACGACGAGCCCCAGAAGGGATCGTCCCAGCCGTAATAAAAGGGCACCCGGCCGCGATAGCCGCCGAAGCGCGAATAATAAGGCCGGCCATAGAAGCCGCGGCGGAAGAAGGGATCGTAAAAGCCGCCGAAGCCGCCGCGGTAATAACCGTTGGCGAACGGGTCGATATCGACCTCCCGTGTGCCGCGATCGACGCCATAATCGACCTGCACCAGCATGGTCGCGGTCTGCGGCGATGCGGCGGGGACATAGCCTTGCGCCTGCATCGCCTGCGCGACGATGGTCGCATATTGGGTGAACTCGATGCCGCCGCTGTTCGACGGGTTTGCGGGAACGACGAAGAAACTCTGGCCCTGCGGCGCGGGCATCGCCTGAAAGCGCGAAACCTGGGTCGGGAAGCCGGTGGCGCAGGCATTGAGCCCAAGCGCCGCTACGGAAAGCAGCGCGGCGGCTGCCAATTTGTTGAAACGCATGTCACTCACCCTCTGCAGAGGTATTCGAAGAGTCGCTTATACCACGAACCGTGCTGAATGACAGATGAAGCGTGATGTCAGTGGGTTAGGCCAACGACCTTGTAAGCCTGTGCAAGGGTCGGCGCGGCGAGCGCGCGCGCTTTTTCGGCACCGGCGGCGAGGATGCGGTCGATTTCGGCCGAATCGTTCCTAAGCTCGACCAGGCGGTCCCGCAGCGGCGCGATCATCGCGACTAGGGCGTCGGCAAGCGCGGGCTTAAAGGCACCGAAGCCCTGGCCGGCGAACTGGGCGAGTACCGACTCGACCGTCGTGCCCGTAACCGCAGCATAGATTCCGACCAGGTTCCTTGCCTCCGGTCGCGCGTCCAGATTGGTGGGATCGGCTTCGATCGGGTCGGGATCGGTGCGGGCCTTGCGGACCTTTTGCGCGACCGCCTCGTCGCTGTCGGTCAGGTTGATGCGGCTCATGTCCGAAGGGTCGGACTTGGACATTTTTACCGATCCGTCGCGCAGGGACATCACCCGCGCCGCGGTGCCGCCGCCGATGAACGGCTCGGGCACGATGAACAGCTCATGCTCATATTGATTGTTGAAGCTCAGCGCGATGTCGCGGGCCAGCTCGATATGCTGCTTCTGGTCGTCGCCCACCGGAACGTGGGTGGCATTGTATAGCAACACGTCCGCCGCCTGAAGCACCGGATAAGTGAACAGGCCAACCGACGCGCCTTCCTTATTCTTGCCGCTCTTGTCCTTGAACTGGGTCATGCGGTTGAGCCATCCCATCCGCGCGGTGCACTGCAGCACCCAGGCCAGTTCGGCATGCTCGCGTACCGCCGACTGCTGGAACAGGATCGATCGGTCGGGGTCGATGCCGCTGGCGATGAGCGCGGCGGCCATTTCGCGGATGTTGGCGCGAAGCTGAGCGGGATCGACCTCGACCGTCAGCGCGTGGAGATCGGCGAGGAAAAACAGGCACTCGGCCTCGTCCTGCATCCGCACCCAACGCAGGATCGCACCGAGGAGGTTGCCAAGGTGCAGGTCGCCAGTCGGCTGAATTCCGGAAACGACACGCATCAATCGGTGACCTTTTTTTTGCGGAGCAGGATCATGATCGCCTCACGGTCGATCCCGCCGATAATCCAGGCAACCGCGAAATAGACGAGGCCGCCGGTCCCGACCAGCGCGCCGAGGCTGATGATCTTTTCGACGGTGGAGCCAAAATACATGTCGCCGATGGCGATCTTCACGGCATATAGCGCGGCGGCCATCGCGACCGCGGCGATCAGTTGCTTGGCCACACGACCGACAAGCCAGCGCGGCATGCGGAAGTGGCCGCGGTGATACAGGATGCCGAAGAGCAGGAAGAAATTGATCCACGCGCTGGCCGAGGTGACCGTGGCAAGGGCGTAAATGCCCATCACCGGGATCAATGCGAAATTGGCGACCACGCCGAGTCCCAGCACGCTCATCGCGATCCGCACTGGCGTCTTGACGTCCTTGCGGGCGTAGAATGCGGGAGTGAGGACTTTCACCAGCACATAGGCGGGGAGGCCGGTCACCAGGATGGCGAGGATGTTGCCGGTGATGCGGGCGCTTTCCTCGCTATATTCTCCGCCTTGGTAAAGCGCGCCGATGATCGGCCCGGCGGCGACGGCGAGCGCGAGCGTGGCGGGCAGGGTGAGCAGCATCGACAGGTCGAAGGCGCGAGCCTGGACGTCGGCCGCTTCGACATCGTCGTCGCGCGCGATTGCCTGGCTGATCGAGGGCAGGATCGCGACCCCAAGCGCCGTGCCGATGATTGACAAAGGAAGCTGGTTGAGGCGGTCGGCGTAGGACAGGTTGGTCAGCGCGCCTTCGCCCAATTGGGTGGAAAAGTAAGCGTAGAACAATTGGCTGATCTGATAGACTCCCGCGGCGACGGTGGCGGGAAGGATCAACACCACCAATTCTCGCACCGCCGGGGTCATGCGCGGACGACCGAAGCGCAGGCGAACTCCAGCGCGGCGAACCGCAATCCAGCACAGGAGGAACTGGAAGACGCCGCCAATGAGGACCGCATAGGCCATGAACCGAACCGTTTCGACCTTGCCAGGCGGGGCGACCAGCAATGCAACGATCAGGGCCACGTTCAACAGGGCCGGGGCAAAGGCAGCAACCGCAAATCTGGTCAGCGAATTGAGCACGCCCGACAGAAAGGCGACGAGGCTGATGAACAGCAGGTATGGAAAGGTCCAGCGCGTCAGCTCGGTTGCGAGCTCGAGCTTGCCCGGCACCTGTTGATAATCGCCGGCGACCAACAGCATGATGCCTGGCATGAAGATGACGAAGACGATCGTGATCAGCAGCAGGGTTGGCATGAACACCGACAAGATCTCATTCGAAAACGCTTCCGCATTCTCATGCCCGCCCGATTGCAGGCGGCGCGAGAACAACGGCACGAAGCCGCTTGAAAAAGCCCCTTCCGCGAATAGCCGACGGAAGATGTTCGGCAGCAGGAAAGCGAGGTTGAACGCGTCGTTGGCGTTGCTCGCTCCCAGCACCCGGCTGCCGATCATGTCGCGAACGAAGCCGAGCACGCGGCTGACCATGGTCAGTCCGCCGATCGACCCGATCGCCTTGTATAAGTTCATCCCTTCGAGGGATCCGGGTCGGCGGGGTCGGAGTCGGCCAGCGCCGGATCGAAGCCCTCGGGAAGAATGCTTTGCGCCGGGCTATCGAGCAGGTCGCCGCCACCGTTGGTCTGCGGCACAGCATCGGCCTGGGCCTGGGCATTTTCCATCGTCGCCATGAACGCACGACCGAAATCGATCGGTTCGAGCAGTAATGGCGGGAAGCCGGTGTTCTGGACCGCTTCGGCGATCACCTGGCGGGCGAACGGAAAGATCAGGCCGGGGGCCTCGACCAGCATGAACGGTGCCAGCGCCTCGTCGGGAAAATTGCGGAGGCCGAACAGGCCGGCGTAGCTCAGGTCGACGAGGAAGTGCGTGCCCTGATCCGACTTGGCGGAAACGTTGATGCGAAGCACCACTTCATGCACTTCATCGGCCACGCGATCGACCGCGATGTTGAACTGGACATCGACGGCAGGCTGGACCTGCCACTGGAATACGGTCGGTGCATTCGGGCTCTCGACCGACAGATCCTTGATATATTGCGCGATCGCGGCCGCTTGCGGGCCATCATTCGGCGCACCGTCCTGCGTGGTGACGAAATCAGGGGTGGGCGGGGTCTCATCGGCCATGAAATCAAGTCCTTATGGTCTGGTTTGCAGCGTCTGCGCCCCGCGTGCTTCGCGGGCGCGAAAAGGGGCACGGCGCGCCTAGCAGCCGCGCTTTTCGGGCGCAATGGCGCAGGGGGGATGGAGCGCCCTTTGAATCCGCGCGTTGAAAGGCTTATGTTAATGCATCTCAGGGCTTATAACGGGCCTGACCAGTTACGGATTTGAACCTTGACCGCCATTGTCATCCTCGCCCTAGTTGCTCTGTTCGTCGGCCTGCGCCTCTACTCCGTGCTGGGCGAGCGGACCGGTCATGAACAACCGATCTTGAAACCCGCTGACCCAGACGCCCGGCTCGAGCAGCCAAAGGTTAATGCCCAGCGCGAACCTGCGTCGATCACGGACAATGGCGATTTGGCCTATCTGCCCACCGCCGGTCCTGGCGTCCGCCAGCTATTGGCCGCCGATCCGGCGTTCGATGTCGCGCGTTTTCTGGAAGGCGCTAGCGGCGCGTATCGGATGATCCTGGAAGCGTTCTGGAAAGGCGACCTCGACACGATTCGCCCGCACACCGACAATGACGTCCATGCCATGTTCGCGAGTGCCGTGGAGCAGCGCGTGAAAGACGGCTTCAAACTCGACAATCGGTTGGTCGCGCTCGATCCGCCGGTGATCGTCGAAGCTGGCGTCGTAAATGGTGCCGCCGAGGTGACGGTTCGGTTCGAGGCCGATATCGCCGCGGTCACGCGCAACGCTCAAGATGAGGTAGTCGCCGGATCGATGAGCGACGCGGTCCAGACCCGTGAGCGCTGGACCTTTCGCCGCGACCTCAAGTCGCGCGATCCAAACTGGCTGCTGATCGAAACCGACGAAGAAGAATGAGGCTGTTCCCTCGCGGGCTCGCCCTCGCCACGCTTTTGCTGGTGAGCGCATGCGCGACTCAACGGCCTTTGCCGCCGGCACCTTTACCAGCGCCGATGCCTACTCCGGTTCCCGTTCCAGCGCCGGAACCACCAGCGCCGGCAAATGCAGCGGCGGCTGGGTTTAGCGAGGTTGCGCCCAGGCCGCTCAGTGAGTCCGTCGCGGCACGCGCCTTGGCGGCATTCCGGATCAGCTGCGGGCCGATCGTCAATGGTCGCCGGGTCGATAGCAGCGGGTTGACTGATCTGTCCCTTTGGAAACCGGTGTGCGCCCGCGCCGCCACGGTCGCAGCGGGCGGTGCAGCCGATTTCTTCCGAACCGAGTTCGACTGGCTAGAGGTCGGTGACGGAAAGGCTTTCGCGACCGGCTATTACGAACCCGAGATCCGCGGTGTTCGGGTCCGCCAGCCGGGCTATGACGTGCCGGTCTTCGCGACCCCGACGAGCCTGGTGCGATGCACCCGCGCCGACGGCACCACCGGGCGCGGACGCATCGATTCGAGCGGGCAGTGCGTCGCGCATTTTACCCGCGCCGAAATCGAGGATGGGGCGCTCAATGCCGAGCGGCCGATCGCGTGGGTCGCGGATCCGATCGACCTGTTCTTTCTGCAGGTGCAGGGATCGGGCCGGCTGCGCGGTCCCGACGGCTCGATCATGCGGATCGGCTATGCCGAGCAGAATGGTCATAGTTACATCGCGATCGGTCGCGTGCTTCGCGAACGGAACGCGCTTCCGCCCGGCGGCGCGACGATGGCCGGGATCGTTGCCTGGATGCGGGCACAGCCCGATCGCGGCGTATCCCTGATGCGAGAGAATCCAAGCTACATCTTTTTTCGGGAGCTGACGGGCGCGGGTCCGATTGGTGCAATGGGCGTTCCGGTCTCGCCGCTTGCAACGGTGGCCACCGATCCCAAATTCATTCCGCTTGGCGCGCCGGTATGGATCGACATGGATCGCGACGTCGCTGATGGCCTATGGGTAGCGCAGGATACCGGCGGGGCGATCAAGGGCGCCAACCGGGTCGATACATTCTGGGGCGCGGGCGCGCAGGCCGAAATCACGGCCGGCGGGATGTCTTCGAACGGTCGCGGGCTGGTACTGATCCCAAAAGGCACCAGAGTTGCGCGCGCTCAGCGCTGAGGAACAAGCGCTTTGGGCGCGGGTGACCGCGTCAATTCGACCGTTATCGCGCGAGAAACCGGAAATTGAGGCAATCACTGCTGCTCCGGCTCAATCGCCCGTCTCGAAATCCAGGCAAGTCCAGCCACCCCCACGACGGCCTCTCGCGCCACCCCCGCGCCCTTTTGCAATCGCCAACACACTCGATGGTGGCTGGGACAAGCGCCTCAAGAGCGGGTCGGTCGAACCCGACCGGACACTCGACCTGCATGGTCACAATCTCGACCAGGCGTGGGAGGCGATCGACCATGCGCTCGAGAACGCGATCGCACGGGGGGAGCGCGTGCTGCTGCTGATTACCGGCCACGAGCGCAAAGGCGAGCCGCCGGTCGCGCGCGGGCGGATACGCGCCGCGGTGAACGACTGGTTGACCATATCGCGTCATTCCAGCCGCATTGCCGCGGTTCGGCAGGCGCATCTTCGCCATGGCGGAGGCGGAAGCCTGTATCTGATATTGCGGCGTTAACCTTCCCGCTGGAGGCTTCCTTAACCCCGACCGTTTAATCGCCGCATCATGGAATGGCGGGTGGACCGCCCATGATCGAAAGTTCGACCAGCGGCGATGAACGACGGAACGGCCCAGAAGATCAGCAATGCCTTACTGTCCGGCGCGGCAGGGGTGGCGTCGTTCCTGTTTTCGCTCGCCGCCTTTATGTACATTACGGAGTTGGACAAGCAGATCGTCGCCTCGATCGTCGCCGGCGCCTTTTGCCTGTTGATCAGCTATGTCGCGTCCGAGCGCCCCAATAGCGAGAGTGCCCGCGCGCTGAACGCCTTGGCCGAGCGACTGCTCGCAGTCGAGGATGGCGATTATTCGTCGCCCGCGCCCGCTGTCCTTCGCGAGACCAATCCAAAGCTGGCCGCCGCGGTCGACAGCCTGTTCGAGGAGGTTCGCGCCTCGATCGAAAATGCCCATGCGCTGGGCATGTACGATCCGGTCACCTCGCTTCCCAATCGTCTCCATTTCCGGTCCGAAGCCGACAAATTGCTGAGCGCATCGAGCGGCGTTCATTCGGCGATGCTGTTCGTCGATCTCGACCGGTTCAAGGCGGTCAACGATTGCCTGGGCCATGCGCGCGGCGATCAGTTGCTGGTAATGGTGGCCAACCGGCTGCGCGTCGTCGTCACCGCTGAAGTCGGGGACACTGGACTCCCGCGGCCACTTCTGGCTCGACTTGCCGGTGATGAATTCACCCTCTTCTTCCCGCAGATCGAGGGAATGGCCGAGATCGAGATGATCTCGCGCCGGATCGCGCTGGCAATCAGCGAACCGTTCGAACTGCAGGGCCATAGCATCGATATCGGAGCGTCGATTGGCGTTGCCGTGTCGCCCAATCATGGATCGACCGTGGAAGGCCTCATGCGGGCGGCGGATCTGGCCATGTATCGTGCCAAGTCGCGTGGCGGCGGGCAGCATTGCCTGTTCAGCGAAGAACTCAAGCTGGAGCATCAGCTAAGGGTCGAGACCGAACATGCGCTGACCGATGTGGTGCCGCGCGGTCAATTGCGGCTCGCCCTCCAGCCGCAGATGAGCCTGACCACCGGCGAGACGACCGGGGTCGAGGCGCTGCTCCGCTGGCAGCATCCACGCGACGGCCTGCGCGCGCCCGGCACGTTTATCGCGATCGCCGAGCAGACCGGCATGATCGGCGAAATCGGCGACTGGGTGATGGATCAGGTGGCCTTGATCCTGGCCGGCTGGAAGGCGCAGGGGATCGACCGCCGCCTGGCGTTCAACATCAGCCCGCGCCAACTCGATCAGGTCGATTTCTTCACGCGCCTGCGTCACTCCTTCGCGGCGCAGGATGTTCCGCTGACGATGGTTGAACTGGAGTTCACCGAGACCGCAGCGATGCAGTGCAACGAAGCCGATCTGGCCGAGATTGCGGCGCTTCGGGCCGAAGGCGCGTCGATCGCGATCGACGATTTCGGAACCGGCTATTCCAATCTCGCGCGTCTTCGCTCGATGCCGCTCGACCGAGTCAAGCTCGACCAGAGCCTGATCGCCGAGATCGAGACGAGCGAGAAAGCCCGCGTCGTGGTCCAGGCGGTCGTGCATCTGATCAAGGGTATCGGTTGCGAGCTGGTGGCCGAAGCAGTCGAAAATAGCGCGCAGGCGGACATCTTGCGGGCGATGGGCTGCGATACGGTGCAGGGATATGTCTTCGCCGCGCCGATGACCGAGGACGATTTCGTTGCCTGGATCGCCAATGCTGATCGCAAGCGGTCGGTGGCCTAACCCAGGGCTTTCGTGATCACCCGCTGGTAGATGTTGGCCAGCTGCTCGATATCCTTTACCGCCGCGCTCTCGCCGACCTTGTGCATGCTGGCATTGGGCAGTCCGAAATCGACCACCGGGCAAAGCGCGATCAGGAAGCGGCCGTCCGACGTTCCGCCGCCGGTCGAGAGGGTCGGGGCGATGCCGGTTTCCTCGGTGATGGCGGACACGACGAGATCATACAGCTCGCCGGGCGGGGTGAGGAACGCCTCGCCGCTGATCTTGGCGACGACCGTGGCGCCGGGGGCTTCGCGAGCCACCACTTCCTCCACCATCCGTACCAGGTCTGCGCCGCGCTGGAGGTTGTTGAAGCGGATGTTGAGCCGCGCGGTGGCGGCGGCGGGAATCAGGTTGGTCGCGCCCGGCGGGCAGCCGATGTCGGTGAATTCCAGGTTGGACGGCGGAAAGGCGTCATTACCCTCGTCGAGCGTCACCGCGTCGAGCGCGGTGACGATCCGCGCCAGTTTTGCCACCGGATTGTCGGCGCGGTGGGGGTAAGCGACATGGCCTTGCGTGCCCGGCACGGTGATCCACATGTTGACCGATCCGCGCCGCCCGATCTTGATCGTGTCGCCGAGCGCGGTTTCCGATGTCGGCTCGCCAATCAGGATCATGTCGGGCTTGATTTCATGCTCGGCCAGCCAGTCGATGATCGCCGGGGTGCCGAAGGTTGCTGGTCCCTCCTCGTCGCCGGTGATCAGGAACGAGAGCGTACCGCGATGCTCGGGCACGCGGCTGGCGGCGGCGGCGAAGGCGGCGATCGCGCTCTTCATATCGTTCGCCCCGCGCCCGACCAGGCGGCCGTCGATGATCGTCGGCTCATACGGGTCCGTTCCCCAGCCTTCGCCCGGCGGGACAACGTCCAGGTGACCGGCAAAGCCGAAGTGCGGGCTTCCGGTGCCGCGCGTTGCGACCAGATTCTCGACCGGGCCGTCAGGCACCTCGCCGGTGACGAAGCGATGCACGTCGAAGCCGAGCGGCAGCAAGGCTTCTTCCAGCTGGTCGAACACGCGGGCATCGGCCGGGGTGACGCTGGGGCAGGCGATCAGCCGTTTGGCCAACTCGACCGGATCGATTGGGGATGTCATGCTCTCGACCTAGCAAGGAGGACGTCATGCCGAAAGTCGATCTTTCCGCCATCGAGCAAACGACAACCACCGGTTACCCGCCGCCCTATGATCGCGACGTTGCCGGGCGCCACTATCGGCGGGTCGGCGCGGCGATGGGCCTCAAGCGGCTGGGCATAAGCGAATGCACACTGGAGCCCGGTGCATGGTCGAGCCAGCGCCACTGGCATGAAGGGATCGACGAGATCGTTGTGATGATCGCTGGGGAGGCGATGCTGGTTGAGGAGGGTGGGGAGACCTTGCTCCGCGCGGGCGACGTCGCGACTTTCGGCGCGGACGTTGCCAACGGGCACCACCTGATCAACCGCTCGGAAAGGCCCTGCACCTTCGTCGCGATCGACAATGCGGAAGGGGAGGGCAATTGCCACTATCCCGACGCCGATCTGATCTGGAACAAGGGCGAGGATCGCTACACCCGGCGGGACGGGACGCCTTATTAGGCGGCGGTCTCATTCTCATATTGCTCGATCACCCATGGTTCGTCCTGGGCGAGCTCAATCCATTCGACCACGTCGGCGCGATGGAGCACGGCTTCCATATAGGCCGCAGCGAAAGGAGGGATCCTGACTCCGTAGGTCACAAAGCGCGTAACGACAGGCGCGAACATGATGTCCGTCGCGCACCATTCCCCGAACAGATAATCGCCGCCACTGCCGAAGCGGGCGCGGGCCTGGGCCCACAGGTTGAGGATGCGGATGATCTCCGCCTCGACCTCGGGCGATAGCGGGGTTTCGCCATGATTTCGGCGCACGTTCATCGGCAATTCGCGACGCAGATTGGCAAATCCGCTGTGCATCTCGGCGGCCATCGACCGGGCCATACCGCGCGCGCTCTCGTCCTCTGGCCAGAATTTCTCGCGGCCGACCCGATCGGCGAGAAATTCGACGATCGCAAGGCTGTCCCAGACGACGCAGTCGCCTTCCCACAGGATCGGGACCTTGCCGAGCGAGGGGGCGAATTCGTCGCCCTCGCGGCGCTTCTCCCATTCCTCGCCGAACAGGGGCACGACCAATTCTTCGAATTCCAGCCCCGATTGCTTGCACGCCAGCCAGCCGCGCATCGACCAGCTGGAATAGGCTCTGTTTCCAATGATCAATTTCACGACAGCGCTGCCTCCAGTACTGCGGTGCGCAATTCCGCGATTCCCTCTCCGGTCTCGCTCGACGTTGCCAGGATGAGCGGATGCGCGGCTTGGTGCTTGCGCGCTTCGGCGCGGACCGCCTCGATCGTCGCGGCGAGCGCGGTCGGCTTGATCTTGTCGCTCTTGGTCAGGACGAGGTGATAGCTGACCGCCGCGCTGTCGAGCATCTCCATGATTTCCTTGTCGACCGGCTTCAGCCCGTGGCGGCTGTCGACCAGCACCAGCGCGCGCTTCAAGACCTGCCGCCCGCGAAGGTAATCGTTGATCAGGAAGCGCCAGCGCTTGACCATATCCTTGGGCGCTTCGGCAAAGCCATAGCCAGGCATGTCCACCAGCCGGAAAACCAGCGGATCGCGGCCGACATCAAAGATGTTGAGCTCCTGCGTCCGCCCCGGCGTGTTGGACGCTCGGGCCAGCTTGCTGCGATTGGTCAGCGCATTGATCAGCGACGACTTGCCGACATTCGATCGTCCCGCGACCGCGATTTCGGGCGCGTCGGGGGAGGGCAGATGCTCGAGCTGCGGGGCCGATTTCAAGAAATCGATCGGGCCCGAGAACAGCTTGCGTGCAGCCTCCGCCATTTCCTCGTCGATCGGCGCCTGATCGGGTTGCTCGGTCATTTCTTGACCACCACCGCTTCCGCCGTTGGCGGATTCATCTCGTGATCGTAGCGATAGTAGAGCCACTTCTGCTGGGCGATGGTCAGGATGTTGTTGACCACCCAGTAGAGCTGCAAGCCCGCCGCGAACGGCGCCATGACGAACATCAGCACCCACGGCATGATCGAAAAGATCTGCTGCTGGACCGGGTCGGCGGGCGGCGGGTTCAGCTTGAACTGGAGCCACATGGTGACGCCGAGCAGGATCGGCAGCACGCCGAGCGCAAGGAAGCTGGGCGGGGTGAAGTCGAGATAGCCGAACAGATTGACCGGGGTCAGCGGATCGGGGGCACTGAGATCCTTGATCCACAATACGAACGGCTGGTGGCGCATTTCGACACTCACCATCAGCACCTTGTAGAGCGCATAGAACACCGGGATCTGGAGCAGGATCGGCAGGCAGCCGGCCGCCGGATTGGCTTTCTCGTCCTTGT
>JAZKHF010000178.1:0-2311 GCA_040385545.1 Pseudomonadota bacterium
CGTTCCACTTCGCGGAAGGCCAGTCGATCCACACCGAGAACAGCCACAAATATGGACAGCGCGGCGCGCGTTTATTGCTGCTCGCCGGCGGATGGACCCCGATCACCGAGTGGCTCGCCCCGCACGAAGCGTTCGTGATCATCCTGTGCGAAGCCCATCCCGATCGGTTCGCGCCCTAGGGCGATTGCCCGAAACTCGCGCGGTCGCTAGATGGCGGGGATGAACACCCTTATCCAACTGATCGGTGCGATCATCATCCTGCTCAATGTGGTGTGGTGGATCATCATCGCCCAATTCATTCTGAGCTTGTTGTTCATCTTCAACGTGGTCAACATGAGCAGCCCGTTCGTCCGGTCGCTGCATGGCGCACTGGAACGAATGACCGGGCCGTTGTACCGCCCGATCCGCCGCATCATGCCGGACTTCGGCGGCATCGATTTTTCGCCGATGGTCATCCTGCTGCTGATCATGGTACTTCAGAAATTGCTTGCGGGCGTCGCGCTGGATATCGCCTCTTCGGCGGTATGACCGCCAAATGACCGCACGCATCATCGACGGCAAAGCCGCAGCCGCAAGGCTTCGAGAGCAGGTGCGCGTCGAGGTCGAAAAATTCAGCGCGCAGACCGGTCGCGTCCCTGGGCTTGCGGTCGTGTTGGTCGGCGAGGATCCGGCGAGCGCGGTCTATGTCCGCTCCAAGGGCAAGGCGACCCGGGAGGCCGGGATGGAGAGCTTCGAGCATCGCCTTCCCGCAACCGCCACACAGGATGAGCTGCTGGCACTGGTCGATCGCCTCAACGCCGACCCCGCGGTCGACGGCATCCTCGTCCAGCTGCCGCTCCCGCCGCAGATCGACGAGACCGCGATCATCACCTGCATCGACCCCGACAAGGATGTCGACGGCTTCTCCCCGGTCAACGCCGGGCGGCTGGCGATCGGGATCGACGGTTTCGTGCCCTGCACCCCATTTGGCTGCCTGAAGCTGCTTCAAGCCGAGCTTGGAGATCTCAGCGGCAAGACCGCCGTGGTGATCGGTCGGTCGAATATTGTCGGCAAACCGATGGCCCAATTGCTGATCGGCGCGAGCTGCACCGTGACGGTTGCGCACAGCCGGACCAAGGATTTGCCCGACATTGTGCGCGGCGCAGACATCGTCGTCGCGGCGGTCGGCCGACCGCAAATGATGAAGGGCGATTGGCTGAAGCCCGGCGCTACCGTCATCGACGTTGGCATCAACCGCACCGATGCGGGGCTGGTGGGCGACGTCGATTTCGCTTCCGCCAGCGACGTGGCGGGTGCAATCACTCCCGTCCCGGGCGGCGTCGGGCCGATGACCATCGCCTGCCTGATCCGCAACACCCTCGTTTCCGCCGCCCGGCGCGACGGCTTCGCCATGGAGAAAAGCCTGTGATCCTCGCTTTGATGCTCGCCGCCGCCCAGCCCGCCACCAAAGCCACGCCAATGTCCGCGATCGACGCCGAGCGCGCCTTTGCCGCCGATGCGCTGAAGATCGGCCAATGGACCGCGTTCCGCAAATGGTCGACGCCCGATGCGCTGATGTTCACCCCCCAGCCGGTCAACGCCCGCGCCTTTTTCGGCAAGCTGAAGAATCCCGGGGTGCCGGTCTATTGGTGGCCGGGGCGCAGCTACGTCAGCTGCGACGGCACCACCGCGATCAACACCGGCCCGTGGGTGCGCGATTATGGCAAGAAGGTCGGCTATTTCACCACCGTCTGGGTGCGCCAGAAGGATAAAAGCTGGAAATGGGTCTATGATGCTGGCGACGAGGAGCAGTTCATGCGCGGCGAAGGCGGCGATGTCTCGCCCGTCGTCGCCGACTGCAGCAAGCCGAACATGCCGGCCACCACCACCCCGACCCCGAACGGCGTCAAGGTCGGTTCGGGGAGAAGCCCCGACGGCACGCTGGAATGGGCCTGGGTTGTTCGCCCCGACGGAAGCCGCAATTTCGTGGCGAACATCTGGGATGGCAAGAAGCGCCAGCTGGTGATCGAGGACAAGGTCGACGCGGCGGAGGCCCAATGATCGAATTGTTCACCTCCGCCTTCATCACCCTCGCGGTGATTATCGATCCTCCGGGCTGCGCGCCGATCTTCGCGTCGCTCACCAGCGGAACCGACGCCGCTCACCGCCGGGCGATGGCGATACGCTCGGTGGTGGTCGCGTGGTTCATCCTGTTGTTCTTCGCCTTGCTTGGCGAGCCTTTGCTCCGGACCCTCGGGATCAGCCTGAGCGCCTTCCGTCTGGCGGGCGGGATCATGCTGTTCATGATCGCGCTCGACATGGTGTTCGAGCG
>JAZKHF010000179.1:0-8831 GCA_040385545.1 Pseudomonadota bacterium
CCATATTTCTCGACGCAGACGCGGCGGGTGAATTCGATCAGCATGAAGGCGAGCTGGGCCGACAGGCGGGTGCCCTGATACTTGCTTGCCACTCCCATCAGGGGCACGCGGACGCGGCGAGTGCGGGGATTGCGAAGCCGCCAGAGCAATTTGGCCCAGCCAAACGGGAATAGCCGGCCATCCAGATCGGCGATCATCTCGTTTACGTCGGGAATGGTGATCATGAAGCCGGCGGGCTCGCCGTCCACTTCGGCGATGCGCACCAGATCCTCGTAGATGATCGGCTTCAATTTCTTGCCGGCATAAGCGATCTCGGCCTCGGTCAGCGGGATATAGCCCCAATTGTCCGACCAGGCGTCGTTGAGCAGCCTCATGATGATCGCCGCCTCGCTGGCGAAATTGCTCTTGTCGACCTCACGGATGCGGATGCGCGGATTCTTCTCGCCCGCCTTGATCAGCCGGTCGATCAACGGAGCCATGTTGAGGCGGATGTCGAGCTGATAGGTGTAGAGATCCTTGGCCTTGGTGTAGCCCGCCGCTTCGATCCACACGCGATATTCGGGGCGGTGATGGCCCATCATCACCATCGGCGGCTGGTCGAAGCCGTCGATCAAAAGGCCGGGCTCGTCCCAGATCGAGATGGAGATCGGGCCGAGCGCCTTGGTCATGCCCTCGCCGCGAAGCCATTGCTCGGCATGGCCGATCAGCGCCGCCGCGGTCTCGCCGTCGAGCGCTTCGAACAGGCCCCATTGGCCGAGACCCGGCTCCATGTGGACCTGGACGAGATCGTCGACCTGGGCGCTGATCCGGCCGACATTGCGGCCGTCGCGCTCGGCCAGGAACAAAGCCGCGCGCCCATGGCCGAACCAGGGGTTCTGCCTGGGGTCGAGCAGGGCGTGAACCTCACTCTTGAGCGGCGGCACCCAGGCGGGATCATCCTTGTATACCTGCCAAGCGAAATCGACGAAGGCGTTTCGATCGTGGCGGGTGGTGACGGGGCGGATGACGAGGTCGCTCATGGAGGCGAAGGGCTAACGGCTCGTGTCCGGCTTGTCACCTCGGGTTCACCGGCGGTGCTTTAAACGCCATGTTGATGCCACTATCTCACGGCATCTGAACGATATGACCAGCATGACGCTCGCCAAGGACGCCGCCCCGACGGGCCGGGCCGACACCGATCTTCGCCGTCGCGGCGACGATAAGGCGATGCTGCGCGCGGCCGCGAATCTGACGCGCGAACTGAATGTCCCGAGCAAGGCGATCTACTGGATTGACATGATCGGGTCGGCATTGGTCGGTTATGGCGCGCTGGCGGTGGCGATTTTAGCCGGATCGGTGCCGCTGATGCTGGTCGCGGGGCTGGTATCAGTGCTGGCGCTGTACCGCGCGGGCCTGTTCATCCATGAGATTACACACCTCAAGGCAGGCAGCCTGCCGGGCTTCAAGTTGGCGTGGAATGGCTTGGTCGGCGTGCCCTTGTTCGTGCCCTCGTTCATGTACGAAGGCATTCACAACATGCACCATGCCAAGATCCGCTATGGCACGGTCGAGGATCCCGAATATCTGCCGCTCGCGTTGATGAAGCCGTGGACCTTGCCATTGTTCGTGCTGGCGTCGCTGCTGGCGCCGATTGCGCTGATTTTTAGATATGCCGTGCTGACCCCGCTGTCGCTGCTGATCCCGCCGTTGCGGACGCTCGTGGTCGCGCGTTTCTCGGGACTCCAGATCAATCCCTTGTTCCGCCGCAAGCGCCCCGAGGGCGAGTTCGCGCGGCAGTGGGCGTGGATGGAAAGTGCGGCGAGCCTTTGGGCGATCGGTTTGGTGATGATGGTCGCGACCGGGATCGTCCCGCTACCCGCATTTCTCGTTTTCCTTGGCGTGGCCTCAGGCGTGATGCTGCTCAACCAGGTGCGGACGTTGGTCGCACATCTGTGGGAGAATGACGGCGAGGCGATGTCGGTCACCGATCAATATCTCGATACCGTCAACGTGCCGCCACCTGGCATCTGGGCCGAACTATGGGCGCCGGTCGGCCTGCGCTACCATGCGCTGCACCATTTGCTCCCCGGCATCCCCTACCACGCCCTGCCGCTGGCGCATCGCCGGCTGGCAACCGAGATGGGGGTCGACTCGGCCTACCACGGCGCCAATTATGGCGGGCTGTGGCCGCTGGTCGGGCGGCTGTGGGTCAGCTCGTGGCGCGGGGGCGTTCCTACTCCTCGCTCCTGATCAGCAAACTCTCGCCGATCAGCAGGAACAGGAAAAAGGGCGCGAAGGCGGCGAGGAAGGCCGGATAAGCACCGACGTTGCCCAGTGCCAGGCTGAGATTGTCGACCACGAAATAGGCAAACCCAAGCGCCATGCCGGCCGCGGCCCGGAGCAGCACCTGTCCAGATCGCGCTAGTCCAAACGCCGCAAGCGCCGCGAGCAGCGGCATCAACACCACCGACAGGGGCCCACTGATCTTGTGCCACAGACCCGACCGCGCCTCGTCGGTAGCGCGCCCAGCGGCCTCCAGCTCGGCGATCGATTCCCGCAAGTCGGCGAAGCTGTGTTCGTCGGGATCGACCTTGGCGAGGGTGAAGCGGTCGGGGGTGACGCCATCCAGACCATAGGCCACCGCCTGGCGGCGGATCACGTTCATGCCGGCATCGTAGGTCAGCACATTCTCCAGCCGCCAGCGGTTGCCGTCCTGCACCGCGCGCTCGACGTCGACCACGCGTTGCAGCGTGCGGCCATCGCGCTCGAACAGGCGGACGTTGCGGAGGGTCAGATTGGCGCCGCGACCCGACACCAGCCGCGCGTGCACGAAATTGCCGTCCGCCATGAGCCAGACGTTGGACGACAGGTTGCTCTGGGCGCGAAGCGGCTCAAAGTCATTGTCGCTCCAGGCGTTGACCGTCCGCGCCGACTTCACCGCCACCGTCTCGTTGAAGGCGAAGGCGGCGCCGGCAATCACCAGGCTGGCGAGGATCAACGGCGCAAGGATCTGGTGAGCCGAGAGGCCCGAAGCCTTCATCGACACGACTTCGCTATGCTGGCTAAGGCTGGTGAACACGATCAGCGTGCCGAGCAACACGGAAAAAGGCAGGAATCGCTGGATCAGCAAGGGTACACGCAAGCTGACGTAGCGCCACAGTTCCGCTTCGCCATTCCCTTCCACCCGCAAAATCTTGGCCGACTCGCCGAGCAGGTCGAGCGCCATCAGGACGAGCACCAGCAGGACGAGCACCGCCGCGCTGCGGGTCAGGAATAGTTTGACCAAATACCAGGCGAGCTGGCGCGAGGGGATGAAGTCGAAATTGATCATGCCGCGCTCCGGCTTCGCCGCGGCAACAATCTGCGAAGCATCTTGCCAATCTGTGCCGCGCCCCGTTCGAGCGCTCCGATCGGCTGGCCGCCGGGTCGATGGGCAAGGACGTGATACATCCAGCCGATCAGCAGCACGAACGCCACGAACGGCAGCCATAAAGCGAGAATCGGATCGAGTTGGCCTTGTGCCCCCATCTGCGCGGCATATTGATTGATCTTGTGATAGGTCACCACCATCACGATCGCCAGAAAGATTCCGAGCGAGCTGTTGCTCCGCTTGGGCGGCACGGCGAGCGCGACCGCCAGCAGCGGCAGCATCAGCATCATCACCACTTCGACCAGCCGGAAATTCATGTTGGCCCAGGCCGACCGGCGCGTCTTTTCGTCAGCGGCGCCGAACGCCTGCCGTGCGACTTCCGGCAGGGTCAATTCCTCCTGCTCATTGCCCCGGCCTCGAAAACGATCGCCCGCCGGCAGGTTGATTGGCAGGTCATAACTCTCGAATGCCAGCGTTCGCGGGGTCGGGAATTTAGGCGATTGCTGGATCAGGCGTCCGTTCTTGAGGCGAAAAATGATCGTTTCGGGATCGTCGGTGGCGAGGAACTGGCCATTTTCCGCGGTTGCCGACAAAGCCGTGCCGGACTTGTCATCCATCGCGATAAAGATGCCGCTCAACTGCATGCCCTCGTTGCTGCTGCGGTCGATCCGCAGCGTCAGGCGCTTGCCAAGATTGTTGAACTCGCCAACCTTGATCGCCGCCCCAAGCGCGCCCGACCGCAGGTCGAAGCGAAGCCCTTCGTAACGATAGCGTGAATAGGGTTCGAGCCAGCCGACGATGAGGAGGTTGAGCAGCATCAGCGCCACCGCGAAGATATAAGGCACCTTGAGCAGGCGTCCGAAGCCGATCCCGGTACCGCGAAGCGCGTCAAGCTCCGATGAGAGCGCGAGCTTGCGGAACGCGAGCAGGATACCGAGCATCAGGCCGATCGGGATCCCGAGGCTGAAATATTCGGGCAGCAGATTGGCCAGCATCCGCCACACGACGCTGACCGGGCCACCGGCATTGACCACGAAATCGAACAATCGCAGCATCTTGTCGAGCACCAGCAGCATCGCCGCGAGGAGCAAGGAGCCGATCAGCGGCACCGCGATGTTGCGCGCGAGATATCGGTCAATCAGTCGTGCGCTGCGCAACTTTAAGTCGTCCCAACACCATCATTTGGCCGCAAAGCGCGCCGATGAGCAAAAGATTGACTGGGCTATAGCGGACCGACCGGCAAAATCATGCTTATTCGAATGATCAGTTTCGCTCTTCTCGGCGACCACGCTGGGGTGGCCGCCTGATGGTTCGTCCGCGCATCGCCTTGCTGTCCAATCCGCGGTCGACTGGCAACGTCGCCCAGCTGCCGCGGATCCGCGCTTTCTGCGCCGAACATCCCGACGTGTTCCATTACGAGGTAGAGCGCGCCGAGCAGATTGGCGACGCGATGAAGACCATCGCCCGGGTCAAGCCCAAGCTGCTGGTGATCAACGGCGGTGACGGCACAGTGCAGGCGGCGCTGACCGAATTATACAATGGCGACAGTTTTGCGGGCGGTGATTTGCCCCCCGTGGCGGTTCTGCCGAGCGGCAAGACCAACCTCATCGCGATGGACCTTGGTGTGCATGGCGATCCGGTGGCCGGGCTGGAACGGCTGATCGCGCTGGCACAGGGCGACCTGACCCCGCATCTGGTGGCGCGCGAGATGATCGCATTGTCGCATGGCGCGGCTGGCGGAAAGCCGGTGATCGGCATGTTTCTGGGCGGCGCGGGGTTGGCCGACATCATGCTCTATTGCCGCAATCGAATCTATCCGCTCGGGCTTCCCAACGGCATCAGCCATGTGCTGACTGCCTTTGCTGTGGTGCTTCGCCAGGTGTTTGGCCTGCGCGCGAAGTTCCTGCCGCCCGATCCGCGCCCGCTAAGCATTTCGGTTCGCAAGGGAGCCGAGATCACCGGCCGCTTTGCGCTGCTGGCGGTGACCACGCTGGAGAAATTGTTACTGTCTGGCGAGCTCGACGGACAAGGCAAGGGAAGGCTCAAATTTGTCGCGGTCGAACAACGGGCGGGATCGCTGCTCAACGCCTTTTTCGCCAGTCTGGGCGGGAAACTGGGCACAAGGACGATGCGCGGAGTGCATGTCGAGGAAGCCGACGAGATCAGTATTTCGGGCGATTCGAGCCAAGTGATCCTCGACGGCGAGACGTTCAGCGCGGAAATCGGCATGCCGATCTTCCTGCGCCGCGCTGCGCCCTTGTCGTTCGTCCGCCTCGCCGCCTGACCCTTCGATGAGCAATTTGCGCGATCTGGTCGCCGCCGAGCTGGCCGAGCCAGTCGATCCCAAGGTTGCCGCCATCGCCGCCGCCATTGCCGCGCAATATGGCGAGACGAGCCGGGCGTTGCTGTTTTACGGATCATGCCTGCGCGAACGGCAGCTCGACGGGCTGATGCTCGATTTCTACCTGATCGTGTCCGATTATCGCGCGGCTTATGCGAAGCGCTGGATGGCTACGGCGAACCGCCTGATCCCGCCCAATGTGTTTCCCTTCACGCATGGCGAACTGGCGGCCAAATATGCGGTGCTGAGCGAGGCCGATTTTGCGCGGTTGAACGGGCCGGAGACGCGCAATGTTTCGGTCTGGGCGCGCTTCGCCCAGCCTTCGCGGCTGGTGTGGGCGCGTGATGACGCGGCGCGCGCGCAAGCGATCGACGCGGTGGCGTTGGCGGCTCCCACCCTCCTCGGAGCGGCGGGCAAGCACGACGGCGAGGATATGCTCGACTGGTGGAGGCGGGCCTTTTCGCTGACCTATTCGGCCGAGCTTCGCGCCGAGCGCAAGGGGCGCAGCCAGTCGGTCGTCGACAGCGATCCCGAGCGTTATCGTCGGTTTGGTGAGGCGGCGGCGCTCTCGGTCGGATCGAATTCGGGCGGCTGGGGACGTCGGCGAATCGAAGGCAAGGCGCTGTCGGTGCTTCGGCTTGCCAAGGCGAGCGCGACTTACGCCGGCGGCGCGGAATATATCGCGTGGAAGATCAACCGCCACGCAGGAACCGATTTCCAGCTCAGCCCGTGGCAGAAGCGTCACCCGCTGATTGCGGCAATCAGCCTGCTGCCGCGGCTCCTGAAATCGGGGGCGATTCGTTAGGCGCTTGATCGTTTTGGCGGTTGAGCGAGGTAGCCACCGCATTCGCCAACGCCGACACGGTGAACGGCTTGCGGAGCAGTTCATAGCCGACCAGATCGTCACCTTCGCCATCGCCGACGTAACCGGTGACGAACAGCACCGCGACGTCCGGCCGCTTTTCCTTGATGATCTTGATCAATTCGGGACCCGTCATTTCCGGCATGATCACGTCGCTGATGACCAGATCGAAGGTCTCGCGGTCGAAGGCCACGATCGCATCGGCACCGCTGGAGCAGGCGGTCGGCTGGTAGTCCAGATCCTCGAGCGCGCCAACGGTGGCGGCACGCACCCGGGGGTCGTCCTCGACCAGCAGGATCCTTGCACCCGGCACGGTCGGCTCCATGTCGCGACCATTGCCCATGGTCTGCAACCGGACAGGCGCATTGGCCTTGCTTCGGGGCAGGTAGAGCGAGACGGTCGTTCCCTTGCCGACCTCGCTCTCGATCCCGACCTCGCCCTCCGACTGATGCGCAAATCCGAAGATCTGGCTGAGACCGAGGCCGGTGCCCTTGCCCACCGGCTTGGTGGTGAAAAATGGCTCGAACGCGCGATCCCGCACATCATCGGTCATCCCACAACCCTCGTCGGCGATCGAAATCTTGAGATATTCTCCCGGCTGGATATCGCCGACGGAATTGGCGGTCATCGTGACGTTTTCGGAGGCGATGGTCAGCTGGCCTTCGCCTTCCATGGCATCACGAGCATTGACCGCGAGATTGAGGATCGCATTTTCCAGCTGGTGCGGATCGACGAACACCGGCCAGGCGTCGGGCGCAAGGCGGGTCTCGATACGAATTTGCTCTCCCAGCGTACGGTCGAGCAGGTCGGACATGTTACCGACCAGTTCGCCGCTCTCGATCCGCTCGGGAAGCAGCGGCTCGGACCGGGCGAAGGACAGCAAACGGCGAGTCAGCGCCGCAGCCCGGGTCGCGCCCTCCATCGCATTGGTCAGATGATTCATGACTTCCTTGCGCGGGCCGCTCAAGCGGCGGCGGGCCAAATCGATGCCGCCGACGACGACCGCGAGCATATTGTTGAAATCATGCGCGATACCGCCGGTAAGCTGGCCAACCGCTTCCATCTTCTGGACCTGCCGCAACTGGGCCTCGGCCGCCTGGCGTTCGATCGCCTCGGTCTTGAGCGCTTGGTTGGCTTCCCACAATTCCTGGGTGCGGTCGCGCACCGCGTCCTCCAGCTGGGCGGCGCGAACCGCTTCGCTATCAGCCTGGCGGCGGGCGGCGGCATTCTGGCGCAGCGCCTGCACCGCGACCAACCCTGCAAAGATCGCTCCTCCGCCGACGATCAGTCCCAGCCAGCTGAGATAGTCCGTCAGGCGGTCGGCCTCGGCAGTAATGATCTGGCTCTTGGCGATCAGGTCGCGCAGGGCCTCACGCTCGGCTTGGGCGATTTCGTCCAGCTTGGCATCAAGTTGCTCCTGCGTTTTGGTTTTGCCGGCTGCAAAGAAGTAAGCCGTCCCGCCTTGGCCCTTGCCGAGCACCGCGGCGCGCGCCGGAAGCGACAACTCGTCGCCTCGCTTACGGAAAATCCGCTGCAATTCGTCGACCCGGTCGCGCTGTGCCGGGTTGTTTCGGACCAGGTCCCTCAGACGGTCGATCTGCGCACCGGCAAGACGCCATTGGCTGTAATAAATGTTTCCGGTCGTCCGTTCTTCCTCGTCCAGCACAAAGCGGCCAAGTGCGGCTTCGGCGCGCGAGGCGCTGGAACTGACGTTGCGGGTGACCAGGGCGACATCATAGGCGCGGCGCTCGGCGGTAAGGGCGGTTTCGCGTGCATCGTTGGACAGGGAGACCAGGACGACCATCCCGAGCAGGACGATCGTGGCGATGAAGGCGATCGCGGCCGCCCCTCCGCCTCTCCAGTCGAATGTGGGTTCGTCCCCTTCTTCCCTCATCGCTTCGTTCTAGTCCTTCCGCTCGACCAACGAAAGAGTCTGCCGGCTCAGGCGATGCAGCCGGTCGCACGTCCCGCCGCGGCGAACATGCCGAGAATCTGGTCTACCTGTTCACCCGTATGCTCGGCGCACAAGGAGCAGCGGAGCAGGGTCATGTTGCCCGGAGTCGCGGGCGGCCGAGCGAGATTGACGTAAAGACCCTCGTGAAGCAGCGCCTCCCACATCGTCGCGCCTTTCTCCAGATCGGGCATGATCACCGCGATGATCGCCGATTGCGGCGTTTCGGTGCCGAGCGTGAAGCCGAGCGCTTTCAGGCCGGCGTGGAGCTTCTTGCTATTCTCCCACAGATGCGCGCGCTTGTCGGCGCCATGCATCAATTTGCGGA
>JAZKHF010000180.1:0-15605 GCA_040385545.1 Pseudomonadota bacterium
TGCCCTCCGAAGGCAGAGGCCAGAGGTTCGAATCCTCTTGGGTGCGCCATTTCCCGTTCAGCTTTGAGCACCAATCCAGCGCGACTAGTCGGTGAAATCTCGTCTACGGCTTGCAGGGAAGAAGCCTGGTCGTGACGGCACGAATGTGTCGGGACCGCCTGTCCGGCCGAGGCGATCTCCCAATGACCGTGTCGTTGCCGACGTTCTGGATCGGCGCACTGCGAAAGAGCTGGCCAGCGGTCGAAAAGCGAAATTTCCACATCGCCATACCAAACGTCAGCAGGGCCTGTTCATCAATCGGCTTGTAAGGGGATCAATGTTTGCAACTCGACCTGTTTTATTCCTTGGAGCGGTTTTCGTCCCGACATCGCTCTTTGGGGCGGCGGTGGTCGGGAGCCCCGATCGATTGTGGCCGTCGCACACCATTGATTACATCGTGTGCGACCAAAGCTTCGAGGGCGCGCGGCGCGATCCTTGTAAGCCACAGGCGGGCAAAGGCTCAAGCCAGGCTCTTCTCCGTTCGGAGCAAGCACGCCTGGTCCGCACCACGGCCGAGCGTTGGAACCTCGAGTTCGGCAACAATTTGCGCCTCAGGGAGGTGTCGAGGGCTCGGGCGACGAGTACTTTGGTGTTCCGCGCGTCGTCCCGGCCGACACGATGCAGCACGCAGGGCGTCGGATTTCTGCCGCGCCAGCGCTTGAAATACGTCTCGATCGGGTCGGCGTGCACGCCTGGAGCATTGGGCCGGCAAACCAACATGGGGACCGTCGCGCATGAAATTCTGCATGCGATTGGCTTCTATCATGAACAGCAGCGCGGCGACCGTGCACGGCTGATCCGGGTGCGCAATGTCGGGCGAAAGGCGCGTCAGTGGCAGCCACTCTGCGATGCGGATCGACGACATTGTCGCCATTCGGAGGCCGATGGTGAGGCACTTGGCTCTTATGATTTCGGCTCATTGATGCATTATTCGCTTGGCAATCGGACGGCCAGGGCGACGGCGGCCGGTCGGCGGCGTCTGGTCGAACAACGGCTGGTCGCAAGCGATGTCGGCCAGCGCGAATGGCTAACCTTGTCCGACATCCGCGCCATCCGCGCGCTCTATCCCGCCGGGCACTTAATCGGGCGCAAGCAGCCGAGAGAGGCGGGCGATTAGTTCTTCGGCCTCGAATGGCTTGGTGACATATTCGTCGGCGCCAAGTTCGAAGGCGCGACCGATCTGCTCCGCATCGCGGCGGGCGGTAAGCATCAGCACCGGTATGGCGCGCGTCGCAGGTGTCTCACGCACCCGGCGCAGCACCTCGAAACCATCGGCGCCGGGCATGTCGCCGTCGAGGATGATGGCGCTTGGCGTGACGACCTTGAGCCGCATCAGCGCTTCATCGCCGTCGCGCGCGGCGACGACGCTGTAGTTGGCGCGCTCGAGTTGAAAGCGAATGAATTCGGACAATAGTTCATCGTCGTCGGCAATCAGGATGCGCATCCTTGAGTCGCCCGTGACCGTCTGGTGGCTGCGACTAATGGCCCGAGCGTGGCTGATCATGAATGTCGCGCGTCCCTCGGCGCCACGAACAATCGCGCCGATCACCACCATGCGCTGCTCGCCCGTGGTCAGGAGGATCATCGAACCACCCGCGCCGACCCCGCGATCCTCCCAATCGCCCCCCTCGAGCTGCCGCGCGGCGGCCTCGCCCGCGACCGGGTCAACCGTGTCGCGCCACCGGATTGCGCCAAGCGAGGCGAAGAAATTGAACGGAGTGCGTCCCTTGGCCGGCTGAACGGCTTCGGTTGCGCTATAGCCCGAATGAAGCGGCGCGGGTCCAAGCCGGCGGACCGACTGCTCCTTGGTCAGCACATGGGGATGAGCGACCGGCGCACGGCGGAAACGGCTCCAGAAATCCCTGCGCCCGAGGCCCAGATCCTCGATCCGGCCCTTGAGCCCGCGGCTGTTGACGTTCTGGATCTGAAGGCCTGGGAAGGCATTGCATTCGAGCACGAGCGGGCCATGCTCGGCGTCCAGCACGATGTCCGCGCCGCAATAGCCCAGACCCAGCGCATCGCCGCAGCGCGTGGAGGCTGCAAGCACCTCGTCCCATTGCGGCACTTGAAGACCGATGAGCGCATAGCCGGTGTCGGGATGGTGGGTGATCTCGTCATCGCCAAGAATGGCGCGAAATATCAGACCCGTTTCCATCTCGATCCCGGCGCCGATCGCGCCCTGGTGAAGATTGGCCTTTCCTTCCGACGCGCGGGTCGGGATCCGCATCATCGCCATGATCGGTTCGTCACCGAGACAGATGACCCGGGTATCCGGCAGGCCCTCGGGAACAATCTGGCGGATCAGCGGGTGGGGCAGGATCAGTGGCTCGAACATCGCTGAATCGCGGTCGAGCCCTTCAAGGCTATGTTCGCCGTCCAGGACACGCTCGATGTGGAAGGTGATGTCGCCGCGGGTCAGCACGCGTCCGGAAGCGGTGGCCCAATCCTTTCCGTGCCGGGTCACGGCGAGCATGATGCCCTCCCCTCGGCGTCCGCGGTTGGGTTTCAGTGCCCAGGATTCAGGGAGGAGGTTCCAGTCGAAGGCGCGCAATTGGGCCGCTTCGCTGATGATCACGATGGTCCCCGGCACGGGCACATTGCGTTCAGCCAGCGCGCATTTCGTGGCATATTTGTCGTTGACCAGGCGGATGGCCGATCGCGGGTTCGATCGGGTGATGATCGCATTGCGACGATTCAACCCGAGGATCGTCAATTATCGCTCCGCACCGCTGCGAAGCGGCCTAATTCGGTGAGACGTAGCCCGCGATACAGACCGCAGGCGACGCTGATGACGCCGCCGGTCACCGCCGCCAGCATCGGCGAAAAGTCTACCAGCGATTCGACCGGCGGGGACAGGACGACGAGTTCGATGACAATGGCGATGAACATGGTCGACACGGCAATCTTGAAGGCGTCCCAGAGGCCCTCGCCTTCCCACACCACCCACCAGCGTTCGACCGCAAGCGCCGTGACGACCACGGGGAAGGCGGTGACCCACAAGGCACTCTTGAGATATGGCATGAGGCTGATGAGCAAGATGGTCACCACCGCCATCAGGCCGGCCAGGAAGCCGACCCGGGCCATCTTCAACTGCTTCAGGATCGGGGCCATGATCAGTCCAGCGCCAATTGCCAGCGCCAGGATGACCGGCCCGGCGATCGGCCCGGTCTGGAGAAATGCCATCGCCATGAGCATCGGCGTGAACAGGCCGAAGCTCTTAAGGCCGACGACCATGCGCGCAACGACCACCACCGCCGCCCCGATTGGCATGGTGTAGAGCAGGTAGCGCCCCGTCACGCCGTCGAATTTGAGAAGCGGAGAACGCTCCGCCGAGGCGACGAGATTCCTCAGCGGCCCAAGATCGACCGACCCGGTCTCCGCCAACCACCACACCAGAGCGACGACGACGATGACACCAAGCGCGATCCACAGCCGCGTCTTCTGGCCGTCGGTTGGTGCCATGCCCATGGCTTAAAAATTCGTCCGGATGGTGGCCGCGAGGCGATGCCCTTCGCGGTCGAAGAGGTCGTCGTTCGAGCGGCGTAGTGGACGGCGATAGTCGAGCTCGAGATCGAGATCGCTGCTGAGGGCGTGCGTCAGACGCGCCTGAGGCACCCACAATTGGTCGCGCAGCGGTCGCGCGTCACTGGTCAGGCGCTCGTCCCACGACCAGCGGCGATGCGCGATCCCGGCACGAAGCCGCGTCGCCCGGCCGAGCGGGTGGGTGTAATAGCCAGCGAGGCTCAGCCGCCGGTAATCGAGCAGGTCGTCATTACTGTCGACGCGCTCGAAGCGGCTTTCAAGGTCAATATATTGGTAGCGGCCGAGACGTCTGCGATAGTCACCTTCGATCATCGGCGCCCAGGCTTCGGCGCTTGATCCGTCATAGGCGCGGCGACGTGCTGCGGCGGTTAGGGTGAAGCGATCCTGCTTGTTGAGCGCGACCGTGAGGCGGGCCCGCGCGGAGACCTGATCGGCCGACCGCGCTTCAAGCGTCGAAACGTTGGTCGCGCCAGAGCCTTCGAACGCGACGCTGGCCGTCTTGCTGACGGTGAAGCGCTGCTCGATCTCGGCGACATTGCTCCAACGGTTTCTTGGACCGTCGCCCACGTAAAGATGATAATTGGTGCCGAACTGGATTCGAGTGGCCTTTTGCTGGCCGAGACGCGCACCGACGTAGCCCCGGGCGACGAGCGCGGAAGCATCGATCTCCTCGTCGAGGATGCGGCCCGACGAACTCGAATAGATTCCGCTCAGTGACGCACCGCCAAAGAGGTCCGGCTGGGCTTGTGCGGGACAGGCCGCGAGGGCGATGCCGATCACAGCAGCCGCCCGGCTCTTCTTTTTCAACACGCGACTTCCACTCATCAGGCGCTGCCCCGAGCGGAACGCCATAAAGTGCGTTAGTCGCTGCGCGACGTCGCCTCGTCAAGTTTTGCGTAAAAAGTCGCGATTGCCTGTTCAACCGCGTCGGTGCGCATGGGCTGGCGCAACTGCTCCTTGAGCGCGAAGGCGGCTTCGCCGATCGCGGGAAAACCGAAGGTGCCGGCAAGACCCGCCAAGCCATGGGCAATGCGCCCCTGCTCTTCCACGTCATGATTGGCACGTGCCTGCTGAAAAAGCGCCCGATCGGACCGCAAACGATCGTAAAACTTGGTCCGCAGGGCGTCGAGCCCCGCAAGGGGGCCGTCGCTTTCACTGCCGGATTTGATCGCAGTCATGGGAAGTCCAGTCGATATTGAAGGAAGCGGCAGAATGCTCTTAAAGCGCATCATGGCAAGTGAGCATCTGATCGCAATTGAAGCTAAGCGTCAGAAGACGATCGTCGATTATGAATTAACCTCTCCCTTCATCGAAGAATCCTTTTATAATCTAACACAATTGGCGGCGAGCATATTCGCCGTACCGATGGCTTTGATAAGCATATTGTCTAGCGATCGGCAGCTTTTCCGGGGCTCGTGCGGCTTGTCGCCCTTCGGTACCGACCGAGAGTCCGCCTTTTGCAATCACACCGTCGAGCAGCGCGAGGTAATGGTCGTCGAGGATGCGTCCGAAGATCCGCGTTTTCGCGATAATCGGCTCGTCACCGGCCAGCCGTTTATCCGTTTTTACGCCGGCGCACCGATCCGCGTTGGCGACGATGTCGCAATCGGCTCACTATGTCTGCTCGACACCCAGCCGCAGAGCTTTTCGGAGAATGAGCGGCAATTGCTCCACCGCTTGGCGCGTACGGTTGCGGACGTCATGGAAATGCGCGTCGGCAGCCTCGCGGTCGAGAAAACCAATCTGGCGATGCGCCGCCAGACCGACTTGTTCCGAGCGACGATTGACAACGTCGATCACGGGATTGCGGTCTTTGATGACGAGCTGCGGCTCGAGCTATGGAATGCGGCCTTTCTCGACCTGCTGGAGCTTGATCCGAATCTCGCGCGGGAAGGAACCAGCGCCGTCGAGTTCCTGGCCTATTCCGTCGCGCGCGGCGACTTCGGTAAGGGGAACCCAGCCGAGTTGACGAGCGAATTGCTGGCATCCGTGCGTACCACTCCGCAGCGCCGGCTCGAACTTGATTTGCCGTCGGGTCGAATCGTCTCGGTGCGCCGGGCGGCGATGGATGACGGCCGCTCGATCATGACGGTCGAGGATGTGACCGAAAACCGCCGCGTAGTCCGGCTCAAGAACGAATTCATCTCCACGGTCAGTCATGAATTGCGGACACCCCTGACCTCGATCAGCGGATCGCTGGCATTGCTTGGACGCGGAGCGGATCGCTTCGACGCGCGTGACCGGCAAATGCTGGCCATGGCAATAAAGAATACCGACCGGCTTTGCTCGCTCGTCGACGATATCCTCGACATCGAAAAGCTCGGGACCGGGGGTTTCGAATTTGTGATGGACGAGATCGACCTGAGCGACCTCTTGGACCAAGCGGTCGAGCAGGACCGTCCCTACGCCGACACATTGGGAGTGACGATCGAGTTAAAGCGGCCTGACCGTCCGATGTGCGTCAGCGGCGACGCCGGACGGCTGCGGCAAGCATTGACCAATCTGATCTCCAATGCCGCCAAATTCTCGAGGGCCGGGCAGATCGTGACCGTGAGCGCAGAGGTCGAAGGGCCGATGGCAATCGTATCAGTGCGCGACAGGGGCGAAGGGATTTCAATTGATTTTCGGCCCCACCTGTTTCGCCGCTTCGCTCAGGCTGCTACGTCGCAACGTGGCAAGCCGGGCACTGGGCTGGGCTTGGCTATCACCAAGGCAATCGTCGAAGCGCATGATGGCACGATCGATTATGAAACGTCGATAAACCACGGGAGTTGCTTCTTCTTCACGCTGCCATTGGTCAAAGAGAGCGCTCATGAAGGAACTGCATGATATCGTCCTGGTGGAGGACGATCCGGACATTGCCTTGCTGGCCGAAATCGCGCTCGTCGAAATCGGCGGCTTTCACCTCACGCATTTCGCTTCGGGCCCGGAAGCGCTCGCCGGGATCGACCGCTTGTTCCCGGATTTGATCATTCTCGATTATCGCATGCCCGGGATGAATGGCGATGACGTGTTCCGTGAATTGCGACTGAGGGAGAAGACGGCCGACACCCCGATCATGTTCATGACCGCGAGCGTGATGCCACGCCATGTGGGAAAGCTGAAGGAGCTTGGGGCCATCGACGTTCTCGCGAAGCCGTTTGATCCGCTAACGCTCTCGGCCGTTGTCCGATCGAAGTGGCAGACTTGGGTAAGCGCACAAGCCGCCTCCGAAATTTAGCTCACCTTCACGCCAAGGTTGGCGCCGACCCCCAAACCTCGATCAGGCAAAGTTGGAGGCCGGCCCAAGGATTCACCAATTCTTCAGGCCCATGAGGACAGGTACGGCTTCCTTGACAAATGGGAGTGCGAACCGTGAGAAATTTCGAACAAGGGCGTTCGTTTTTCGCCTCCCCGAGCCTCGCGCAAGCGCAAACGGCCATGATCGATGCCGGCGCGGACCATTCCCCGTTCCAGCCAGAACATGACGCAAGTGCCAATCTAGCGGTTGGCGCAAGCAATGCGGCGTGTCCGGATGCGCTCGCCCATGTCGCAGATGTCTTCCGAGAGTCGATCTGGCGTACTGGCCCCCAGGAAGGCGTCTCGAGATTGTCCTTCGGCGACGGACAAGTTTCCATCGAGGCAGCGGTCGGGCCCCACCATGGGGAGAGCGCAGTCAGCGCACCGGATCATGTAGTTTCAGCCACCTTCCTGGCCGACGATCCGGGCTACACAAGCGGCCGGACCTGGAACATGCTGGGCGATCAGACCGCGTCGATCAATGTGTACGGGTCCCAGGCAGGCGAGGCCTGGACTGCTGGGTATGTCGGCTCTTCCACGATCGCCGTGGGAGTGATCGACAGCGGCATCGACTACACCCACCCGGATTTGTACCTCAATATCTGGATCAATAATCTTGAAATACCGGAGACGCTTCGCGCGAGCGTCATCGACGTCGATCTGGACGGATCGATCACATTTCGCGACCTCAACGCCACTACGAATTCCAACTTCGTCAACGATCTCAATGGAAATGGGCGGATCGACGCCGGTGATCTTCTGAGCGACCCTCGCTGGGAAGACGGACTGGATCAAGATGCGAACGGTTACTTGGACGACCTGATCGGCTGGGACTTCGCCAACAGCGATAATGATCCCTACGATGACAGCGGACACGGCACCCACGTGTCGGGGGTCATCGCTGCCACGGGGGGCAATGGCACGGGGGTGGCCGGCATAACCTGGAACACGCTGCTCGTTCCACTGAAGTTCTTGGGCGCCGACGGCAGTGGTCTGACCTCGCGAGCCGCGTTGGCCGTCGACTATTTCACCGCGGCCGCCGTGCGCTCGGTCAACATCGAGTTTGTTGCGACGAACAATAGCTGGGGCGGGGGTAATTACTCCCAGGCACTTTACGACGCGATCGTTCGCGGCGCGAGACAGGACATCCTGTTCATCGCATCGGCGGGAAATGGCGGGAGCGACAGCCTTGGAGATAATAATGACCTCCTTCCCGGCTATCCTGCAAATTACGACACTACATCAGCCGTGGGCTTCGATGCCGTGATCAGTGTCGCGGCGCTCACGTCCAGCGGCGCCCTTGCGGATTATTCGAATTTTGGACCTTCCTCGGTCGAACTAGGCGCGCCCGGATCGTCAATCTATTCGACCCTTCCCGGCGGTGGCTACGGATCGAAGAGCGGAACGTCGATGGCCGCCCCCCATGTCACCGGCGCGATTGCCCTGATCGCAGCCTCGACCGACCTCACCGCCTTCGAAATCCGCACGAGATTGATGGAAACCGCCGCCCCCACTTCGTCGCTTGCTACTTCCACGCAGTCGGGCGGGCGACTGGACGTGATGGCGCTCATTCAAGGGGCTGCTACCCCTCCGCCGCCGTCGGTCACGACGATCTACGGGACCAGCGGGTCCGACACCATCGTGGGCAGCGCGGGCGATGACGTCATCTTCGGCGTGATGGCTTCAGGCACTGCGACCGGTCGCGGCACGGTCGACACCTTGCGCGGCAATGGCGGGAATGACCTGTTCATCCTGGGCGATTCGCGCGGTGTCTTTTATGACGACGGGAAGGCGCGTTCAGCCGGCAGCGCAGATTACGCCAAGATCCTGGATTTCAGTGCCGGTGATCGCATTCAGCTGCGCGGAACCGCGTCGGACTATTTCCTGGCACGCTCCACGACCGGCACCGGAATCTATCATGACAGCAACGACAATGGCCGCTTCGACGCGCGCGATGAACTGATTGGAATCGTTTCCGGCGATCACACGCTTGGATGGAGCGACCTCTTCTTTATTTGAAGGGCCTCGCCTTACGCGTCAGGAACCGATTTTGGCGTCGGCAAGATGGACGATCGGCATTCGGACGGCCCAAGCTGTGACCTGGCCAGTGCCTTAACGTCGATTTCCCACGCTTGCCTGCCGCCGGACACGCCTCAGGCGAAAACCTCGTGCAAGCTGTCGGCGTTCCCGCTCTCCTTCGCGTCGCGAAGTTCGACGTAGATCGCCGCCTGAACCGTCCCCCAGACCAAGCTGAACAGCATCGACGAGATCAGGTTGCCCAGCATGGCGACGACCGATACGTCCTCGGCTTCCGTCGCCGTGCCGGAAATATCGATCGACGAAATGCCGGCGATGCCCAGCACGCCTACCAGGAGGAGGTAGGCGGCTATCAGGATCACCAGCACGCCGAGGATCTTCCAACGGCTTCCGCTGGTCAGCGCCCGACTGCGCGCAAAGGCCGCGAAGACCCCTTGCCGCTCTTCGACCATCGCGGGAATCGCGACCGACCACATGAGCAACAGGATGATTCCCGGGACAATCAGCAACATCATCCCCAAGGCGACGCCGATCGTCCATAACAAGATCAAGCCGATCAACGGCAAGAGGACGGGCAACCCCGCCATCATGCTTTCGCCAAAGCCCGCTCGGCGGCCTTCGCTCTCCGCGACGGTGGCGCGGGTCAACGCAGCCTGGACGAGCACGCCAACCGCCATCATGGCAAGCCATGTCACGATGCCGGTCGCGGCGAGGCCGAGCGACATGTTGGCGCTCGCGTTCTGACCGTTGCCGCCGAGCACTTCGCTGAACAGCAGGGTCAGCAATAACGTCGGGATAGCGCCGAGCAACAGCGCTGCGGACAGGGTCACCACGGGATTATGCATCACTGCCGCGGAGGCGCGCTCGAACACCCGTCCGATCGAGAAATCCCGCACTTCGTCGCTTCTTGCTGATCTGGTCGCCATTAAAGTAACTCCCCCGGTTTCTACGAAACTGCGCCACGCTTTTTATTGTGTCCAGAAATTTCGTGACTTGCACGCACCGAACTGGCGCGCGATGTTCTGCGGGGTCGAGGGAGGGCGAGATTTCGGAGGGCAAGCAAGCGGCGTCGAACCACGCCGACAAGTTCGACACCGCGTATCGATCGCTCCGCGAGGATGGCGGAACTCAGTTCAGCCTCCCCGCAGTTGTGCCCGAGGCTCCACCCCCGGCATGGCTGGAGGCATTCGGTCGATGGTTGAAAGCCATGTTTGAACCGATCGGCCACTTTTTCGCCTGGATCGGCAGCTTCCTGCCCAATGCGCCATTTGCTCGCATCCTGCTGTGGAGCGTGATCGGGCTTGCTGTCGCGGCCCTCGTGGTGGTTATTGTCCAGCGGGTCCGCCAGGGCGAATGGCGCTGGCCCATGCGTCGCGCGCCGGTGATCATCCCGGTTGACGAGGAATGGCGACCCGAGGCGGCCCCGCTTCGCGCCTGGCTCGAGGAAGCCGATCTGCTTGCTCGCGAAGGGCGTTTTGCCGATGCGATCCATTGCCTGTTGTTGCGCGCGGTCGACGATCTGGCACGCCGCCGACCTCAGCTTGCGCGACCTTCACTGACCGGGCGCGAACTTTCTCAATCGCCGCTGCTGCCCCCCCGCGCGCAAACGCTGTTCGCGTCGATCGCCGGGATCGTCGAACGCAGCATGTTCGGAAACCGCTCGGTCGACGAAGGCCAGTGGAATGACGCACGGCGAAGCTATAGCGAGTTTGCACTCGACGGGGTTTGGCAACGATGAGCGCGGGCAACGCCGATAGCGGGCTTCAGCGCGGACCGATGTTGCTGATCGGCACCATCGGGGTGATCGCCTTCGTCGCGATGTTGCTGCTTGGCGCTTATGCGCCCGACTTTCGCAGCGGGCGCAATGGCGGCACGCATGCATTGTCCACCTCGGCTACCGGTTTCTCCGGTCTCGTCCGCCTCGCCGCAGACACCGGGCGCCGCCCGCTGGTGGTCCGCAATCAGCGTCTGTTCGATTCCGAGGACCTGCTGATCGTATCCCCCGATAGCGGCGCGGCCAAACTCGACCAGATCCTCGAGGCGCGAGGCGGCCGCATCACCTTGGTCATCCTGCCCAAATGGCGGACCCAGGCCGACCCCAAACATTCCGGATGGGTCAGATCCAGCGGTCTCCACTTCCGCCATGTTCCCGAAGGGGTCCTCGCTCCTCAGTGGGAACTCGGCGTCACCCGACATAAAAACACGCGCGAGCGGCTCACCGCTCATGGGCCTGCGGTGTCGCCCGATGGCGGGTTCGTCGCGCCGCTGATTACCCAGACGATCAGCGGCAAGGATCTCGTTCCCGTGCTGACCGACGCTCGCGGGCGGATCGTCCTTGGCCAATTGGGCAAGCGGCCGCTCTATGTGCTCGCCGACCCCGACTTGATCAACAACCGTGGGCTGGCGGATCGAGGGCAGGCGGTCGCGGCGTTGCGGCTGCTTGACGATCTGAACAGCACCGGCGCCGACAATGTGCTGTTCGACGTCACGACCAATGGCTTTGGCCATTCGCGCGGTCCGCTTCGGCTGGCATTCGACCCGCCATTCCTCGCGGTCACGCTGACCCTGTTTGCGGCGGCCCTCCTGGCTGCCTGGCAAATGCTGGTCCGGTTCGGAGCGCCGCTACAAGCGCAACGCGCTTTGGCCTTCGGAAAATCGGCACTGGTCGACAATAGCGCTGCGCTTATTCGCCGGGCGGGGCGCGAAACGACGGTTGGCGCGAGCTATGCCGACGTCATGCGCCGCCGTGCCGAGACAATGTTTCGACTGCCACCCGAACTCGATTCGGAGACGCGCGACATCCGGCTCGACAACTTGTGCGGGCAGAAGTCCTTTTCCGTGCGCGCGACGAATGTCGCGTCCGCGCGCAGCCGCCCCGAACTCGTCGCGGCTGCGCAATCCCTGCATGACTGGATCGAGGAGGTTCGACAGTGACCATTGACGACGTGCGTTCGCTTGCCAACACCATCAGAACGGAGGTTGCGAAAGCGGTCGTCGGGCATGAACTGACCGTAGAGCTGATGCTCGTCAGCCTGTTCGCGCGCGGGCACATCTTGCTGGAGGGACCGCCGGGCACCGCCAAGACGCTGCTCGCGCAATGCTTTTCCACGGCGGTGGGAATGGAGTTCGGGCGGATTCAGTTCACCCCCGACCTTATGCCCGGGGATATCATCGGCGCCAATTTGTTCAACTTCCAGACCTCGAGCTTCACTTTGACGCGCGGGCCGATTTTCACCGATCTGCTGCTGGCCGACGAGATTAATCGCACCCCGCCAAAAACCCAGGCCGCGCTGCTGGAGGCGATGCAGGAACGGCAAGTGACGATCGACGGCCAGTCGCATTCACTGGGCGATCGCTTCATGGTGGTCGCGACGCAAAACCCGATCGAGCAACAGGGCGTGTACCCGCTGCCAGAAGCACAACTCGACCGCTTTTTGTTCAAGCAGACAATTGGATACCCGACGCCCGAGGAGGAACGGCAAATCGTGGCGACTCATGGCGCCAGGGACGCCGCCATGGTGCCCGACAGCTGGGGCGTAAGAGCAGTCTGCGACGGTCCGACCATCGATCAGGCGATTGGCTTGGTCCGGTCGGTCGCCCTGGTCGATGAGATCGTCGATTACATCACGGCGCTGGTCCGCGGAACGCGCGAGGTCGCCGATCTCGAAAGTGGCGCGAGCCCGCGCGCGGGCGCGATGCTGGCCGGCGCGGCGCGCGCCCGCGCGGCGCTCGACGGGCGCGACTTCGTGATCCCCGACGACGTCAAGCAGCTCGCCCCCGCCTTGTTGCGGCACCGCGTCATCCTCGCCCCCGCGGCGGAGATCAGCGGTCGCCGGGTCGAAGACATTGTCGCCTCGATCATCGATACGATCGAGGCGCCGCGTTGATCTACCCCTCCGCCCGGGCGGTGCTGGTGGCCGTTGCCGGCGCGCCCGTGGCCTTGCTGGTCGGGGCCGCGCTACCGGGCCATTGGTATCTGGCGCTGGCTTGGCCGCTGACCATCCTCTTGCTGAGCGGTGCGGATGCGTGGCTTGGCCGCGGGACGGCGAGCGCCCAACTTCTGGTCCCCCGGAACGCCTATGTCGGGGAACAGCGCGACGGCAGCGTTGAAGTGACGATTTCCAGCCGTCCGTCGCGCGCGGAAATCGCGCTTGAGGCCATTCCATTGGTCGACATCGGCGACGCGCACCGATTGCGCCTGTCCTTGTCGGACGGGAGGGGCGCCGTGCATTTCGCCATCGTCATGGTGCGGCGCGGCGTCGCGCGCTTCGATCGTTTTTGGCTGCGTTGGACAGGCCCCCTCGGGCTCGTGTGGCACCAGCGCATTCTCGACACCGCATCCGCTTTTCCGATCCTGCCCGACTTGCGCCCGGTCCATCGGCACGGGGCGACGCTGTTCCGCCGCTACGCCGCCGAAGGCATTACCATCCCGGTGACCCGTGGCGAGGGGTCCGATTTCGACGCGCTGGTCGAATATTGGCCGGGTATGGATCGCCGCACGATCGATTGGAAGCGGTCCGCGCACACCACCAAGTTGCTCGCCAAGCGCTATCACAGCGAACGCAATAACCAGATCGTGTTCGTGGTCGATTGCGGGCGGCAAATGTGCGAGCCGGTCGATGGCATCCCACGCATCGATCGGCTGGTCGCGGCGATGCTGCTGACGGGCTGGCTCGCGCTCAAGCTGGGCGATCGCGTTGCCTTGCACGCCTTCGATTCACGGCCGCGGGTGACCAGTGGACTAGTGTCGGGCAGCGGCGCTTTCGACGCGCTTCAACGCGTCGCCGCGCAAATCGACTATAGCGCCGAGGAGACCAATTACACGTTCGCGTTGGCGACGCTCTTCGCCAAGCTCTCACGGCGTTCGGTGGTCATCCTGTTCACCGAATTCACCGACGCTATTTCGGCTAACTTCCTGCTCGCAGGACTGCGGCGAATGACCGAGAAGCATGTCGTGCTGGTTGTGCTGCTGCGCGACGAGGAACTCGAAACGCTGGCCCGCCGGCGACCCCAGGATGCCGACGACGTCACCCGCGCCATCACCGCCTCGGCTTTGCTCGACGAGCGGCAGGTCGTCATCACCCAACTTCAGCATCTTGGTGCGCACGTCATCGAGGCCGATCACGACCGCGTCAGCGAACAACTGGCGCGTGCATACACGGATCTCAAGCGAAGGAATATCGTGTGAATGCGCCCCTCGCGAGCGGCCCGCCCCTCGTCAACGCCACGCGTTTTCGCAACGCGCATGCCGCCGACTGGCAGCGTCTCGACGAACTCGTCACGCGGCTGGAACGACGATCGTTGCGCAGCTTGACCGATGGCGATCTGCTTGCCCTCCCGCGCCTCTACCGCACGACCCTCTCGTCGCTCGCGGTCGCGCGCGACACGTCGCTTGATCTAGCGCTGCTTGCTTATCTCGAACAATTGTCCGCACGCGCCTATTTTCATATCTACGGCGTTCAGACTCCGCTCCCTCGTCAGGTCGCCGCTTTCTTTGTCCGCGACTGGCCCGCGGCCGTGAAGAGCCTGTGGCGCGAGACCCTGTTCTGCGCGATCCTCACAGCCTTGGCCGCGGTGCTGACCTTCCTGCTGGTTCAAAGCGACCCGAGCTGGTATTTCAGTATCATCCCCGACGGCCTCGCCGACGGCAGGGGCCCGACCGCGTCAGAGGCTTTTCTGCGCGATACCCTGTACGACCAGGGCGACGGCGGGCTCGGCGTGTTCGCGACCTTCCTGTTTACGCATAATGCCCAGATCGCGATCTTCGCCTTCGCGCTCGGCTTTGCCCTGGCGGTCCCGACAATCCTTTTGATCCTCTACAATGGCATGATGCTCGGCGCGTTCTTCGCCGTCTTCGCGGCCAAGAACCTCGCTTTCAACCTTGCCGGCTGGCTGATGATCCACGGCACGACCGAGATTTTGGCGATCTGCATTGCTGGCGCGGCGGGGATCCGCATCGGCACCGCCGTCCTGTTCCCCGGCCGGCGCGCGCGTACCGCGGCGATTGTCGATGCGGGCCGCACGTCGGCCGTCGCGATCTTGGGCACCGTCGTCATGCTGGCCCTCGCCGGCATCCTCGAAGGCTTCGGCCGGCAACTCATCACCAGCGATGGACTGCGCTTGCTCATCGGCTCGGCGGCGTTGGCCGGGTGGCTGGTCTATTTTTTCCTGTGGGGCGGACGCAGGTCGACGCATGCCCGCTAGACGATCCGCTTTGGTCTCGCTGCGGCGCAGCTTCGTCACCCCCGAGGGCGTCGATTTGTGGCTCGAACTGGGTTCGGTCGCCAGCCGCGCCGTGGCCTTCCTCATCGATGCCTTCCTGATGATGGTCATTCTCGTGGTGGTTACGCTTGCCTTCGTTTGGATGGCGGTTCCGGGAATGAGGGGCTTTCTGACCGCGCTGTGGCTGGTCGGCTTCTTCCTGCTTCGAAATGGCTGGTTCACGCTGTTCGAAATGGGCAGCCGCGGCGCGACGCCGGGTAAGCTCGTGATGGGCCTGCGTGTCGTTGCGCGCGACGGCGCGCGGCTGACCGGGGCCGCAGTGATCGCGCGCAACGCCATGCGCGAGATTGAAGTCTTCCTCCCGCTCTCCTTTTTTGCACAGCAGTCCGCGCAGGGCACCGCCGACACCTTTCTCACCCTCTTTTCCTTATTGTGGAGTGGGATTTTCCTCTTCTTTCCCTTATTCAATCGCGATCGCCTGCGGG
>JAZKHF010000181.1:0-21261 GCA_040385545.1 Pseudomonadota bacterium
GATTATCAGACCAAGATGAAGAAGGTCGTCGAGTTCCTGGAAGAAGGCGACAAGGTGAAGCTCACCATGCGCTTTCGCGGGCGTGAAATGGCGCACGGACAGCTCGGCATGGCGGTGCTCCAGCGCGCCGCCGAGGAGACCTCCGCCATTTCCAAGATCGAGGCCCATCCCCGTATGGAAGGCCGGCAGATGCTCATGGTGCTTTCGCCGAAATAAACTGCCCTTACGGAAAGTTCGCCATTCTATCGACGTGATGCATTTTTGTCGCAAAGCTCAGCTTTTGCGTCGCGCGCCCTCTTGTCTCGCTTCCCTGACGTGATGCCTTGGACTAGCTTCCTCCCCGATCCGTAACGCGACTGACATAAAGTCGCGATCGGTAATGGGGAGGATAAAATGCGCAAATCCATCTGGATGCTTTCGGCAAGCCTGGCCGTTCTTGCAACGCCGGCTTTCGCCCAGGACACCGCCGATCAACCCTCGACTCCGGCCGAAGCGCCGGTCGAAGCGGCCTCGGTCGACAGCGCTGCTCAGGACGCGGAAGCGGTTGATGAAGATGCCATCGTCGTCACCGCGACCCGGCGCAGCGAGGCGCTCAGCGACATCCCGCTGGCCGTTTCCGCAGTGACCGCAGAAACGATCAAGAATAGCGGCGCAGTGGATCTTCGCGGACTTAACCAAGTCAGCCCGTCGCTGCTCGTATCCTCAACCACGTCGGAAGCGGGTGCCGGCGGCGCCCGTATTCGCGGAATCGGCACGGTCGGCGACAATCCCGGCCTGGAAAGCTCGGTCGCGGTGTTTATCGATGGCGTCTATCGCAGCCGTATCGGTACCGGCCTGACCGAACTTGGGCCGGTCGACCGGGTTGAAGTGCTTCGCGGACCGCAGGGCACCCTGTTCGGCCGCAACGCCTCGTCGGGCCTGATCCACGTCATCACTGCCAAGCCGAAATTCACCACCGAGGCCTATGGCGAAGCGACGATCGGCAATTACAATCTTCGCCGCATCGATGGCGGCATCACCGGTGCTATCACCGACTCGATCGCCGCGCGGATCGATGGTGTCTACATGGAGCGGGACGGCTTCCTGAAGGACGTCATCTCCGGCGACCGGGTCAATGACCGTAATCGCTGGTTGCTGCGCGGCCAGATACTCTATCAACCGACAGACGCCTTCTCGGTCCGGATCATCGGCGATTACTCGAAGCGCAATGAAGAATGCTGCTCCGCCGTCTATTTGCCCACCCGCGACTATAATGCGACTGGCAACACCGGCATCAGTGGCCCGTCGACCATCGCCGCGATCGAACGCGGCCTCGGCGCGATCATCAATGACGATCCCTATGATCGCGATGTGTCGATCACGCCCGGCCGCAGCTATAATAGCGACGTCGTCGATTATGGCGCCTCGGTCGAGGTCAATTACGACTTTGGCGGCGTCGAACTGACGTCGATCACGGCCTATCGGGTCAATGATTTCGAGCGCGGGCAGGATGCCGACTTCAACAATCTGGACATCCTTTACCGCGACGGCAGCGGCGGTTCAGCCAACCGCTTCAAAACCTTTACCCAGGAACTGCGACTGCAGGGCAATGCCTTTAACGATCGGCTCGACTGGCTCGTTGGCGGCTTCTTCATGGCGGAGAATCTGCGGGTTAAGGACAATCTGTCCTACGGTGCGGATTACGAACGCTACGCAAACTGCCTGGTCGCCAACAATTTCGTGAATGGGACGGGCCAGGCTGCCCTTCTCCAGACCAGCAACCCGACCTGCTTCAACACCGCGGTCGCCACTGGCGTGCGCTCGGCGCTCGAGGCACAATTCCTCGCGGCGGCAGGCAATGTGCCAGTTCAGAACGCGATCGCCGCACAGATCGGCGTGCTCAGTGCGTTCGCCCGGCTGCCGGCCGATGCATTTGTGCCAGCCAACTTCGGTGCAGCGCCATTCACCAATGGCGGCTTCACCAACGTCAGCCTGGCCAATGGCGGCGGCTTGCGGACCTTCAACGGTGTCGCCACCGACGACCGATTCGAGCAGAAAGACACGAACTTTTCGATCTTCACGCACAACATCTTTTCGCTGACCGACACGCTTAAGCTGACTGCGGGCGTTCGCTACACGCGGGACAAGAAGAAGCTTGATGTCGAGTTGAGCGACAATAATACGTTGTGCGCATTCTTCTCACAGCCGGCGCTGGCCTCGCTCCAGACTCTGCCGTGCGTCATCCCGTCCGCACCGGGCGGCTTCTATTCGCAAAGCGACACCAAAAAAGAGAATAAGTGGACCGGCACGGTCGCGCTTAGCTGGAAACCGGTCGACGAAATCCTGCTCTACGGCAGCGTTTCGCGCGGCTACAAGGCCGGCGGCTTCAACCTCGATCGTTCCGCCCTTCCGCGCAGTGGCGGCAATGGCGCCATCCTGAGCAGCGCGACGGTACGAAGCCTCCAGTTCGAGCCGGAAATCAACACCGCCTACGAACTTGGCCTCAAGTATAATGGCAATCGGATCGACGCCAACTTCGCCGTTTTCCGTCAGGATTTCGACGATTTCCAGCTCAACACGTTCAATGGTCTCAATTTCGAAGTCGCCACCATTAATAGCTGCGGCGACGATCTGAGCGGGGCCGACAGCGACAGCAGTTCGCTCACCGGTGCCTGCAACGGCAAGCTGAAGTCTGGCGTCCGGTCACAAGGCGCCGAGCTTGAGATCTTCACCCGTCCGTTCCGCGACGCCCGGTTCAACATGGGCCTGACCTATGTGCAGACCAAGTATCGGAATGATCTCGTCGGGGCGAACGGCGTGCCGACCTCAAACCAATTGTTCCAGTTGCCGGGACGCAACCTGTCGAACGCCCCCGAGCTGTCGGTGACCGGATCGTTCGCCTGGACCCCGCCAATTGGATCAAGCGGACTTCGCGGCCTGCTCTACTTTGACGGTCGTCATGTCAGCAGCTTCAACACCGGTTCCGACCTCGATCTCGAAAAGAACCAGAGCAGCTTCTCCCTGGTCAACGGTCGCGTCGGCCTGAGCGGTCGCGACGGCATGTGGGCAATCGAATTCTGGGCGCAGAACCTGTTCAATAAGAACTACAAGCAGGTTGCCTTCGACGCGCCGCTTCAGGGAAGCTGCACCGAGCGCGGAGCACAGAGCGGCTTCTGCACGGCACTCCTGCCCGGCACTGGCTTCCCGAACCGCGCGACACAATTGTTCGGCGCCTTCCTGGGCGAACCGCGTACGTTCGGCATGACGCTCAAGGCCAAGTTCCGCGCCTCTCCACCGGTCGTGGTTGAGCCAGAAGTGGTCGAGGCGCCGCCGCCGCCGCCGCCCGCGCCGACCCAGACCTGCTCGGATGGAACGGTAATCCTGGCCAGCGACGTGTGCCCCCCGCCGCCGCCGCCGCCGCCGCCGCCAGTAGAGCCGGAGCGCGGATAAGCGCATCGTCTGACGCAATCGGAAAATGGCTTCACCTTCGGGTGAGGCCTTTTTCTTGGCGCCGAAACTGGGACTCCAGTCGTTCTTTTCAAGCCGCCCGTTTGGCCCGATCGGACGGGCTCGCCGCGAGCAACAGGGCCTCGCGCAGCGTGGCGATTTCTTGCGCCCCGAGTTTTCGACCAGCGGCATTGGTCAGGTAGAAAGTATCGACCGCCCGTTCGCCATAAGTGGCAATGTGGGCCGAGTGAATTTGGTGACCGAGACGGTGGATCGCCAATGCCAACCGCGCCAACAACCCCTCGCGGTCGCGGGCATTGACCTCGACCACCGTCGTGCGGGTGGATGCGCGCTCGGCAACTACCACTGACGACGCGACCGAAAAAGCCGCGCGGCGGCGGGGTAAGGGCACGGTTGATGGGGGCAAGGGCAGATCCTCGGCCTTCAGCGCTGCTTCGATGGCTTTCACCAGTCGCTGCCGCAACCGCCGCTCATGATAGGGTTTCCGCTGGCTATCCTGGACCAGCAGATTGTCGATCGCCATGCCGTCCTTGCTGGTATGAATCCGGGCATCGATGATCGACGCGCCGGCCCCGGCCAGCGCCGCCGCAACGCGATAGAATAAGCCGGGCCGGTCAGGCGCGAACAGGCTGATCCGGGTCGCTCCCGATCCGGGCTCCTCCTCCGCCACCACGCTTGGCGCGAGCTCGCCAATGCGCGCCTCTGCCGCCGCAATCTGCCGCGCATTGGCCAGTTGCCACGCCTTGGGTTCGGCCAGCCAATAGGAATCGGGCAGTCGCCGCGCATGGGCCTTGGCCGCAGACGCGCTCCACCCCAGTTCCGCCGCCAATTCCGCCTGCTTGGCCGCCACCTGTTCGTTCCGCCCGCGCTGCTTGTGGCCCAACCGAATGCGCTCCTCGGCGGCGTCGTAGAGTGATCGAAGCAATTGTCGCTTCCACTCGTTCCACGTTCCCGGCCCGACCGCGCGAATATCGACCACGGTCAGGATCAGCAGCAGCCGGAGCCGCTCGGGGCTTTGCACCGCAGCCACGAAATCATCGATCGTCTTGGGGTCGGTCAGATCGCGCTTGAACGCGGTTGCACTCATCAGCAGGTGATTGCGGACCAGCCACGCGACGGTCTCGGTCTCGGCCGGATCCAGCCCGAAGCGCGGTCCAAGCTCCAGGGCAACCTGCTCGCCAAGCACGCTATGGTCGCCGCGCCGTCCCTTGGCGATATCGTGCAGCAAGACCGACACGTACAGCGTCCGCCGTGACCCGATCTGGCGAAACAAAGCAGTCGACAGGGGATGATCCTCGGCCAGCTCGCCGCGCTCGATCTTCGCCAGCAGTCCGATCGCACGGATCGAATGTTCGTCGACCGTGTAATGGTGATACATGTCGAACTGCATCTGCGCCACGACCCGGCCGAAGTCGGGTACGAACCGCCCGAACACGCCGGCCTCGTTCATCCAGCGGAGAACCAGATCGGGGTTGGCCTTGCAGGTCAGCACCTCCAGGAAGAAAGCATTGGCGGCTGGATCGTCACGCACTGCATCGACCAGACGGGCATCGCGCTGGGCCGCGCGCATTGCCTTGGGGTGGACCTCCAGCCCCTCCCGAGCCGCAAGCGCGAACAGCTCGACCAGCCGGACCGGATCGGAACTGAAGAAGTCGTCTTTCGGGATCGAAAGCCGCCCGCGATCAAGGCAGAAGCCGTGCAATTTCGCCGGCCGCCGGCGGAACGTGGGAAGCGCGAACCGGCGACCCTTGACCGCCACCTGCTCGTCAAGCTGGGCAAGAAAGATGCCGGTCAGATCGCCGACCGCTTTCGCCTGCAGGAAATAGAATTGCATGAATCGCTCGACCGCCGATTTGCCCGGTCGGTCGGCATAGCGAAGCGCCTTGGCGATCCCGGTCTGGTTGTCGAATCCGAGCCGCTCCTCGGCCCGCTCGCTGGCCAAATGCAGATGGAATCGAACCGACCAGAAGAAGCGCTCGGCGCGTTCAAAGCGGCGATATTCGGCGGCGCTCAGCAGCCCGCGCTCGACCATTTCCGAAGGCTGCTGGATTCCGAACAGATGATTGGCGATCCAGTAGAGCGTATGGAGATCGCGCAGGCCCCCCTTTCCGTCCTTGACGTTCGGCTCGACCAGGTAGCGACTATCGCCGCTCTTGATGTGGCGCGCGTCGCGTTCGGCCAATTTGGCGGCGACGAATGCTTTCCCGCTTCCAGCCACGACTTCGCGGCGGAAGCGCGCATTGGTGGTATCGAACAGCGCCGCATCGCCCCACATCCAGCGTGCTTCCAACATCGCGGTGCGAATGCTCGTGTCGTCTTGAGCCAATGCGACCAGCTCATCGGGGGTGCGCACCGCATGGCCGATCTTCAGCTTCAGATCCCACAAGCTATAGAGTGTCGCCTCGACCAATGGCGCGGCCGCCGCGGCATCTTCGTGCCGCACCAGGAACATCAGGTCGATATCGCTAAACGGCGCCATCTCGCCGCGCCCGGTCCCGCCCAGCCCGACCAATGCAACCCGTGACGGAATCGAGCCGCCGATCTTCATCTCCGCTGAATCGAACGCCAGCCGCACCAGCTGGTCGGCCAGAAACGCCATGCACGCCGCCGCCATTCGTCCGCGCGACGGTGTCTCGGCCAGTCGCCGCTCGATCTCTGTTCGTCCGTCGGCCAGTGCTTGCCGGAGGATCGCGCCCAGATCGTCGGGCGAACCCGCGATCCGGTCGGCCAGCGCACGCCGGTCGATGATCGCGCGACGGTCGTCAATCAGGTCAAAGCGGGGCGTGGCCATCAGCCGCGCGCCTCTGCCAGCCGCTTCAGTTCATACAAAGCATCGAGCGCCTCGCGCGGGCTCAACTGGTCCGGATGGACCGCGTCGAGCGCCGCCAGCAAGGGGTCCGCAACAACCTCCTCGGGCTTGGCCATCGCCGCGAACAGGGGCAGATCGTCGAGCCCCGCGGCGATCCCGCCGGTCGCGTCGCGTCCGGCCTCCAGCTTGGCCAGCACCGATTTTGCCCGCGCCACCACCGCCGGCGGCAAGCCCGCCAGCCGCGCCACCGCGATGCCATAGCTTCGGTCGGCCGGCCCCTCGGCAAGCTCGTGCAGCAGGACAAGGTCGCCCTTCCATTCGCGCGCGCGGACATGGTGGAGCGACAGCGCATCGCACCTTGCGGCAAGCCGGGTCAGTTCATGGTAATGGGTCGCGAACAACGTCAACGCTTTCACCTCGTCGTGCATCGCCTCGACCACCGACCAGGCGATCGCCAGCCCGTCATAGGTCGATGTGCCGCGACCGATCTCGTCAAGGATTACCAGGCTGCGCGGCGTCGCCTGCGACAGGATGGCCGCGGTTTCGACCATTTCGACCATGAAGGTGGACCGTCCCCGGGCGAGATTGTCCGACGCACCGACCCGGCTGAACAAGCGGTCGACCAGACCGATTTTCGCGCGGGCCGCGGGAACGAAGCATCCCGATTGCGCGAGCAGCACGATCAGCGCCGCTTGCCGCAAGAAGGTCGACTTGCCGCCCATATTGGGGCCGGTGATCAGCCACAATCGGTCTTTCGGCCCCATGCTCAGGTCGTTGGCGATGAAGCGCTCGCCATCTGCGCCCAGCGCGGCCTCGACCACCGGGTGACGCCCGCCGTCGATTTCCAGGCACGGCTGATCGGCCAGGATCGGCGCGCTCCACTGCCCCTCGGCGGCGCGGGCGGCATTGCCCGCGGCGACGTCGATCCGGGCACAAGCATCTGCGGTCGCGCCGATCCGTGGCGATTGTGCCACGGCGAGTGCGGTCAATTCCTCCAGATGCGCCGCTTCCGCCGCCAGCGCGTGCCCGCCCGCCTCGACTACCCGGCTCGCTTCGGCATGCAGATCGGGCGAATTGAACCGCACCACGCCAGCAAGGGTCTGGCGATGGGTGAAGCCACTGCCCTCCGCCATCAACTGGTCCGCGTGCCGCGCGACGACCTCGACATGATAGCCGAGCACCGAATTGTGGCGGATCTTGAGCGTGCTCACTCCGGTGCTCGCTCGATATCTCGCCTCGAGTGCCGTGATCGCGCGTCGTCCGTCGCTGCTTGCGGCGCGCAAGGCGTCGAGCGCGGGGTCATAGCCTTCGGCGATATAGCCGCCCTTCGCCGCGTCGATCGGCGGTTCCGAAACCAGTGCCACCCCCAGCCGGTCGGTCAGTGCGGCATGCCCGCCCAGATCAGGCAGCAGATTGGTCAGCAATCGAGGTCGCTGCTCCTTTCGCTCCAGCTCGATCTTTAGCGCTGCGGCACCGATCAATCCGTCCCGCAACTGGGTCAGGTCCCTCGGCCCGCCACGACCTGCCACCAGCCGCCCCAGCGCGCGCGACACATCATATGATGCCCGCAGCGCACTTCGAACCATCTCGCGATGATTCTGGTCGTCGAAAAAATGGCCGACCAATTGCAGGCGCGATTCGATCGCGGCCCGATCGTTAAGTGGCGCCGACAGGTCGCTGGCCAGCAGCCGTCGCCCGGCCGCGGTGACGCAGCGATCGACTTCGCCAAGCAGGCTTCCGGCCACGCCGCCGCTCGACGACCGGCAAATCTCCAGGCTTTCCCGCGTCGCCGGATCGATCGCGACATGGCCTCCGCGCTGGATCCGGCGTGGTGCATTCAGGAATTGTCCTGCCGCCTTCTGGGTTGCGTCGAGGTAGGCCAGCAATCCGCCGACTGCGGCAAGTTCAGCGCGTCCCGGATCGCCGAATCCGTCGAGGCTCGCCACCCCGAACCGCGCCTTCAACGCGCGTTCGCCCGCAATGCTGTCGAACCCGCCCTTGCCCGGACCGGTGGCAATGCCTGCCACTTTGCCCTCGGCGATCGTCTCCGCCGGTGCCAGCCGCGCCAGTTCGGACTTCAATTCGCCCGGTCCGCAGGCCACCAGCTCGAATCGCCCGGTCGAAATGTCCGCCGCGGCAATCCCCCATTCGTCGCCAACCCTGGCGACCGCCGCCAGCCAATTGGCCGCGGCTGGGGCCAGCAACGCTTCCTCGGTCAGCGTTCCCGGCGTCACCAGCCGCACGATCGCGCGCGCCACCAGCGCTTTCGACCCACGCGCTTTCCGCGCTTCCGCCGGGCTTTCGATCTGTTCGGCGATCGCCACCCGGTGTCCGGCGCGGATCAGGCGCGCGAGATAAGATTCCGCCGAATGTACCGGCACCCCGCACATCGGAATCGGTTCACCGCCATCCGCCCCGCGTTTGGTCAATGCGATGTCCAGTGTCGCCGCAGCAGCCTTTGCATCGTCGAAGAACAATTCGAAGAAATCGCCCATGCGATAAAAGAGCAATGCGTCCGACGCTTCGGCCTTCAGCGCATGATATTGCGCCATCATCGGGGTTTGCGTGGGATTGTCGCTGCGGGCCATGACCGACTGGTAACGGGTTTCCACTTGCGCGTCATTCCCGCTAAAGCGCCCGACCATGAGCGAAAGCAATGTCAAATTCACGCGCGCCGAGGCGCTCGATTTCCATTCGCGCGGGCGCCCCGGAAAGATCGAGATCATCGCCTCCAAGCCGATGGCGACGCAGCGCGATCTCAGTCTGGCTTATTCGCCCGGCGTCGCCGTGCCGGTCGAGGAAATCGCCAAGGACCCGGGCAAGGCGTACGACTATACCGCCAAGGGCAATCTCGTCGCAGTGATCTCCAACGGTACCGCGATCCTCGGGCTCGGCAATCTCGGCGCGCTGGCGTCGAAGCCGGTGATGGAAGGCAAAGCGGTGCTGTTCAAGCGCTTCGCCGACGTCGATTCGATCGATCTCGAAGTCGATACCGAGGATGCGCAGCGGTTCATCGAATGCGTCGAACTGCTCGGCCCCAGCTTCGGCGGGATCAACCTTGAGGATATCGCCGCGCCCGACTGCTTCATAATCGAGGCCGCGCTGAAGGAGCGAATGAACATCCCGGTCTTCCATGACGACCAGCACGGCACGGCGATCATCACCGCTGCCGGGTTGATCAACGCCTGTCATCTGACCGGTCGTGCCTTGAAGACGATCAAGGTCGTGGTCAACGGCGCGGGCGCCGCCGCAATTGCCTGCACCGAATTGATCAAGGCGATGGGCGTGCCGCATGCCAATGTCATCATGTGCGACCGCACCGGCCCGCTCTATCCGGGGCGCGAGGGGATGGACCAGTTCAAGTCGGCCCATGCCTTCCCGACCGAGGCGCGCAACCTGGCCGAGGCGCTCAACGGGGCGGATGTATTCCTCGGGCTAAGCGCGGCGGGGGCGTTGAAGCCCGAGATGGTGATGGGCATGGCGCCGTCGCCGATCATCTTTGCGATGGCCAATCCCGATCCCGAAATCACCCCACCGGAAGCCAAGGCGGCGCGGCCCGACGCGATCGTCGCCACCGGCCGGTCGGACTATCCCAACCAGGTCAATAACGTCCTCGGTTTCCCGTTCATCTTTCGCGGCGCGCTCGACGTGCGCGCAACGGGAATCAACGAGGAGATGAAGATCGCCGCCGCCAATGCATTGGCCGGACTGGCTCGCGAAGCCGTGCCCGAAGAAGTGGCGGCGGCCTATGGTGGGCAGACCCACAGCTTCGGCCCCGATTACATCATTCCCGCGCCGTTCGACCCGCGCCTGATCGAGGTGATCCCCGCTGCCGTCGCGCAGGCCGCGATGGACAGCGGGGTCGCCCAAAAGCCGATCACCGACATGCGTGCCTATCGCCAATCGTTGAAGGCGCGCCTCAACCCGACCGTATCGGTGATGAGCCTGGCCTATGAAGCAGCGCGGTCGAACCCCAAGCGTGTCCTGTTCGCGGAAGGCGAGGAGCCCAACGTGCTGCGCGCCGCGATCGCGTTCAAGGAAGGCGGGTTCGGCACGCCGGTGCTGGTCGGCCGCGACGAAGTCTACGATCAGCTGCGCGAGCTCGGGATCGACGATCTGTCGGGCTATGTCGTGCTCAACAGCCGCAATTCACCGTTGGTCGGCCGCGCCGTCGATTATATCTACGCCAAGCGCCAGCGGCACGGCATGTTGCGGCGCGAGGTCGAGCGGCTGGTCAATCAGGACCGCAACACCTTTACTGCAGCAATGCTCGCGCTGGGGGAGGGCGACGCAATGATCACCGGTACGACCCGGCCGTTCAGCCAGTCGCTCGGCCAGGTCCGCGCGGTGATCGACGATGAAGACGGGGCGACACCGTTCGGCGTCAACATCATCGTCGGGCGGCACCAGACGGTGCTGATCGCCGACACCGCGGTCACCGAACGACCGACGGCCGAGCAATATGCCGCAATCGCCCTTCGAACCGCCGCTTTCTCGCGCCGGATGGGGTCGGAACCGCGGGTCGCCTTCATCAGCTACACCACCTTCGGCAACCCGCCGGGGCGGCATATCGCCGAACTTCGCGACGCGGTGAAACTGCTCGACACGTTGGTGACCGACTTCGAGTATGAAGGCGAGATGGGGCCCGACGTCGCGCTCAATCATGAAATGCAGCAGAAATTCTATCCGTTCAGCAGGCTGACCGGTCCGGCCAACATCCTCATCATGCCGGGGCTTCAGTCGGCCAACATCTCGGCCAAATTGCTTCGCGCCTTGGGCGGTGAGAGCGTGCTCGGGCCTTATCTGATGGGGATGGCGCTCCCGGTGCAGATCGCGCCGATGACCGCCAGCTCGTCCGATCTCGTGACGCTCGCGGTGCTTGCCGCGGGCGGCGCCGACGCAATCCGCCGACCGCGCCTTCCGACGGTTCCTTGATTGCGGACCCGCAATGAGTCATTCTCCCAGGTGGGGAGACGACTCATGATCATATCCAGACGTCACGCCATCGTCGGGACAGCGGCCCTGATTGGCACTGCGGCCTCAACGCGGGCACAGCAGTTGGTGCCCACCTCGTCGCAGGATCTCGGACCCTTCTATCCGCTCGTCCGACCCGCTGACCATGACGCCGATCTGACCCGGATCAAGGGACGCAGCGGAGTCGCGGCGGGTCAGCCGATCCAGCTTGTCGGGCGCGTGGTCGATCCGCGCGGCAATCCGGTTCGCGGCGCGATGATCGATTTATGGCAATGCAATGCGGTCGGACGCTACGCCCATCCCGGGGATCGTGCCAATCCGGCAGCGCTCGATCCCAATTTCCAGGGGTTCGCGAGGCTGATGTCGGACCGCGACGGCAATTTCCGGTTCCGGTCGATCAAGCCGGTCGCCTATGACACGCCGATCGGCAAGCGAACGCCGCACATCCATTTTGACATTTCGGGCGGTGCCGAACGGCTGGTGACTCAATTATATTTTCCCGGCGAGGCGGGAAATGATTCCGACCCGTTGCTCAAGCTGGCCGGCAACCGAGACAGTCTTGTCGCCAAAGCGATCGATCGATTGTCAGGCGACCCGGCGGCCGAGGCCTTTTCGTGGACCATCGTCCTGGCGAACGCTTAGTCGCTAGAGCCGCTCAGCACTCGACACCGCGTCGACCGATCGCAGCGCCGCGATCAAGGCGTGCAAGTGGCCGAGGTCGTGGACTTCGACATCAAGGTGGAACGTATGAAAGCTGCCGTCGCGGTGGGCGAGGTGGAGGTTGACGATATTCGCCCCTTGCGCCCCCAAGATGCCGGCCATTTCACCAAGCGCGCCCGCGACATCGCGCAGGATCACGCATAGCCGCGCCGTGCCGCCGTCGCTTTCGTCGCCCCACGCCAGGTCGAGCCAGTCGGCATCGATCCCGCTGGCCAGCTGATCGCAGCCGATGACATGCACCTCGATGCTCTCATCCTCGCGCCGAAGCCCGACGATCCGGTCACCGGGGATCGGGTGGCAGCAGCCGGCCAGGCTGAAGGCGACGCCTGGGGTGAGCCCCTTGATCGAGATCGCCTGCCGCTGGGCCGAGGGACGCGGGGCGATGTCGCTGCCAGCCGATCCCGGCATCAGCGCCTCCATCACCGCTTCGTCAGTCAGCCGCTTGCGGGCAATCGCCATCATCAACGCGTCGGCATCTTCGAGCTTTAATTTCTTGATAGCGCGCGCCTGCGCTTCGGTGGCCAGCGACGCGGGCAGGCGCTCGACGATCTCGTCATATATCTTGTGGCCCAGCTCGATCGTCTCGTCGCGTTCCTTGTGCCGGACGAAGCGCCGGACCGACGATCGCGCCTTGCCGGTCACGACAAAGCGCAGCCAGCTCGGCTGCGGATGCTGCGCGTCGGAAATGAGGATTTCGACCTGGTCGCCATTGTCGAGCAAGGTACGCAGCGGCACCACTCGACCGTTGACCTTAGCGCCTACGGTCTTGTCGCCGAGTGCGGTATGGACCGCATAAGCGAAATCGACCGGGGTCGCGCCCTTGGGCAACTGGATCAGCTCGCCCTTGGGGGTGAAGGCGAAGATTCGGTCCTGATACATCGCCATTCTTGTATGCTCGAGCAACTCTTCCGGGCTGTCGGCATGGTCTAGGATCTCGACCAGATCCTCGATCCACGGCACCTTCACATCATCGACCGGCCTTCCTTCCTTATACGCCCAATGCGCCGCCAGCCCGCGCTCGGCCTGCGCGTGCATCCCGCGATCGCGAATCTGGATCTCGATCCGCATCTTCGAATCGTGAATCACCGAAGTGTGCAGGCTTCGATAGCCGTTGCGCTTGGGGGTCGAGATGAAGTCCTTGAAGCGGCCCGGGACCATCGGCCAGCGTTCGTGGATCAGGCCAAGCGCATGGTAACAATCCTCGGGCTTGGCGACGATCACGCGGAACGCCATCACATCGGACAATTGTTCGAAGCTAATGTGGCGCTCGGCCATCTTCTTCCAGATCGAGAAGGGATGCTTCTCGCGGCCCATCACCTCGGCTTCGAGCCCATGGTCGGCGAGATGCAACTGCAGCCCAAGCCCGATGCGGCTGACCAGGTCGCCGCCGCTTGCATGAAGTTGCGCAAGTCGCCGCTGGATCGAGGCATAGGCATCGGGCTCGATCTCGCGAAATGCCAACGTCTGCATCTCGGTCATCATTTCATACATGCCGATCCGCTCCGCCAGCGGGGCATAGATATCCATCGTTTCCTTGGCGATGCGGCGGCGCTTGTCCTCATTCTTGATGTGATGGAGCGTGCGCATGTTGTGCAACCGGTCGGCCAGCTTGACCAGAAGCACGCGAATGTCGCCGCTTAGCGCAAGCAGGAATTTGCGAAGATTCTCGGCGGCGCGCTCATTCTCCGACTGCGCCTCGATCTTGCTGAGCTTGGTCACCCCGTCGACCAGCCGCGCCACGTTGGCGCCGAACAGTTTCTCGATCTGCTCGTGGGTGGCGACGGTATCCTCGATCGTGTCGTGGAGGATGGCGGTGACGATCGTCTCGTCGTCCAGTTTGAGATCGGTGAGGATGCCCGCGACTTCGATCGGATGACTGAAATAGGGGTCGCCCGACGCCCGGACCTGGGCGCCGTGGGCTTTCATTGAAAAGACATAGGCACGGTTGAGCAGCGCCTCGTCGGCGTCGGGGTCGTACGCCCGGACCTTTTCGATCAGCTCATATTGCCGAAGCATAAGCCCATGTGGGGGGAGAGGGCGCAATTTCGCAAGTGCGAAATAGAGCCGGGCCGCGGGAGGAGGTGCGGTCCGGCCCAGTCACTGCGCGCGGTTCGCGCGCCGCGGGAGTCAATTGGCGATTGCGGTGGCCGGCGCGGAAGTAGTTACGGCCTTGGCCGATGCGTTGCATTTCGCCAGTTCCGCCTGACCGAAGGGGCGACCGTCGACGACGAAGCTTTCAAGGCGTCCGGCGCGCTTGGCGAGACCTTCGCACAGGATTGCCGGACGGCTTTCCTGGGTGCGGCCAAGACAGGTCGCGGTGCTGCAGTTCCAGCTGATGTCGCGGGCAATGATGCGTGCGGCCTCGGGCTGGATGGCGGGCTTGGCTGTGTAAGTGCCGGCCGCGGCGGGCGCGGCGACGAGAGAGGCAGCAGCGGCGAACAGGGTGGCGATCCGGGTCATGAAATTGCTCCAGGAATTGCGTTTCTAGATGCAACTCATTACGCGAACCAAGTTGCACATCGCAACTGTTATTTTCAAACCAGCTATGCAATCAGTTGGTCACTGGAGGGTGAAGCGTTGAATCGACCGGTGCTGACCGACATTCCCGACATGGAGGCTTTCCGCGCCGCGGCGCTTCGCTGCCCGTTGCCGCCCGCGGTCGAATTGATCGGCGAGAAATGGGCCTTCCTGATCCTTCGCGGGGCGCTCAACGGACTGCAGCATTTCGAGCAATTCCAGAGCGGGCTCGGGATTGCACGCAACATATTGTCCAATCGCCTCGGCAAATTGGTCGAAGGCGGAATCCTCGAACGGCGTTCCGATCCGGACGATCGGCGCAAGGTCGTCTATTCGCTCAGTTCCAAAGGGGAGGCGTTGCTGCCGGTGGTCATCGCGCTCCGCCAATGGGGCGAGGATTGGGGTCACGGGCAGCAGGACATCATGCTGGCCGACCAGCGCGACGGCCAGCCGATCCAGCGGATCGCCATTCACGCCCAGGACGGGCGCGAACTCAACCTGCATGAATTGATGTGGGTGGAGCGCAACAGCGGCGCGACGCTCAAGCGACAACTCGGCTGAACGAAAAAGGGCGGCCCATCGGACCGCCCTCGTTCAATCCCAGAAAATCAGGAATTACTCGTAGTCGCCACCCGACGGGCTCGGGCGCGGCGGCGCGGCGGCGGTCAGGCGAAGCGCCTCGGCCGATTCGCTCAGCGACGCCAACTCGTCGGTCTCGTCTTCCTCGTCGACCCGGACCTTCTGCAAATTGGCGACGATCGCCTCTTGCAGATACTTCGGCTTGACCGTCTCCTCGGCGATCTCGCGCAAGGCGACGACCGGATTCTTGTCGCGGTCGCGATCAATCGTCAGGTCGGCTCCGCCGCTGATCTGCCGGGCGCGTTGCGCCGCCGACAGAACCAGGTCGAACCGGTTCGGGATCTTGTCGACACAATCTTCAACCGTCACGCGCGCCATTGGTCGCTCCGCATCTTGCTTGGCCCATTTGGGAGAGCGGGCGAGATAGGGGCAATGCCCGCGATAGTCAACAAAAAGGCCCGCTTGCGCCGCTTGCCTCTCCGCTCCACAGCGAGAGGATGAACCGACCACCGGCCCCGGCCTTCAGCCGCACCGTTACCATCGATGACGACCGGCTGACGTTCCTGCCCGATGGTCCCGACCGGCTGGCGGCAATGCTCAAGCTGATCGGATCGGCCCGCAAGAGCCTTCGCCTGCTCTATTACATCTATGCCGATGATGCCTCGGGCCGGCAGGTGCGCGAGGCTTTGATCGATGCCGTCAATCGCGGGGTCGATGTGGCCCTGCTGATCGATGGCTTCGGTAGCTCCGGCACGCCCGACGACTATTTTGCTGAGTTGAGCGCGGCCGGCGCGCGTTTCTGCCGCTTCCTGCCCAGCATCAGCCGTCGATATCTGATCCGCAATCACCAGAAGCTGGCGCTGGCCGACGACAGGAAGGTGCTGATCGGCGGATTCAATATCGAGGATGATTATTTCAAGACCGCCGACGAAGGCGGCTGGCGCGATACAGGTCTGCTGGTCGAAGGGCCTGCCGCAGAACGCCTGGGTCCATATTATGATGCGCTGATGGGCTGGGCGATGGCCAAGAACAGCAAGATCCGCGACTTGCGGACGCTGATCCATAGATTCAGCGAAACGCGCGGCAAGTTGCAGTGGCAATATGGCGGACCGATGCGACTCAGCCCATGGGCCAGTTCGACGTGCCGGGATCTGGCGCGCGGAACCGATGTGGAGATGATCGCGGCCTATTTCGCGCCCCCCGGCGGAATGTTGCGCCGGATCGCGCGAATTGGCTGGAACGGCAATGCCCGGATCATCACCGCCGCGAAGACCGACAATGTCGCCACCATCGCCGCGGCGCGTTTCACTTATGCCCGGTTGCTGAAGCGCGGGGTGCGGGTGTTCGAATATCAGCGTACCAAGCTTCATTCGAAGCTGCTGGTGCTCGATGACATCGCCCATGTCGGATCGTCCAACTTCGATTATCGCAGCATCTATCTCAATCTGGAGATGATGTTGCGGGTGGAAAGCGCGGAATTCGCATCGTTGATGCGAATCTATTTCGAAGGCGAACTGGAAGCCTGTGTCGAGATTACCCCGGCGCTACACGCCGAGCGGTCGAGCCTTCTCAACCGGCTGAAATGGGCCTTGTCCTTCTTCGTTGTCAGCCTCGCCGACTACACCGTCACCCGCCGACTGAACTTCGGCGGGGAGTGATCGTCAGGCCGCGGCGGGCTCGCGATAGGCCCAGAACAGGGTCGCCGGGGGCACGTTGATCCATTCGAAGCCGCGATCGATGCGCTCGAAATGCGGGGCGATGAAATCGCGCACCTTGGGGCTAAACTGGTAAACCAGAAAAGCGCCGCCGGCGCGGATCACGCGCGATGTCGCAGCGCCGATCGACTGGCCGACACCCGGTGGAAGGGTCGAAAAGGGCAAGCCGGAAAGCACATAATCGGCATGGGCGAAGCCGGCGTCGGCAACGATCTGCTCGACATCGGCGGCCGATCCATGAACCGCGACCAACCGCGGATCGTCGATTTCCTTGGCCAGGAATGTGATGAAGTCCTGGTTGGTGTCGATAGCGATCAGCTTGGCATCCGGGGCCAGCCGGTCGAGAATGGGGCGTGTAAAGGTGCCGACGCCCGGTCCATATTCGACGAACAATTTGACCTTGTCCCAATCGACCGGCGCGAGCATCCGGTCGATCAACACCTTGCTCGACGGAATCACCGATCCGACCATCACCGGATTCTTGATGAATCCGCGAAGGAATTGCCACTTCGGGCTGATCGCCCGGTGGGCGACCCGGGACACGAGACGGCGCGAGCCTTTGAGCGTTCGCGCGGACGAAATGGGCATGAAGTCTCCGATGAGGAGGAAAGAGCAGCACTCGCGTTGGCAAAAGCGCGCCCCCTTGGCAAGGATTGATGCTCGGCTTTGCGGCGTGACGAGTGCGGCCTAAGGGACACGGATGCTTAAGCTGACCAACAAACCCGCAGTCGCCGGAACGGCGATGAGCACGCCCAACTTCGTGCTGCTGTTCGCCGCAATGCTGGTCGCCGCCGCTGGCAATACGGCGCTCCAGTCGGTGATGCCGGCCATCGGGCGGGAGATCGGGATCGCCGATTTTTGGGTCGCGTTGGCCTACACCTGGTCGGCTGTATTGTGGGTCGCATTTGCCCCATTTTGGGCCGCCAAGAGCGACCGGCACGGCAGAAAAAGACTCATCCTGCTCGGTCTCGGTGGATTCATCGTATCGATGACGTTGTGCGGATTCGCGCTCGTCGCGGGCTTGAGCGGCGTGATCGGCGGCACCGCGACGTTCGCCATCTTTGCCTTGTTTCGCGCCATCTACGGTTCGCTCGGCTGCGCCACGCCGTCGGCGACGCAGGCCTATCTCGCCTCGCGCACCCGCCGCTCTTCGCGGGTCACGGCCCTGTCGGCGCTGGCCTCCTCATTCGGGCTTGGAACGATCCTTGGCCCTGCGCTTGCTCCCTTGTTCGTTCTCCCCGGGATCGGATTGCCGGGGCCTTTGTTCGCCTTCGCGCTGATCGGGATTGCAACGTTCGTTGCGATCCTCGCCTGGCTACCCGACGACAGCAAACCCCGCCATGGTCGCCGAGCCGGTCGCGGGGCGGCCATGTCCTATCCCTCGATCGCCTCGCCGGTGACTGGCGCAAGCGTCGTCGCCGCCACGTCTCCGCCCAGTGCAACGCCGGTCAAGTGGAAAGACTCGCGCATTCGTCGCTGGGTGATTGCGGGCGTCGTCTCGGGCCACGCGCAGGCCGCGTCGCTGACCTGCATCGGATTTTTCGTCATCGACAGACTGGGAATCGCGCCGTCGGGATCGGAAGGGCCGATTTCGATTGTGATGATGGCCGGCGCCGCGGCGGGTCTCGCCGCCCAGTGGGGTCTCATCCCCAAGCTCGGGCTTGGCCCGCGAGCTTTGTTGCTGTGGGGCACGCTGATCGCTGCCGCCGGGCTCGGCATCATCGTTGTCGCCGACGATCTGTACGAACTCGTGCTCGGTTTCGCCGTCTCGTCGCTCGGCTTTGGCTTTACCCGCCCGGGCTTTACCGCCGGATCATCGCTGGCCGTGTCCCTGGCCGAGCAAGGCAGCGTTGCGGGTGTGATCACCGCCGCCAACGGAATCAGCTTCGTCTTCGCTCCGGCGGTCGGCATGCTCCTCTACAGCGCCGACACGCGGCTTCCGTTCGCGCTGTCCGCGGCCCTGCTGATCCTACTTGCCTATTGGGTGCGCCGCCGCCTCTAGGCGTCGGCCGGCTTGGGCCCGCGCGGTTGCAGCATGCCGGGCGTGACGAAGCCGATCCCGCCCGTCGGCCGCACCGCATCGCTCTTCAGCGTGTCGCGGATCTTGGCATAATCGGCGACCATCTCCTCGGTCACCGACGCGCGCGTCTCCTTCAGCGCATCCTCGAAATCGGCCATCGTCACGGTGGCCGAATCCATTCCCCGGCGAAGCGCCGACAGGCCAGCCCGGCGGGTCAGATCCTCAAGGTCGGCACCGGTGAAATGCTCGGTTCGCCGTGCCAGCGACTCCAGATCGACATCCTTGGCGAGCGGCATTGCCTTGGTGTGAATTGCCAGAATGCGGCGCCGGCCCCCGGTGTCGGGCGTGCCCACATAGATCAATTCATCGAATCGCCCGGGCCTTAGCAACGCTGGATCGATCAAATTCGGCCGGTTGGTGGCCCCGATCAGCACGACGTTGTTGAGCTCTTCCAGCCCGTCCATCTCGGCCAGGATGGTGTTGACCACCCGTTCGGTCACCTGCGGCTCTCCCATCCCGCCGCCGCGCGCCGGCACCAGGCTGTCGAGTTCGTCGATGAAGATCACCGTCGGTGCGACCTGGCGGGCTCTCGCGAACAGGCGCGCAATCTGCTGCTCGCTCTCGCCATACCATTTGGACAGCAGGTCGCTCGACTTAGTGGCGATGAAGTTCGCCTCTGATTCGCGTGCGGTCGCCTTGGCCAACAAGGTCTTGCCGGTTCCGGGCGGGCCGTACAGCAGGAAGCCCTTGGCCGGACGAATGCCCAGCCGCCGAAACGCATCGGGATGCTTGAGCGGCAGTTCGACGCCCTCGCGCAGCTTGTCGCGCGCTTCGTCGAGCCCGCCGACATCGTCCCAGCTGATGTTGGGCACCTGCACCATCACTTCGCGCATCGCGCTCGGCTGGACCCGCTTCAGGGCATTGTCGAAGTCGGCATTGTCGACCGACAACTCGTCGAGCACCTCGGTCGGGATGGTGGCGTCTTCCAGGTTGATCTTGGGCAGGATGCGGCGCACCGCCTCCAGTGCCGCTTCGCGCACGAGCGCCGCCAGATCGGCGCCGACGAAGCCGTAGGTGCGGCGAGCGAGTGCATCCAGGTCGACCCCGTCGGCCAGCGGCATGCCCCGTGTATGGATGCCGAGAATTTCGCGCCGCCCGGTCTCGTCGGGCACCCCGACCACGATCTCGCGGTCGAAGCGGCCGGGTCGGCGAAGCGCCTCGTCGATCGCCTCTGGGCGATTGGTGGCGGCGATCACGACCAGATTCTGCCGCGCCTCGATCCCGTCCATCAGGGTCAGCAATTGCGCCACCAGCCGTTTCTCGGCTTCGCCGCTGACCTGCCCGCGCTTGGGGGCGATCGAGTCGATTTCGTCGATGAAGATGATCGACGGCGCCGCCTTGCCCGCTTCCTCGAAAATATCGCGCAGTCGCTTTTCGCTTTCGCCATAGGCGGAGCCCATGATCTCGGGCCCGGCGATGTGGAAGAAATGCGCGTCGCTCTCGTTAGCAACGGCCTTGGCCAGCCGGGTCTTGCCGGTGCCGGGCGGTCCGTGGAGCAGCACGCCCTTGGGCGGATCGACGCCGAGCCGCTGAAACAGTTCGGGGTGACGCAGCGGAAGCTCGACCATCTCGCGCAAGGCATCGACCGTCTCGCGCATCCCGCCCAGGTCGTCATAGGTGACGTCGGCGCGGCGCTCGCCTTCCTTTTCGGTATATTCGGGAAGCAGTTCCACCACCGTGTCCGGCCCGATCTGGACGATCCCTCGCGGAGTCGCCGACACGATCGTCATGCGCACTTCCTGAAGCGAGAAGGCCGGCGCGTTGAGCATCTGGCGGATATTCTCTGGCATGTCGGCGGTCGAGCGCTGGTGACCGAGCGTCGCCACCGTATCGCCCGCCGTCATCGGCCTGCCCAAAAAGCTGCGCTTCAGCGCTTCGGCCGATCCCTGCAGGCGGATATTGCTGACCGCCGGTGCGAACACCACGCGAGTCGCCGGCTTGGCGTCGGCGCGCCGAATGTGGACGAAATCGGAACTTCCGACCCCGGCATTGGCCCGCTGCAGCCCGTCGAGGCGGATGATGTCGAGCCCGTGGTCGTCGTCATACGGCCGGATCGCCCGCGCTGCGGTCGTCCGTTTGCCGACGATCTCGATCACGTCGCCTTCGGTCAGTCCCAGCGCCTGCATCACCGCGCTCGGCACGCGCGCGATCCCGCGGCCGCCCTCGGCCGGGGTCAGGATCGCCACTTGAAGGCGTTGGCCAAGTGATTCGGGGCTCGTGGTTTCGGCGTCCGCCATCGATCATCCTTGTCGCTTATATTCTGGTCACGCGCACAGCCAGTCGGCGTGCATGGCACGAACGGGGGCGCCCGCGCGAGGTTCAATATGGAACCGGCGACGGCCAAAAAAAGGGCCGGGCGTTGCCACCCGGCCTTGAGTTTTGGAGAGGATGCCTCGAAAGGCAGGATCAATATTGCACTG
>JAZKHF010000182.1:0-3453 GCA_040385545.1 Pseudomonadota bacterium
CGGTCGGAAAGCTGTCGTTCGACGATTGCGACTTGTTGACATGGTCGTTGGGGTGAACCGGCTCCTTGCCGCCCCGATTGCCTGACAATCGCTCGTTGGCGATCCCCGCGATCACCTCGTTGACGTTCATGTTGGTCTGGGTGCCCGACCCGGTCTGCCAGATGGTGAGCGGGAACTGGTCGTCAAACTTGCCCGCGACGATGGCCGAGGCGGCCGCGTCGATCGCATCGACGATCGCGCCGTCGAGCCCGTGCTTGCGATTGACCCGCGCCGCCGCTTGCTTGACGATTGCCTGCGCCCGGACGAGCCCCATTGGCATCCGCTCGCTGGACGGAAAGGGGAAATTCTCCAAACTTCGCTGGGTTTGCGCGCCCCAATAAGCGTCCGCGGGCACCTCGATCGGGCCGATGGAGTCGGTTTCGGTGCGGGTGGTGGTCATTCGAGCCCTTTCGTCATCCCGGGCCTGACCCGGGATCCGTCTTTTCTTCATTGGGCGGTAGAAGGAAGGCAGGCCCCGGATCAAGCATGTCCTGAGTTTATCGAAGGGTCCGGGGTGACGGCCAGTTCACTTCTTCTTGGTGAAATCGACGCTGACCACGTTCGACCCATCGTCGACCGGCTCGATCACCGGCCGGTCATTCTCGGGCTCGTCATGTTCCTCATGCTCCTGCCCGGCGCCATTGGCCTGGAACTTGAGGCTGAAATCGACCGCCGGATCGACGAAGTCCGTCACCGCCGCGAACGGCACCACCAGTGTCGACGGAATCCCGCCGAAGCTGAGGCCGATGGTGAAGAAATCATCCTCCACCTTCAGATCCCAGAAGCGGTGCTGGATGACGATCGTCATTTCGTCGGGGAAGCGATCCGAGAGATGTTTGGGGATGGTGACGCCCGGCATCCGGGTCTGGAAGGTGATGTAGAAATGATGGCCGCCGGGCAGCACGCCTCCCGACCGCTCGACCTCGTACAATACGCGGCCGACCACATCGCGCAGCGCCTCCTGCACGATTTCATCGTAGGGAATCAGGCTTTCACTTGTGTCGTCGGTCATCGTTTTTCGTGGTAGCGGACGGGGCCAAACGGTCAAGCGGAGTCACCATGCCCATCGATCACAAGCAGCCTTACGATCCGTCGAACATCCTCGCGAGGGTCATAAGCGGCGAATTGCCGAGCAATGTCGTGGTCGACAGCGATCATAGCATCGCGATCCACGACATCGCCCCGCTCGCGCCGATCCACGTGCTGGTGATCCCCAAGGGCGACTATGTCTCGTTCGAGGATTTCGCGACCAGCGCGACCGACGCGGAGATTGCCGATCTGGTGCGTACGATCGGCAAGGCGGCCGCGGAAACCGGTGCCGACGCACAAGGATACCGGATCCTCGCCAACACCGGCAAGCGCGCCGGCCAGGAAATCCCCCACCTTCACATCCATCTGTTCGGTGGCCAGCCGCTGGGGCCGATGCTGGCAAGATAACCAAAGGGATTGCCCTTGCCGATTGAGGCGCTAGGCTCTTGAGATGAAACACTTCTTCCGCTCGGCATTGTTCTCCTGTTTGCTCATGCCGTCAACCGTCTCAGCGCAGCAAGCGACGGCGCAGCAAGTTGGCGTTGCCCAGCCGCTTATCATGGGCGAGATTCATTCGATTTCCTCGACTGTGATGCAGGGCAACCGTCGTATCGTTGTGCGGTTGCCGGCCGATTATCGAGCCAAGCCGGATCGGCGTTATCCAGTTGTTTATGTGATTGACGGGGGCCCGGAGCAGGATTTTCCGCATCTGGCTGGGCTTGCACAAAGCACCGAGGTGAATGGGACTTTCGATCCCTTGATTTTGGTGGGCATCGAAACGGTGAAGAGGCGAGAGGAAATCACGCCGCCGGTCAAGGATCCTCGACCCTATGTAGCCGAACTTAAGGCCGTTCCAGGCGGATCGGCGACATTCCGGGAGTTCATTCGCCGAGAGGTCAAGCCGTGGATCGAGTCTCGTTTTCGAACCAGCGGCCATGATGCGGTCATGGGCGAATCCCTCGCCGGATTGTTCGTGATCGAGACACTCTTCAAAGAGCCTGACCTTTTCGACGACTACATCGCGGTGTCTCCGTCGATGTGGTGGGAAGACATGTTCTACGGGACGCAAGCTGACTCCTTCCTCAGAAAGCTCCCTACGGGTAAGCGGAGACTCTACCTAACCTTGGCCGACGAGGGTTATCGTCACGGTGAAGGCGTGAGTCTGCTGGTTTCGTCGCTACGGAAATCTGCTCCTAAAGACCTCAAATGGCTCTTCGTCCCGCAAGGCGAGACTGAAACCCATGCAAGTATCTATCATGGTGCGGCGCTTGATGCATTTCGAGCATTTTACGGTACGCCGTCACGAATCTATCTGCCGGGTCCGTTGCTGAGCGGAGAGCCGATACGTGCCAAATCGGCGATCGAGCAACAACGCCTGAAGCAGGACTGCACACGCGAAAACTCTCGCTCTACAACTCCAGCGCAAACCCGGAACGGCCACGAGGCAATTACGTTCGAATGCTTACTTTACGACTTGGGGCCACGACCAAGTGCGGGAAATCTGGGGCGGTCGGACAGGCCCTAGGGCCAAGTCTCGCAATGTAGGGGGATTGCCCTTGCCGATTGAGGCGCTAGGCTTGCTCCCCAAGAGACAATGATGAGCGCCCGCCAATGCAAGCGGGTGCCGCCTGCCAAGGGGAATTTCATGATATTCGACCGCGTCAAACCGCTCGACGCCATTTTGGCCACCGCGGAGAAAAAGTCGCTCCACCGCTCATTGGGCGCTTTCCAGCTGACCCTGTTCGGCATCGGTTGCATCATCGGCACGGGCATTTTCGTGCTCACCGCCGCCGGTGCACAGAAAGCCGGTCCGGGCCTCATGCTGGCGTTCATCATCGCCGGCCTGGTATGTATTGTCGCCGCGCTTTGCTACGCTGAGATCGCCGCGATGATCCCCGTCGCCGGCTCCGCCTACACTTACAGTTACGCGACGATGGGCGAATTTCTCGCATGGACAGTCGGTTGGGCACTGGTTCTCGAATATGCCATCGCCGCCTCCGCCGTATCGGTCGGATGGTCGGGCTATTTCACAGGTACGATTCTGAATGACACATTCGGGATCGCCCTTCCTGCCTATCTTACCGCCGGGCCGCTCGCACTCGGCGGCGCACCGGGCGGGTTGATCAACCTGCCGGCGATGGTGATCGCCCTGCTCGTCACCTGGCTGCTGATGATCGGAACCAGCGAAAGCGCCAAGGTCAATGCCATTCTGGTGACGATCAAGGTCGTCGCGCTGACCCTGTTCATAGCGCTCACCCTCCCGAAGGTGGACACCGCCAATTTCAACCCGTTCCTGCCGGCCGGAATCTTCGGCGGCTTCGGCACCGGGGTCGGCGCGGTTGGCGCCGCGGCGACGATCTTCTTCGCTTATGTCGGCTTCGACGC
>JAZKHF010000183.1:0-2899 GCA_040385545.1 Pseudomonadota bacterium
GTTCTGCCAGCATTTCCGCTACAAATTGCCCGACGGCCGCCAGTGGGACGACGAGCGTGAGGCGGCGGCGGATGCGATCATCGCCACGGTCGACCGGCAGGCTCCGGGGTTCGCGAAATCGGTGATCGCGCGGCAGATCCATTCGCCGTTGGATTTGGAGCGGCGCTTCGGGCTGGTTGGCGGCGACATCTTCCACGGCAAGATGGGCAGCGACCAATTGTTCAGCGCGCGACCGATGATCGGCCATGCCGATTACCGAATGCCCTTGCCGGGACTGTATTTGTGCGGATCGGGCGCGCATCCGGGGGGTGGGGTGACCGGCGCGCCGGGGCATAATGCGGCGGCGGCGATCCTGGCGGATGCTCGTCCTTCGATACGCCGCTTCGGCAAGCTCAGCGGCTACTCAGGATGAGCGGGAATTTTGGATTGGATTGCCTTCACACACCGCTCATCCTGAGTAGCGCCGAAGGCGCGTATCGAAGGATAATTTGTGCTTGCGGCCTGTCCTTCGATACGGGTCTTCGATGCTTCGACAAGCTCAGCACTCAGCCCCTACTCAGGATGAGCGGATCTGGAGATCTAGCGTGAAACCTCTCGCTGGCATCCGTGTCCTCGACCTGTCGCGCGTGCTCGCGGGGCCGTGGGCGACGCAGGTGATGGCCGATCTTGGTGCGGAAGTGATCAAGGTCGAGCAGCCGGGGTCAGGCGACGATACGCGGCATTGGGGGCCGCCGTGGTTTGGGGAGGGGGACGAGCGGGTTGCCGCTTATTATCTCGCGGCCAATCGCGGGAAACGCTCGGTGGCGGTCGATTTTTCAAAGCCCGAGGGCGCGGCATTGGTCGCGAAAATGGCAGCGGACTGTGACGTGCTGGTCGAGAATTTCCGGGTTGGGGGACTGAAGAAGTTCGGGCTCGACGCCGCGACGTTGCGCGCCGCCAATCCGCGGCTGATCTATGCCTCGATCACCGGTTTCGGGCAGGACGGGCCTTATGCGGCGCGGGCGGGGTACGATTACATCATCCAGGGGATGGGCGGGCTGATGAGCCTGACCGGCCTGCCCGATGGCGAGCCGGGCGGCGGGCCGATGCGGGTCGGGGTGGCGGTCGCGGACCTGTTCACCGGCATGTACACCGCCAATGCGGTGATGGCGGCGCTAGTGCGGCGCGCGGCGACGGGCGAGGGCGCGACGATCGACATGGCGTTGTTCGACACGCAATTGGCGATGCTCGCCAACCAGGCGTCCAATGCCCTGGTCAGCGGGCATGATCCGGTGCGGCAGGGGGTCGGGCACCCCAATATCGTGCCGTACCAGCCGTTCGAGGCGGCGGACCAGCCGATCATCATCGCGGTCGGCAATGATCGGCAGTTCGCCAAACTGGCCGTGATTTTGGGGCGCGGGCAGTGGGTCGACGATCCCGGCTATGCGACCAATGCAGCGCGGGTCGCCAACCGCGAGATGCTGGTGCCGATGATCGCCGAGGTGATCGCGGCGCGGCCGGCGGCTGACTGGCTGGCGATGTTCGAGGAAGCGGGGATTCCGGCGGGGCCGATCAACACGGTGACGCAGGCGCTGGGCGATCCGCAGGCGGTGCATCGCGGGATGCGGCGTGAGGTCGACGGCGTGCCGGTGGTCGGGTCGCCGATCCGGATTGATGGCGAGCGGCAGGACGCCGATCTGCCGCCGCCGGGGCTGGGGGAGCATGGGGATTTGCTGGGGGAGTGGGTGAGCGAGGAGGAATTGGCGCGGCTGCGGGCGGCGGGGGTGGTTGGCTAGGCATTTGGCTTGCGAGGCGAAAGCCGACGCGTCCTACCTTTAATTGCGGCCTGCGAAATACGGGTAATCACGCTTCCTGTCGGACCGGAGGACTCTGTCGAGATAATGTCGGTCAAGGTGCCATTCCTCTACGGAAAGCCGTCCTTCGTTATCTTTGAAAATGAGCCATCGGTCTCGCTCACCTGCCCGATCGAAATCAAAGCAAGAGTCAAAACTGACTTCGAACCAACGATCTTTGGGTCCCTTGAAAGTACGGTGTGCATACAGGAGGACCAATAAGTTGTTGGCCTGACTTGCCCGAACTACCTCCCCATCGATTATGGCATACGCCTTTGAAACTATCCGCTTCGCTTCATGAAGCTTCGCAGCTGGGGTGAGCCGATTCACTTGGCTGGGCGGCAAGCAAGACCATGCGACACCGGGGGAAAGTACCAAGGTGAGAAAGACGGCTGTCCGGAGAGAGAGGGCGACAGGTCGTCGCATGGCGATCCCTAATAACCTCAATCGATCGACTTCTCTTTGTAGCGGCTCTCGATAAAGCGGCCTTGGGTTTCGAAGGCCGCTAAGTCACCCTTCGCCAGCCGCTCCGAAATGTCGCCCAGTGCCTCGCGGCCGGCCGCCAGCGCTTCGGTCAGCCTTTGGTCCGGGGTCTTGCCTTCGCCGTCGGGGTCGGTGCGGTAGGCGGGGGGGACGTGGAGGTAGCGGTCGACCAGGCCGGGGAGATGGATCGACATCAGCCGCCGCGCGTCCTGGGCCGCAGGGTCGAGGTCGGGGATGCGTTCGAGCACCTGCTTCAGCGGCGCGAGGCTTTGCGCCATCAGGTCGATCTCGGCCTGCGCGGGGGCGGGGAGCAAGGTGCGGCTGCGATAGAGGTAGCTGTCGAAGCGCTGGACCATGGTGCCGTTGGGCAGGTCCGGCGTGACATTGGGTTTGACCAGCACGCTTTTGCCGTTGGTATAGATCAGCACCGCCGCGACGCCGATCGCGAGGCCGACCGCGGCGAGGAAGCCGAACATGCCGATCGGGAACAGGATGCCGATCCCGATGGTGGCGAGGCTGATCACCCCGACCGCGATGCCGACGCGGATCAGGGTGCTGACGAGGCCGCTGTTGAGGCGCTTCAG
>JAZKHF010000184.1:0-8113 GCA_040385545.1 Pseudomonadota bacterium
GAACATCGCGAAGATATCTCGCCAAATCTCCACTCATGGTGGCCGTTTGGTTGGCAACTCGCTCGACTTCGCGCGAATAGGTCGTGCGCGCCAGTTCGACGCTATTCTCGATCATCCCCCGGGCGCGGTCCGAAAACCAGAATTCCAACCCCGACTGAAACAGCAAGGAGGCGAAGATCGCGACCATTACGGTCGGCACCGCGGCGATGACCGAAAACAGCGCGACCAACCGCGTGTGAAGTCGCCCTCCGGCCAGCCCGCCCTTCTCCGCGCGCGCCATTGCCACTTTGCGCGACAGCAAAACCATCAGCGCGATGACAGGGATGAGGTTGGCGACCAGCAGCAAGGCAATCAGCGGTGGAGACAGGAAAGTCCCGGGATTGCCGCTGTTGACCAATATATTGACGCTGAACGCCAGCATCGCTGCCAGCAGGACAACCAGCCCAATCGTCGCCCAACGGTAAAAGCGCCCGCTGCCACGCTCGCGCGCAAGCCATTGTTCAGCGTTGCGGATCAATCCTGAATCGGTCGTGGCGGCATCCATGCTCCTCCGCCCTAGCACGGAAGAGTGGCATAAAAAACACAGTTGCTAAGGAGACGCAAACCGGGGTTACGCGGCGGCGCGCTCCAGCCATGGCGCGTAGAATTCGCGAAGCATCGCGATGACCGTGCCGGGGTCGTCGACCTGGTTCACTTTGTTGCGGAATTCCGCCGATCCGGTCAGCCCCTTGGTGTACCAGCCGATATGCTTGCGGGCCAGATTGACCCCGGTCACGCGACCGTAAAGCGACTGCATTTCGTCATATTGGGTAAGGATGATCGCCAATTGCTCGTCGATCGTCGGGTCGGGGCGTACGCCTCCCCCCACGAGGTCGGCCATCACTTGCCCAAGCAGCCACGGCTTGCCGTAGGCGCCGCGGCCGATCATCACCCCGTCGGCGCCCGATTGCTCGAGCGCGGTGCGGGCATCCTCGCGGCTATTGATGTCGCCATTGACGATCACCGGCAGGTTGGTCGCTTCCTTGACGCGGCGCACGAAGCGCCAGTCGGCCGAGCCCTTGTACATCTGGTTGCGGGTGCGACCGTGGACGGTGATCATTTTGACGCCAAGATCCTCGGCGACCCGCGCCAATTCGGGCGCGTTCAAACTGTCGTGGCACCAGCCCATGCGCATCTTCAGAGTCACCGGTACGGAAACGGCCTTGACGGTCGCATCGATGATCGCCGCGGCGAGCGGAATATCGCGCATCAGTGCCGAACCGGCATCGCCGTTGACGACCTTTTTGACCGGGCAGCCCATGTTGATGTCGATGATTGCCGCGCCGCGCTGCTCGTTGAGCTTCGCTGCCTCGGCCATTTCGACCGGCCCGCATCCGGCCAACTGCATCGACACCGGTTCCTCGACCGGATCCCACGCCGCCTTCTGCAGGCTCTGGCGGGTTTCGCGGATCATCGCTTGGCTGGCGATCATCTCGCTCACCGTCAGCCCCGCGCCATAGCGCTTGACCGCTTTGCGGAACGGCAGGTCGGTGACGCCCGTCATCGGCGCCAGGATGACCGGCGCGTCGATGGTCACGGGACCGACGTGGATGGGCTTGATCAGAGACATGGGAAGGCGCGCCTTTACAGAATGGGGAGCAAACGGGCAAGATTTGTGAATTCGCTTCCAGAAACCGCTCATCCTGAGTAGCCGCTGAGCCTTCGTCGAAGCGGCGTATCGAAGGACGGTCCTTCGATACGGGCCTTCGACTTCGCTCAGTCCCTACTCAGGACGAGCGGTTTGGGGATATCGAATGGCATCCGTCACCGCCCTCATCGTTGCTGCCGGAAGCGGATCGCGTATGGGCGGGGAATTGCCCAAACAGTACCGATTGCTGGCCGGAAAGTCAGTGCTGGCCCATGCGGTCGACGCCCTCGCCGCCCACTCGAAGATCGACGCAGTGCGGATCGTGATCGCTGCGGGGCAGCGGGATATTGCCCACACCGCGCTTGGCGACCGCGATGTCGGCGATCTCATCATCGGTGGTGCCGAGAGGTCGGACAGCGTGCGTGCCGGCCTCGCCGCGGTCGGCGACGGGATCGTCCTAGTCCATGACGCCGCTCGCCCCTTCTGTCCGCCTGCCGTGATAGACCGGCTGCTGGAGGGTCTGACGCGCGGCGACGGGGCGGTTCCCGTGCTCACGGTGGCGGACACGCTCGGAAAAGGCGTGGGCACACTCGATGCAATGGTCGATCGCGGCGGGATGGTCCGCGTCCAGACCCCGCAGGCGTTCCATGCCGAGGATCTGCGCTATGCGATGGACGAGGTGCGTGCCGGAATGCGAGGACGCGCAACCGACGAAAGCTCGGTGATGGTCGCGGCGGGGTTGAAAGTAATCATGGTGGAAGGCGATGCGATGCTCGACAAATTGACAACCGCAGCCGACTGGACCCGCGCAGAACAGCGCCTCGCCGCCGCGATGGTAAGCCGCACCGGATCGGGGTTCGACGTCCACGCCTTTGCCGGCGACGGGCCGATCATGCTCGGCGGTGTCGAGGTCGCACATGATCGCGGCCTGTCGGGCCATAGCGACGCCGACGTTGCGCTTCATTCGATCACCGATGCACTGCTCGGCGCCGCGGCGATGGGCGATATCGGCGATCACTTCCCGCCCTCGGACCCGCAGTGGAAAGGCGCCGCCTCCGACCAGTTCCTGGCCCACGCCGCGTCGCTCGTCCGCGCGAGCGGCGGGGTGATCGACCATGTCGATTGTACGATCATCTGCGAAGCCCCCAAGGTCGGCCCCCACCGCGAGGCGATGCGGAATCGGATCGCCGCCATTCTCGCCATCCCGGTCGAATGTGTGTCGGTCAAAGCCACCACCACGGAGCGCCTCGGCTTTACCGGTCGTGGTGAAGGCATGGCGGCCCAGGCCACCGCGACCATTCGCTTACCCGCCTGATGCGCCTATAGGGTCGCAAATGGACTCGCTGCTCCCCAAAGTTCTCGTCGACCGCGCGCGCCAGGTGATCGCCGCCAATCTTGCCATCGGGCGCCGCATCGCGGTGGCCGAAAGCTGTACCGGCGGGCTGGTGTCGGCGGCTCTGACCGAAATCCCGGGATCCTCCGCCGTGTTCGAAGCCGGCTACGTCACCTATTCCAACGAGGCCAAGATCAGCGGGATTGCCGTATCGCGCGACGTTCTCGAGACCTTCGGCGCGGTTAGCGTCGCGACTGCTTGGGCAATGGCCAAGGGCGCGCTTGCCAAATCCGGTGCCGACGTCGCGGTGGCCATTACCGGGATTGCCGGGCCCGATGGCGGAAGCCCCTCAAAGCCCGTGGGAACGGTGGTATTCGCTCGTGCCGATCGTGGGGCTAGCGATGATGAATGCACTGCCGACCAAAAATTATTCGATACCAGTGAAGGCCGGTCGGGCATTCGCCGTCAGGCGACGCTCTGCGCGCTCGACTTGCTGATGCCGTAAAGCGCGGCAGCGCGCTGCTCGAAGGCTGACGTCATCCGCCTCAGCGCGCGGTCGAACATCTGTCCGGCCAGCGCCTCGAAAATGCGCGACTTGAAGGCGAAATCGACTGAAAATCCAAGCTCGGTCCCGCCGTCCGGTGAAGGCGTGAACGTCCACTCGTTATGCAGGTATTTCAGCGGACCATCGACATAATCGACGATGATCTTGTCCGGCGCCTGCTTGGTCACTTTGCTAGTAAAGCGTTCCTTGAAGGCGTTGAAACCGACCACCAGGTCGGCGACCGTCTCAGCCTCGCTGCTCGACTTGATGCGCACCGCCACCACCCACGGCAGGAATTCGTCATACTTCTCGATATCCGCCACCATCGCGAACAATTGTTCGGGGCTATACGGCAGGTAGCGGGTCTCGCTGTGACGCGGCATTAGCGGCCAATCATCGTGCCGCGCGCGCCAATTGCTCGTCGCGTGCCGCCCGCATTTTCGCGAAATCGTCGCCTGCATGATAGCTCGACCGGGTCAGCGGGCTCGCGGCGACCAACAAGAAGCCCTTGGCACGGGCGATCGAGGCATAGGCCTTGAAGGCGTCGGGCGTGACATATTCCTCGACCGTTGCGTGGCGAGGGGTGGGCTGGAGATATTGGCCCATGGTAAGGAAATCGATCCCCGCTGAGCGCATGTCGTCCATCACCTGGTGCACCTCGAGCCGTTGTTCGCCCAGCCCGACCATCACACCCGACTTGGTGAAAATTGACGGATCGAGCCGCTTCACGGTTTCGAGCAGACGCAGCGACGCGTAGTAACGCGCCCCGGGTCGGATCGTCGGATACAGCCGCGGCACCGTTTCGAGGTTGTGATTATAGACGTCCGGCCGCGCGGCGACGATCGCTTCGACCGCGGCTTCATGCTTGTTGCGGAAATCGGGGGTCAGGATTTCGATCGTCGTGTTGGGCGTGGTCCGGCGCAATGCCTCGATCACCTTGACGAACTGGCTCGCCCCGCCATCCGGAAGGTCGTCGCGGTCGACCGAGGTGACCACGATATGCTCGAGCCCCAGCGCGGCGGCGGCATCGGCCGTGTGCTGCGGCTCCAGTGCGTCGACTGCGCGAGGCATGCCTGTCTTCACGTTGCAGAAGGCGCACGCCCGTGTGCAAGTGTCGCCCAGGATCATCACCGTGGCGTGCTTCTTGGTCCAGCATTCGCCGATATTGGGACAGGCCGCTTCCTCGCAGACGGTGGCCAGGCCAAGATCGCGCATCAGCTTCTTGGTCTCGGAATATCCCTTGCTGACCGGCGCCTTGACGCGGATCCAATCGGGCTTGCGCTGGCGGGGCGGAATGGGAAGCACTGCGTTCATGCGCGCCAGATAGCGACTAGCGCAGTCGCTTGCCACCCCCGCCCGACCCGGGCTAGCGGACGCATCCATGACCCAGTTCACAGACATGATTGAAGGCTATCGCCGCTTCCGCGCCACCGATTGGGCTGAGGAACACCAGCGCTGGGCGCTGCTGGCCGGAGGTCAGAGCCCGAAAGTGATGGTGCTCGCCTGCTCCGACAGCCGGGTCGAACCCTCGGTGATCTTCGACGCTACACCTGGCGAAATGTTCGTTGTGCGCAATGTAGCCGCCCTCGCCCCGCCATACGAAACCACCCCCGGCCATCACGGTGTGTCCGCAGCGCTCGAATTCGCGGTGACGCAGCTTGAAGTCGAGGAGATTGTGGTCATGGGTCACGGCCTGTGCGGCGGCTGCGCCGCAGCCCTGACCGGGCAATTCGATGGGTCGGAATCGGGTGAGGGCAAGTTCATCGCCGATTGGGTCGGCCTGCTCGACGAGGCGCGGACGACCGTTCGCGCCACCTATCCAGCGCTCGACCGGGATGCATTTGCCGAGATGGAGCGTCAGGCGATCAAAGTGTCGCTCGCCAACCTGCGTACCTTTCCCTGGATCGCCGAGCGCGAGGCGGCCGGAACATTGTCACTGCACGGCTGCCACTTTTCGATCGCGGACGGCCAGTTGCAGATGCTAAACGAGGCGGAAGATATCTTCCGCCTCGCCTGATCTTTAGCAATTAAGTCGCTGGATTAGCAGCGGACGTTGCGATCGTAAATCGGACGACCATATTGGTCGACGTAATAGCAATAGCCCTGCGTATCGCGATAATATTGGCGATTGTTGACGACCGCGCCAAGCACGGCACCAACGATACCGCCAGCGATGGCGCCTTCCACCGTGCTGACGCCCGGAATGATTGCGCCGGCCACGCCGCCGGCTACCGCACCGCCAACAGCGCCAGTGGCGACATTGCGGCCCTGATTGCTGCCGCCCGAACGATACGGATCGTTATAGCCGTCATTGTAGCCATAGGGATTGGTCGCGCACGCCGACAGCGGGAGGATCGATGCAACCGCGGCTGCAAGAAAGAGCTTTTTCATCATAGAACCTTTCACAATGCGCTTCCGCGCCCACTAAACCAAAAGCGCATCAACCGCGTTTTCGTTCCGCCCCCGATGCCGTATGAAGCCTGAAAGGAAGAACCCACGATGAACGACGACGATCGCCGGTTCGAGCCGGAATTGAATATCGCGCTGCTGATCGACGCCGATAACGCCAGTCCCGATCACCTTGACGAAGTCTTGCTCGTGCTGGGCGAACTGGGGACGATCAACGTCCGCCGGGCCTACGGCAACTGGTCCAAACCCAGCCTCAAGGGCTGGGGCAACCTTTCCGGACTCCACTCGATCGTTCCGGTCCAGCAGTTTGATGTCGTCAAGGGCAAGAGCGCGGCCGATATGAAGATGACGATCGACGCCATGGATCTGCTCTATCGCGGGCACGTCGACGGCTTCGGCATCATGTCGAGTGACAGCGATTTCCTGCCACTGGCACAGCGCATCCGTGAAGACGGCCTTCCGGTCTATGGTTTCGGCACCACCAAGACCCCGCATAGTTTTCAACAAAGCTGCACGCGGTTTTTCGATGTGGCCGCACTCGTCAGCGATAAGGAAGACGCGCTCGAAGCGCCGGCGGCCCGCGGCGGCCAGCGCCAGGTCGACGCCGAATTGCTGCAGGTTTTGGGGGCGGCATTCAAGGCCTCGAAGCGCGACGAAGAAGGCTATGCTTCGCTGTCCGAAATGGGCCAGCGCGCCAAGGCCGTGTCCAGCTTCGCGGTTCGCAATTATGGTTTTACGCGCCTTAGCGACCTGATTGCCGCTGTGCCCAACTTTGGCACCAAGGTCGGCGATAACGGAAGAATGATGGTCAAGCGCCTGCGTTAGGGAACGCCGGTCGTGCCTTGGTCGTTCTGACAACGAACCAACCCAAGGAGCTCCCCATGTTTGGCAATGACGACAGCCCCGAGATCGCTCTCCGCAAGAAGTTCTGGAAAGAACTCAATGACAGCCCGTTCATCATGCTTGGCCTGAAAGGTGTCGAGGACGATCGCACCCGCCCGATGACCGCGCAGATCGATGTTCCGGAAGACGGCGACAAGGATGATGGAGGTCAGATCTACTTCTTCGGCTCCAGGACCGACGGTGTCGGACAGGCAGTGACGCAAAGCAGCCGGGCGGTCGCGACCTTCGCCAGTAAGAGCCACAATTTGTTCGCCCATATCCACGGCACACTTGTTCCATCCAATGACCGGTCAGTGGTCGACCGCCTGTGGAATCCGTTCATTGCGAGCTGGTATAAGGATGGAAAGGACGATCCCGACCTGACCCTATTGCGCTTCGACACGGAGAGCGCTGACGTGTGGGAGGCCACCCCCGGCGCGACGCTCAAGGCGGCGGCCCTCAAAGCCCTGTTCAACGTTGATCCCGGCAAGGAGCATACCGAGGAGCATCAGGCCAAGGTTGATCTATAGCTTGTCCTCCAACTAAACTAAGTGAAGGCGTCGCGGCATTCGTCGCGGCGCCTTTCCTTCATCCTTTTTTGCAGTTTCGTTGACACGTCGGCAGCACTGATGCAGCTTGCTGCCGAAGGGCAATCAGGGGAGTTTCATCATGTTCAAGGATCGGTACGCGGGCCAGGCGCAAAGCCTTCTCCGGATCGTCGCGGCTCTGCTGTTCATCCTTCACGGGACGAGCAAATTGTTCGGCTTCCCACCGATGCCCGAAGGCATGCCAGCGCCCGAGCCGGGCGATATCCTGTGGCTCGGCGCCTTGCTCGAGTTGGTCGGCGGATCGCTTGTGCTGGTCGGCTTCTTCACCCGTCCGGTCGCCTTTCTGCTGTCGGGCGAAATGGCGGTCGCCTACTTCATGTTCCACGCCCCCAAGGATCTCTACCCGTCGCTCAATGGCGGCGATGCGGCGATCCTGTTCTGCTTCGTCTTTCTGTTCATCGCACTCGCCGGCCCCGGCCCGTGGGCGATCGACGGCAAGCCCGAGGAAGATGAAGAGCCCGGTGTCGAAGGCTATGCCGCGCCCGGCGGTGAACGCAGCTATCGCGACGAGGATTTCGGCGACAAGGTGATCTAGGCGCCAACTTGCCCCTTCCCTCGCGGTCCTGACTGTCTTATATCAGTGAGACAGTAATTCGGAGTGCGGAACAGTGGGACGGATCGGTTCAGTCTTGATTGCCGGCGCAGCAATTTTCGCGGGTATGGTCGTGCAGGGCGATGTCGATATCAGCGAGGAAATCGGTGACGAAGGC
>JAZKHF010000185.1:0-3300 GCA_040385545.1 Pseudomonadota bacterium
TCGGCATGCCGAGCTTGTCGAGTTGCGGGCGGATCTTCGCGGCGTCGCCGACCACAATCCAGACGAAACCCTTGGGATCGACGGCAGTTCGCATGGCAGAGTCGAGATCACCCGCTGCAAACGCCCGATATTTGGCCGCCAGTGTTTCCTGATAATTGTCCGGACGACCATAAAGGTCGTTAGAAATCATCGCGTTGAGGACGGCGTCCGACGTCTCATATTGTCCGGGCAGGCCATTGACGCGATTGGCAATGGTCCGCTCCAGTTCTTCGGCGTTGACGCCTTTGTCACCGAAGAAGCCAGCGAACTGCTCGTTCAGTGCGACCAGCGAATCGCCGGTACGGTCGGCCTGGACCGGTGCGCTGACGATATACGGCACCGCACGTTCGTTGAGGCTGGCACCGCCCCGGACACCATAGGACCAGCCCTTGCTCTCGCGCAGGTCCATGTTGATCCGCGACAGGAAGTTGCCGCCGAGTACATCGTTGGCGGCGCCCAGCGCTTCGGTCCCGCTCTTGGGATCCACCGGCGTGATCTGACCGCCATAGATGATCGACTGCGGCGATTGGGGCCGGTCGATCAATACGATCCGCGGGCTTGCGGCGCGCGCCGGAATGGCACCGAAAGCCTTGGCACCCTTGGGCACTGCCGGTGCCGCCCAGCGACCAAACTCGGCCTCCAGCAGCGGCGTAATTTCGGCCAGCGGCCGGTCGGACACGACATAGACCTTCATATTGTCCGGGCGCAGCCAGCGATCGCGGAAGCCAAGCAGTTCATCGCGAGTGAGTGACTTCAGCACCCCCTCATCCCCGCCACGGACCACCGCATAAGGATGTGCCGCGCCGTACAGCAAGGTGGGCAGCGTGCGCTGCGCCATGCCATTGGGGTCCTTCTTCAATTGCGCGACAGACGTCATCTGCTGGGTACGGACGCGCTCGATCTCGGCCGGCACGAACGCCGCATCCTTGACGGTCGCGCCCAACAGCCCGAGCGATGCGCCCAGATTGGGGCTCATCGCCGACAAATAGACTGTCGATCGGTCGGTCGATCCACCGGCGCTGATCTGCGCACCTAGCCCTTCGCGGGCCTCGGCCAGTTGCTGTGCGCTCATCGTCGACGTGCCTTCGTCGAGCATCGCCATGGTCATCAGCTGCAGGCCCCGGCGGTCGGCCGGGTCGGCCGCGTCACCGGCGTCGAAGCTTAGCGCCACCTGGGTGATCGGAACCGCGGTGCGCTGCGCATATTCGACTTCGATTCCATTCGACAGGCGGGTGTTGCTGATGTCGGGGAAGTCCAGGGCCGCGAGCGGGCTGAGCGGCGGGATCGGACGTGCTGGACCGCGCGGTCCGGCGGTCTGCTTCGGGTCAGGCTTAGCCGCACCGGCGGCGGCGACCGACTTGGCTTCTTCATAGGCCGGGCGCTCGCCCGGCTCCAGCTTGAGCGAGAAGGCCGGGCGGGTCAGCCACTGGTTCATCGCCGTGCGAATTTCAGCCGGCGTTACGGTGGCATAATTGGCGAGGGTCTTGGCGTAGAAATTGCTGTCGCCCGCAAGCACCTCGCCTTCCGCCAGCGTGACTGCCTTGCCACCGAAACCGCCGACCGATTCCAGCCCGCGGATGCGTTGCGCCACTTCCGACGTCGATGCCCGCCGCACTTCATCCGCGGTTGGGCCCTGGGCGACATAATCGGCGATAATCTGGTCGACCCGCCGTTCGACCAATGCCGGATCGACACCCGGCTTGACCGTCACATCAACATAGAAAATCCCTACCCGCTGGGCCGGGAACAGTCCCGCCGAGACGGAAGTGGCAATCTTCTCATCACGCACAAGGATCTTTTCAAGCCGCGAGCTGGCGAGTCCGCCGAGCACCGATCCACCCACATCAAGTGCGACCAGCTGCCGGTCGAGCAGGCCGGGCATCGGCCAGTAACGCGAGACCTGGGTTGCGGCGACGCGGTCCTTCATGACCAGGGATTTCGGCGCGCTGAGGGTCGGGATCGCGGCCTTGGCCGGATTGTTGACCGGGCCGCGCTTGATCTTGCCGAAATATTTTTCGACCAGGGGCCGGGCCTCGGCCTCGTTGATGTCGCCGGCCAACACGAGCACCGCATTGTTGGGGCCATATTTGTCGATGAACCAGTTGCGAACGTCGGCCATGCTGGCGGCATCAAGGTCCGCCATCGAACCGATCACCGAGTGGTGATAGGGATGACCTTCGGGAAACAGCGCCTTCAATATTTCGTAGAACGTCAGGCCGCCGGGCTGATTGTCGCCCTGCCGCTTTTCGTTCTGCACCACGCCGCGCTGGTTATCGAGGACGCCCTGGCTGACCGCGCCGAGCAAATGGCCCATGCGGTCGCTTTCCATGAACAGCACCCGTTCCAGGGCGCCACGCGGCGTCGTCTGGAAATAGTTGGTGCGGTCGAAATTGGTCGTCCCGTTATAATCGGTGGCGCCGATCTGCTGCAGATATTTGAAGAAATCCTCGGGCAGGTTTTCCGATCCGTTGAACATCAGATGCTCGAACAAATGCGCGAACCCGGTCTTGCCCTTGGGCTCGTCCTTCGACCCGACATTATACCACATCGCGACCCCGACCACCGGTGCCTTGCGATCCTCATGCACCAGCACGGTCAGGCCATTGGCGAGAACGAATTTCTTGTGCGGGATCGTAACCTTGGAAATCAGTGCCGGAACCGGCGTCGGTGCGGCGGTGGCAGCCGCGGACTGCGCGACAACGGGAACAGCAGGCAGCGTGACGAGCAGCGCGGCGCTGGCGAGGAGAAGCGGCGAACGAAGGGCGATGCGCATGGTATGGAAACTCCGAAGGAAAAAGTCGCGTGGGCGGCACCCTAAGGCGACGTCATCGATCCGCAATCGGAATCGGGAATTAACACTGCGTTTATTCGACGAATGGCGGGAGGGCAGAAGTTGGCATCGCACGGGTGAGCGGCGGCCATTGACGCCGCGCCGATGCAACGTAAGCATGACTTCATGATCACCCTGGAAGAACGGCGCGATCAATTTCGCGCGGCAAGCACCATCTCCATGCCGATGGCCGGCTTGATCGTCTGGTCGGCGATTGGCGTTGCCGCCCTGCTCGTGCCGGACTCGGTCGTGGGCTGGATGGCCGTTTACGCCATGGCCGCGATCCTGCCGCTCGCCTTCGCAATTGAAAAGCTGCGCGGCCACAATCCGTTCGCCAAGGACGACAACCCCGTTTCGACATTGTTCTTCCATTCGATCGTCGGCATCGGGCTGATGTTTCCGCTGGTCATCGGCGCGGCCAATGCCGCCGG
>JAZKHF010000186.1:0-2034 GCA_040385545.1 Pseudomonadota bacterium
GCTTGGCATGGGGCAAGGCTAACCGCCGCCGAAATCCCTCATATCCGCGACAGGATCCCCAATATGACTGCTCCCCGCCTCGATGTGCTGTGCATCGGCAATGCCATCGTCGACGTCATTGCCGATGCCGACGACGCTTTCCTGTCGGCTCAGAAGCTCGACAAGGGATCGATGCGGCTGATCGACGAGGCCGAGGCCGTAAGGCTGTATGGAGAGATGAAGCCGGGCCGCGAGATCAGCGGCGGATCGGCCGGTAACACCGCCGCGGGCCTCGCCTCGCTTGGGCTGAAGGCGGGTTTCATCGGGCAGGTCGCGAACGACGAACTGGGCGACATCTATCGCCATGACGTGGAAAGCCTGGGCGTCGATTTCCTCGTCCCCGCGCGCAGCGATGTCGGCGCCACCGCGCGCAGCCTGATCCTGGTCACTCCCGATGCACAGCGGACGATGAACACCTTTCTTGGTGCGGCGCAGCGGCTGGAGGCAAAGGACATCGATCCCGCGCGCGTTGCCGATTCCGCCATCCTCTATCTCGAAGGCTATTTGTGGGATCCGGCCGAGCCACGCGCGGCGATGGAAGCGGCGATCTCGGCCTCGCGCGATGCTGGGCGAAAGGTCGCTTTCACGCTCAGCGACACCTTCTGTGTCGACCGCCACAAGGAGGGATTCCAGTCGCTGATCGACGCCGGCAAGATCGACATATTGTTCGCCAACGAGGCCGAGCTTGCGGCCATGACCGGTGAAAGCGACTTCGATACCGGGCTGGCCAAACTGGCCGCGCAGGTCCCGATCCTCGTCGTGACCCGCAGCGAGCAGGGCGCGGTCGCGGTGCGCGGGGAGGAACGGGCATCGGTCCGCGCCGAACCGATCGAGCGATTGGTCGACACCACCGGCGCGGGCGATCTGTTCGCCGCGGGTTTCCTGGCCGGCGAAGCACGCGGGCTGGGGCTGGAGCAGTCGCTCAAGCTGGGCGCCATCGCCGCCGCCGAAGTGATCCAGCATTATGGCGCGCGCCCGGAAAAGGACTTGCGTAAACTGGCGGGCGGGTTGCTGGGCTAGCTACTCCCCTCCCTCTTCAGGGAGGGACAACGAAAAAGGGCGGCCCGTTTCGGGACCGCCCTTTTTCTTTATCGAACGAGCCTCAATCCTTGGGGACATCGATCCCCGGGATATGCGGCGGGATGGCGTCCACGTCCGCCTCGGGCACGACCACCACGCCGTGGCCGAGGTGGCTCTTGCGGCGGCTGTAGCCAAAGTAAATCAGGAAGCCGATCGCCGACCAGATCGGCAGCACCAGCATCGCCGTCGTCGGCAGGTTAAGGAACAGGAACAAGGCCCCGGCGATCGTCAAGGGACCGACGATCATCAGCCCCGGCACCTTGAACGCCCGTTTGCGGCCCGGATCGCGCTTGCGCAGGATCATCACCGCCACCGCGACCATCAGGAAGGCATAGAGCGTTCCCGCATTGGCGATATCGGCGAGCTGTCCGACCGGCAGGAAGGCCGCCGCAACCGCCACCACGATGCCGGTCAGGGCGGTGACGACGTAGGGGGTCTTCCACTTGGGATGAACCTCGGCCAGCTTCTCCGGAAGCAAGCCATCACGCGCCATGACGAAGAAAATGCGCGTCTGGCCGAACAGCAAGATCAGGATGACCGACGGAAGCGCCAGGATTGCGGCATAGCCGAGCATGTTGCCGACCGTTCCGAACCCGATCGTCCTCAACACGTGTGCGAGCGCCTCGTTCGAGCAGACCAATTTTGCGCTATGTTCGACCATCGCGCATTGACGGGCGAGCTCTTCCGATCCGGCCGGGAAGGGGATGCCGTTCGGACCCATGATCGGCTGCCCGCCGATGGTTCCGACCGCGCCCGCCGCGACCAGGATGTAGAAGACGGTGCAGAACAGCAGGCTGCCGATCAGACCGATCGGCACGTTACGCTGCGGATTCTTGGTTTCCTCGGCGGCGGTCGAAACCGCGTCGAAGCCGACATAAGCGAAGAAGATCGTCGCCGCGGCGCCAACCGCGCCGA
>JAZKHF010000187.1:0-3746 GCA_040385545.1 Pseudomonadota bacterium
ATAAAGATATTGGTCGGCTGATCGCCCATGTGTCGGTCCCTCGTCCGGCTAGGCTTATAGCCTAGGCCGGAAGAGCGAGCGCGGGCAAGCGGTTAGGCCTAATCCTTTCGATCGACCGAACGCTTAATTGGCGCCGATATCGATTCCGACAAAGGCTTCGGGCGTCGCTCCACTCCTGACCAATAGCAACACGCTCGTGCGGCCTGCTCGGCGAGCGGCGGCAACCGCGGCGGTAACCTCGGCAGGCGAAGTCACCGGCTGTTGATTGACGGAGATGATCAGGAAACCGGGACGAAGCCCCTTTTCCGCCGCATCGCTGGCCGGATCGACCGCGCTGATGATGACACCCCGGGCAGTGGCCGGAAGATTGGATCGGCGGGCAAGCTCGGGCGTCAGCGGGACCAAGGTCAGGCCGATCGACTGGGTGCCGGCGGCCGGCGGCGTAAGCGTGTCGTCGGGCGCGTTTTCACCGGCTCCGCCAACCTGTGCAGCCAGCTGCTCTTCGGTCGGGCGCTGGCCGACAACGACGGTCACCGTCTGGCGACGACCGCCGCGAACGATATCGACCGGCACTCTGGAACCGACCGTGGTGTTTGCGATCAGGAAGGACACAGTCTCGTCGGGCGTCACTTCCCGCCCGTTGACGCGAAGGATGACGTCGCCTTGCTGGAGACCAGCGCGGGCCGCGGCTTGACCAGGAACGACGGAGCGGACGAGCTCGCCCATGTCCTTTTGCAGGCCCAGCGAACCGGCGATATTCTCGTCGAGCGGCTGCAGGCTGACGCCAAGATAACCGCGTTGCGGACGCTGGCCGCGGCGCAAGGATTCGATCACAGGGCGGGCGAGTTCAGCGGGGATGGCAAGGCCAATGCCGACATTGGCACCGGTCGGCGAAATGAGCGCGGAATTGACGCCAATGACATTGCCGCTGAGGTCGAACATCGGGCCGCCGGAGTTGCCCATGTTGATGCTGGCGTCGGTCTGGATGTAGCGGTCGTACGCACCGATCCCGGTGATGCCGCGATGAAGTGCCGAGACGATCCCGGCGGTCACCGTTCCACCAAGGCCGTAGGGATTGCCGATCGCAAGCACCCAGTCGCCGACGCGGACGCGCTGCGAATCGCCGAAGTTGACGAACGGCAGGCCGGTGGCGTCAATCTTCAGCAACGCGAGATCGGACGCGCTGTCGCGGCCGACGATGCGGGCGGTATATTCCTTGCGGTTCGTCAGGATGACGGTGACGGTATCGACCGTCCCGGTGCCACTGGCGCTCTGGATGAGATGGTTGTTGGTGACGACGTAGCCATCCGCGGAAATGATGAATCCCGAGCCAAGCGAACCGGCTTCGCGCGTTCGGCCGGGGGCACCCTGCTGACCCTGCGGGCCCTGGGGATTGGCTTGCGGTCCATTGGGATTGCCGAAGCGGCGAAAGAACTCCTCGAACGGGTCGGCCTGGGCTCGCACCGGCACGCGCTGCTTGGTGGAAATGTTCACGACCGCAGGCTGCAACCGGGCAGCAAGATCGGCGAATGAACCGGGCGCTCCGGCAGGAGCCAAGGCGGCAGGCGCATTCTGGGCAACCTGCGCGCCGGCCTGACCAGTGGCGAGTGAAAAAGCGGTCCCCCCGACGAACAAAGCGGTGGCTACTCCATAGGCGTAACGCACGGGACTCTTCTCCTTCGAAACCATAATATTCTCGCTCGCTTGCTGACGTTGATGGGACGACGGTAGGTCGAGCGCATGAACGCGATTTGAACAATAAGGTGCCTTAGCGTCCAGCGAATTCCTTCAGATATTCGCTGTTCGGCGACATGATGATGTTGGTCGACGAGGATTTATTGGTGCCATCGCCGATGAAGGTCCGCTGATAGGACTGCATCGCGCGGTAAAAATCGTAGAAGGCGGGATCCTTGCCGAAGCTGGCGGCATAAATCTTGGCGGCTTCCGCGTCGGCCGTCGCACGAATGATCTGCGCGGTCTTATTACCCTCGGCCCGGATCGACTGCGCTTCCTGCTGACGCGCGCTACGCATCCGCGCGAAGGCGGATTCCAGCGGCGTGCCGTCGGGCAAATCGGCCTTCTTGATACGGACATCGACTACCTCGACGCCATATTGGCGCGCGATGCGGTTCATACCCCGCCGGATGTTCTCCATTGCGCCCTCACGTTCGGGGCTGAGCATCGATGCGAACGGGCGCTTGCCAAGTTCGTTGCGAAGCTGCGAGCCGAGAATGGGCTTCAGCGCTATCTCGACCCGATCTTCCGACCGTGCCGCGATATACATTCTGTACGGGTCGACGACCCGGTATCGGGCGAAGGCATCAACCTCCAGTCGGCGCTGGTCGATTGACAGCACCTGCTGCCGGTCCATGTCGAGATCGCGCACGCGCTTGTCGATCCACACGATCGATTCGGCGAACGGGATTTTCGCATTGAGGCCGGGACCAGGCCCACCAAAGCGTTCGCCAGGTTCGTACCGATTGACGATCCGCATCACCTCACCAAAGCGGATGACCACGCCCTGCTTGGTTTCCGGCACGATCGTAACGCTGCCGAGGAGGGCGATCAGCAGAATAGCGCCGATCACCGCGATCATCACCGGATGCTGGCGAAGGGAGGCGATCATTGGGCGGGCGTCCTTTCCGGAGCGACGCGGCTCTCGGTCGTGGTGTTGCGCTGGATCTGCGGCAAGGGGAGATACGGCGTCACACCGTTCGGGGTTTCAATGATAGTCTTGTCGACCCCGTTGAGCACCCGCTCCATGGTCTCGTAATAAAGCCGTCGTTTTGTCACTTCGGGCGACAATTCATACTGGATATACACCTGGTCGAACGCCGTCGCTTCACCTTGGGCAAGCTGACGCAGCTGGAGAGCATAGGCCGTGGCGCGGTTGCGCGCGGTTTCGGCATCCTGCTGAGCGGCGGTGACTTCCTTAAACGCGTCATTCACCGCACCCGGAGGATCGGCCTGCCGGATGGCGACGCCACGGATCGTGACGCCCGAGCGATAGCGGTCGAGCGTGCGCTGCATCTCGTCCTGAACATTGCCTTCAATTTCGCCGCGACGATTGCCGATGGCATCCTGCAGGCTCACCTGCGCGACAACTTGACGCATCGAGCTTTCGGCGACCTGGCGGATCGTGTCTTCGGGCGTACGCAGCTCGAACAGAAATTGTTCAGGATCCTTGATCGACCAGCGGACCTGATAGGCAATGTCGATGATATTCTGATCGCCGGTCAGCATCAGCGTCTCTTCCGCCGCCGAGCCAAGCGAAATCTCGCGGATCTGCGAGACATTGACCTTTTCGACCCGCGCAATGGGGGCGGGAAGCGTGAAGCTGATCCCCGGCTGCAGGGTGGAGGAATAGCGGCCGAACAAGGTCACGACGCCGCGTTCCTCCGGCCCGATGCGGTGCATGGTGGTAAGCAACATGCCGGCCGCAAGCACCGCGAGCGCGATCCACAGCAACTTCAAACCATTCGGCCGCCCCATGCCGCCGCCGCGACCACTGCCGTCGAAGCCGCCGCCAAAGCGGCGCCGGTTGCGCTCGATAAAAGCGTCGAGACCGGGAGAACCGAAATTCCCCTGCCCGCCGCGCGGGGTGGGGCGTTCATTGCCCCATGGTCCAGGGATCGGCCCGTTAGGCGGATCGACATCGCCGCCGTCGCTGCCGCCGGCATCCGACTTCGGTCCCCACGGACCCTTGCTGTCATTGAACAGGCGCGACCCAAGCGTGCCCAACCCCG
>JAZKHF010000188.1:0-31374 GCA_040385545.1 Pseudomonadota bacterium
CATCGGGTTAGATGAAGTCCTAGACGCGGTTGACGTCACGCTTAGCGCCAACATCCGGAGCCAGCGAGGGGAGTTTCTCTACTTCTGCAAAGTCTGCTGGAACAAGGTTTCGGCGGCGGTGGCTCAGCAATGAGCAACCATCTTATCTCGCTCGCCTATAAGCGCGATCTCCGCACGTCGATGCGAAAAGCCGTGCTTGTCTTAATGGCGGACAAAGCGAGCGACGACGGATCGGGCATCTGGGCCGCGAAGCAAACGATGGCCGACGAGCTTTGCTGCTCCAAACAGACCGTCATCGACACCATCAAAGGATTCGTCGCCGAGGGCATCGTAAGCGAGCGTGGTCAGCGCAAAAGCCCGAACGGCTACACCGTCGAATATCATCTCAATGTCGCCGTGGTCGAGGCTTTACCCCTGGTCAAGTGCCACGCCGACAAGGGGTCAAGGAAATTGACCGGTCAACCTGCTGGACCGGTCAAGGAAATCGACCCCACCAGTCAACCTGCTGGACCCGAACCCTCCTTGAACCCTTCCCCCTCTGTAGTTTCTAACGAAACTACGCCCCCCACCGCTGAAATTCAGAAGGTGAAGCCAGAGCAGGTCATCGAGGCATGGAACGCGATGGCGGAGACGACAGGCGTTCACAAAGCCCGACTGACACCCGACCGGCGCAAGAAGCTGGCGACCTTCATCAAGCGCAATCCGATCGAGGACATCACGGAAGCCATTTGGTCCGTGCCCCGCTCGCCGTTCCTTTGCGGCGAGAATGATCGAGGCTGGAAAGCCGGGATCGACTTCATGCTTCAACCTTCCAGTTTCACCAGAATGATCGAGGGCACCTATGGCCAATAACCCCTTCATGGCGCCGCAGCACAACGCGCCCACCCGCGACCTGGATCAATACGTTGCCGAGACCAACCGGCGCAATTTTGTTAGAGATTCCGACCGCCCCTACTTCGTCAACACGCGGCTAGAAGCCGATGGAAGCCCGTCGCGAGACGAGGACGGCAACATCATCCGCTTCATGGATCGGAACGGGTGATGCGTGCCGAGGTCCGCAAGCTCATTGCCAGCATAGGGAACGCATGATGACCGATGTTCTATCCTTATATGAGGGAGAAGGGTTGTGAATACTGAGGTTGGGCGATGCCTTACGGCCCGCGCTTTCGCCTCCGGTCGAGCCGCTACGCATCTCGCTGGCTTCGCCACTTCAATCGCTATCGCGGCATGACCGTTCGCATCCTCTTGGGCGACTGCCGTGAGCGGCTGCGCGAGTTGCCCGACGCCAGCGTGAATTGCTGCGTCACGTCGCCGCCCTACTTCGGCTTGCGGGATTACGGGCATGCTGGACAAATGGGCCTTGAACCGACGCCCGACGAATTTGTCGCGGGCATGGTCGAAGTGTTCCGAGAGGTCCGCCGCGTCCTGCGCGATGACGGCACGCTGTGGCTGAACATCGGTGATAGCTATTCCGCAAGCGCCAAGGGCTCGATGGCGGGACAGGACAAGTCTGGACTTACGAGCACACGAACTCAGGAGGCTTCGCCGGCGGGAATAGCGAAGGATAAACTTCCTGGCATCAAAACGAAAGACCTGATCGGGATACCTTGGATGCTTGCCTTCGCTCTTCGCGCCGATGGTTGGTATCTGCGGCAGGACATTATCTGGTCGAAGCCAAACCCGATGCCGGAGAGTGTCCGCGACCGCTGCACCAAGGCTCATGAGTATATGTTTTTGCTGTCAAAGAGTCCGCGTTATTACTTTGATCAAGACGCCATTGCCGAGCCGATTGCTGCTGCCAGCGTGGCGCGTCTCTTGCAGAACATACCCGACCAAGTGGGATCAGAGCGCGTTCCGGGTAAAACAAACGGAGCAATGAAGGCAGTCAGTAGAGGCGGTGGACCCAATGCGTTTCGCGGAAATGGGGCGAACCGTCCCGAGCGCGACATGTCACAAGTCGGCGTCGGTACTAGCCGCAATAAGCGCAGCGTCTGGGAAATCGCGACGCAGCCCTTTAGCGAAGCACACTTCGCCACCTATCCGCCAGCGCTAATCGAGCCGTGCATCCTTGCCGGATGCCCGAAAGGCGGAGCGGTTTTGGACCCATTCGGTGGCGCAGGCACAACTGGCATGGTCGCCGATCGTCTTGGTCGCGACGCCATCTTGATCGAGCTTAATCCTGAATATGCAGAGATCGCCCGCCACCGCCTCGCCAGTGACGGCGGAATGTTTGCTGACGTGAAAGTAGCAGCATGACCGCGCAAGGGATGCCACGCGGAGCGCGGAGACGCGAAGGCGGCTCCGGTCCCTTAGGACTGGCAAGCCCGGTGGCAACGCCATGCGCCCAAGGAGCCCTGTAATGCCCCGTATCCTCAAAGAACCCAAGGCAACCCGCATATGAGCGACTGGTGCATTTTGCGAACCTCTGGCAGCAAAACGCTTCGCCTTGCCGAAACGCTTCGTGCGGACGGCTACGACGCATGGACCCCGGTGGAGACACGAACCATCCGCGTCCCCCGCGCCAATGTGAGGCGAACGATCCAACTGCCGATCATGCCGAGCTATGTCTTTGCCAGGGTGTATCACCTGATCGACCTGCTCGAGCTGGCTGCGATGCCGGTCAAGCCGCGGCGCCAGGCCAATGAGCCGTCGCACGCCAGCTTCTCGGTCCTGCACGTCCACGACAAGATTCCGCTGGTCAGCGACCTATCCCTCGACGGGCTGCGCTACATCGAGTTCAAGCGTACGCCGCGCAAGAAGGCCTTGGAGGCATTACGTCCCGGTTCCAGTGTCAGTGTGGAGGGTGGTAGCTTCGGCGGCAAGAAAGGCGTGATCGAACGATCCGATCTTGTCCACACGCTGGTCTGTTTCAACGGCGATAATTTCCCTGTGAAAATACCCACTTCCCTTTTCCATCTGAATGATATAGGGGAGGTGGAAGCCCTGATGGGCGATGCGGCTCGCAAGAGGGCTGCGTAGGAGGCGCCCCGATCGGAATGCCGGACTGGCAGGATCGGGTTGTAAGGATGGCCGAAGTCCCACGGGCCAACCGACCACCTCCGTAGAGCAAGCCGATAATGCGTCGGCGGGCTACCGCTTTAGAATTGCCCAAAGCATTCCAGTTTCGGCCCGGCACCCCTGAGCCGCGCCGAATCCCCGCCACGACAACACCTCACGCAAACAATGAATTGGCTGCGGCCAGCGCGGTGAGCACCTGTTCGTGCGTGGCGGGGAATAGATCAAGGAGCGCGTAATGCTGATCGTCATACTCTTGCTCGTCGCGTTGATCCTGTTCGTGCTCGCTGCGATCCCGCGCGTGTCGCATGGTTCGTTCGTCCCCGCTGGCCTGGCCTGCGTCGTGGCGTCGATGCTGGTGCCGTTGCTATGAGGACGGGCCTCGCGATCGTCGGTGGCATCGTCACAGCCCTGATAGCATACGAAGCGGGGCAATGCGTGTTGGCGTGGCAGAGCAATCGCCGTGGGTAGGCCAAGCGGCTACACGCAAGAGATAGCGGACAGCATCCTGGACCGACTGTCCGAAGGTGAAAGCCTCAGGCAAATATGCGCCGGGGACGATATGCCAAACCGAGCGTCAGTTAATCGTTGGCTTGATGCCGATGAGAATTTTGCGACCAGGTATGCGCGCACGCGAGAGATGCAGGGCGATCACATGGATGACCTCATTCTTGAGACAGCCGACAAATGCACGGTTGAGACAGCCGCAGCGGATCGTGTGAAGATCGACGCCTACAAGTGGCGTGCGGCCAAGCTGAAACCCAAGGTCTACGGCGACAAGCAGCAGGTGGAGCATAGTGGCAACATCGGCATTGGCAGCGCGCTCGACGCCCTCCCTGACAATTGAGCAGCAGCGCAAGCTCGAGCGCCTCAGCGGCGACTTCACTTATTTCGCCAAGGCATTTCTGAGGATCAGGACCAAATCCGGCGAGGTGGTCCCGTTCGTGCTCAACGCAGCCCAGAAGCGACTGCACGACAAGTTGGAGGATCAAGTCCGCAGGACAGGCAAGGTGCGGGCGGTGGTCCTCAAGGGCCGTCAAATGGGCTCATCGACCTACATTCAGGGCCGCTTTTTCTGGCGCATGTGGAAGCGGGATGGGAGAGGCCTCAAGGCTTTCATTCTTACCCATGAACAGGCCGCAACAGATAATCTGTTCAAGATGACGAAGCGCTTTCAGGAGCGCGCGCCGGAAGGGTTGACTCATCCCACTGTTGCCGCGAACGCGAAGGAACTGGCTTTCGACGGGCGCGACAGTAGCTACATTGTGGCAACCGCGGGGACGAAGGGTGTTGGCCGCTCCGATACGATTCAGTTGTTTCACGGCTCGGAAGTGGCGTTCTGGCCGAATGCCGAAGATCATATCGATGGTGTCGAGCAAGCGATTGCCGACAGCGCCGGGACCGAAAAGATACTGGAAAGCACGGCCAACGGGATCGGCAACGTATTCCAGAGGCGCTACGCTGCTGCCGAGCGGGGGGATAGCGTCGAGGAAGCGATATTCCTCCCCTGGTATTGGGACGACGGGTATCGGGAGCCTGCCCCGCTAGGGTGGTCGCCGTCCTCGAAATGGCTTGAATATCAGTCGGCAGCTTCCATCGACTTCGATCAGCTATATTGGGCGTTCCAGAAGAACCGGGGCATGGCTACTCTCACCGCCCAAAGCGTTGACGAGCCCTGTTGGAAGTTCAAGCAGGAATATCCATCTTCCGCTGCCGAGGCGTTCCAAACGGCGGGCAACAGCTTCATTCCGTCGCCGAAGATCGCTCAGGCCCGTAAGGCTAGGGTGATCTCGCAAGGGCCGTTGATCATCGGGATCGATCCGGCCCGCGGTGGTGACAAGACTGGAGCGATCGACCGCCGGGGTCGCACGATGGGGCAAGTGGTCTGCGAGCGGTGGGATTTCACAGATACCATGCTGATCGTCGGCAAGGTGGTTCGCTTGATCCAGATGTATCGTCCGGAAGCGGTCAACATCGACGTAGGCGGCTTAGGCGCTCCGATTTACGACAGGCTAGCCGAGTTAGGCTACGGTAACATCGTCAACGCGATCAACTTTGGATCTTCGCCGCTTGGCGTCGGCCCTACTGGCGATGAGCTTTACGCCAATCGCCGCGCCGAGATGTGGGACTTGCTCCGGGACTGGTTCAACGATCCTGCTGGCGTGGATATACCCGACGACGACGTTTTGCAGGCCGATCTGACATCGGTGGTGTGGGGTAATCAGGCGACTCGCTACAACTCCAACAATGAGTTGTTGCTGGAGGCAAAAGACAAGATCAAGGAGCGGCTCGGCTTTTCCCCCGATCTTGGAGATGCCGCCGCGTTGACCTTTGCGATCCCGATTGCTCCCGCCTTCTACGGTGATGACGACGAGCCCGAATACGAAGGCCGCAACTCAGCGACGGGATATTAGGAGGCTGGGATGGTCTCATTCAAACACGCCTCTCTGGGAGTTGCGCGCAAACTGATGCGTTCGGATTGGGAAGCCGATCATCTCATCACAGGCACGCCGGGGAAATGGCTTAGGTTCGCTGCGAATGGCCTAATTGAGGAGACCGACGCGCCATCGGGGGGTGCTGGTCAACCTGGTCCGCAGGGTCCGTCTGGAGCAGCGGGACAGGCCGGCGCACAAGGTCCGGCAGGCAGCGCGGGCGCCGCCGGTCCCCAAGGCGCTAAGGGCGATACTGGAAACACCGGACCACAAGGCCCGACCGGTCCAACTTCCAACGTCCCCGGCCCGCAAGGTCCAAAGGGCGACACCGGCAATTCCGGGGCCGCTTCGACCGTAGCTGGTCCACAGGGCGCGAAGGGCGATACGGGCGCAACAGGTCCGCAAGGTCCAGCGGGGCCGACCGGAGCGGCATCAACGGTAGCGGGGCCGCAGGGAGAGACTGGCCCTCAGGGGTTGCAAGGGGCTCAGGGGTCGCAGGGCATTCAAGGTCCGCAAGGCTCCGCAGGAGCCCCGTTGAGCGCATCGGCGGCTATCGGCTACGCAACGGGTGCCGGGGGCGTCGTAACGCAGCCCACAAGCCGCGTGACGGGCCTGACGCTAAGCAAGGCGTCGGGATCGATTACGCTGTTCAGCAAAACGACCACGGCGAGCCTCGTTGAAAGTTTTGTGGTCACGAACTCACTGGTCGCGGCGACTGACACGATCAATGTTTCGATCAAGGCGACGGGCATCTTTCTGGCGTTCGTGACGGACGTAGCGGCGGGGTCTTTCCGTATTTCAATCTTCACGCCCGCCGCGACCACCGCCCAAGCGCCGATCGTCAACTTCGCTATCGTCAAGGCGGTGGCGGCGTAATGGCGGCGTTCGACGCGGATACCTTCGACGGTGACGCGTTCGATACGAGCAGCCTTTTAGTTCTGACGCCTTCGCCGGTTCCGCAGCCTGTGTTCTTCGTCTTGGGCGGTTATTTTGACCCTCAGTATTTTGATCCAGCCTTTTTCGGGGCGGGGTCAACGGCAATCCCTCGGGTGGCGCTCATCGCCGACCCGCTCATTCCCCAACTTGGATTGACGGAGACATGATATGGTAAGGATCAAAGGCGCCAACGCTTCGGACAAGAAGGTGATCGACACGGCTCGAGCCCTTGCGCCGAAGAAGAAGGTCACGCGCACCACGCGTAACGAGGAAACGGCGGAAGCCAAGCCGACCGTCGCCGCAAAGAAGGTCGCTGCCGAGCGCCAGTTCGATCAGGCTGACATGGCGGCGCAAGAGACGCTGGCCGAAACCCAGGCACGCATGGCGGCTCGCGGCTTCTAATGCAGTCAGTCTATTCCTTGCCGCTTGGCACCGACAATGCCGATCCCAACAGGATCGGCCTGGAGGATGCTGTTGAGCGCGTTGAGGAAGAACTGTCGGCGGGCGACAAGCTGTCCCGCCTCGCCAATGCGTCGGGCAATATCGCGCCCGCGATGAGCGCGGAAATGCTGGTCAAGATCGGCATCGATTGCTGCGACGATTACGAAAAGGACAAGGCTGAGCGCAAGGATTGGGCGGATGTCGCCGAAAAGGCGCTCGACGCGGCGGCTCAGGACAATAAGGGCGGCGTCAAGGATTATCCGTGGAAGGGCGCGAGCAATATCAAGTTCCCGCTGCTGACTGAGGCGGCGCTCCAGTTCAATGCCCGCATGTATCCCGCGCTGGTCAAGGGCGACGAGGCCATTCTGTGCAAGGTCATCGGGCAGGATAATGGGCGCCCGGTCATGGCGCAAAACCCTCAGACCGGGCAGATGATGCCGGTTCCGATGATGGGTCAGGACGGACAGCCCGTAGTGGATGCCCAAGGCCAGATGCAGCCCATGTTTGAGGTGCAGCCCGGATCGAAGGCCAAGCGCGCCAAGCGGGTCAGCGAATATCTCAACACGGTGCTGTTCTACCGGATGCCTGATTGGGAAAGCGACACCGACGCGCTGCTAATGCAATTGCCGATCGTGGGCTGTGTATTCCGCAAGCAATGGTGGGACAGCCAGACGGACGAGTCGAAGTCGGCGATGGTCCCGGCGCTTCGGTTGCTGGTTCCAAAGGGCACGAAGTCGCTGGTGACGGCGCTACGCATCACCGAAGAATTGCCTGACGTTGCCTATCGCGACATCGACGGGCGTATTCGCGATGGCGTCTATTTCGACAACGATCTGGACGTTGACGAGGAGGCTCAAAAGAAGTGCCGCCTGTTGCTCGAGCAGCATTGCTACCTCGACCTCGACGGGGATGGGTTTGGCGAGCCCTACATCGTCACGCTGGACCATGAAACGCGCAAGGTGCTCCGGATCGAAGCCAATTACGGCGCGGACGACATTCGCACCCGCGAGGATGGCACGGTCGTCGCGATCAAGAAAAGCGAGTTCTACACCAAATACGGGCTGTTTCCGCATCCCAAGGGCGATTTCTACGACTTGGGGCTGGGGCATATTCTCGACCAGCTCGGGGATGTCATCAACACCGCGATTAACCAGCTTATGGATGCGGGCTCGGCTCAGACAGCCGGCGGGGGCTTCATCGGCTCCGGAGTTCGGTTGCAGGGCGGCAAGTCGGGCGTCATTCGCATGATGCCGGGTGAATACAAGACGGTGCCGGTATCGGGCGCGACGCTTCGCGAGAGTATCGTCGAGCGGACTCTGCCCAATGTGTCGCCGGTTACGTTCCAAGTGCTCGACCTCATCATGGGAGCGGCGAAGAATATCGCGGGCGCCAAGGATGTCATCACCGGGGATGCGTCGAACACCGGGCAGGTGGGAACCACGCTGGCGCTGATCGAGCAGGGCTTGCAGGTTTTCAACGCCACGGCGAAGCGCAATTTCCGCTCGGCAAAGGACGAATATACGCTGTTGCGGGACAACACCGGCAAGTTCGGTGGCGAGGCCGCGGCGCAGGATTACATGGAAGTGCTCGACGATCCCGAGGCGGATTTCGCGGCCGATTTCTCGTCAAAGGACATGGATATTCGCCCCGTGTCTGATCCTTCGTCCGTCACGCGGATGCAGAAGATGGCGAAGGGCCAGTTCCTGATGAGCACGATGGAGCAGCTTGCAGCGGTTAAGGGTGATACTCGCGAGGCGCTGCGCCGGGTCTATGAGGCGGCGGACATCGAGGACATCGACAAGCTGCTTCCGCCTCCGCAACCGCAGCAGCCAGATCCGCGCGCCGAAGCGCAGGCACAGGCGATTATCGCGAAGGGCGCGAAGGATGCGGCCCAGGCCGACCATGAGCGCGTCAAGACGGCGGGGTCAATGATCGACGTCGAGCGGGCGAAATTGGAATTGGAGCGCGATGCTCTGACGACAGGCATGGAAATGGGCGCAAATGGTATCGGCTGAGGATTTCGAGCAGTGGCGCGACAATCCGGTCACGCGGTGGGTCATGGCCGCTTGCATGACGGCGGCGGACGCCAATCGTGACGCATGGATCTCGGCAAGCTGGGATTTGGGCAAGGCGGATCAGGCCGAGCTCGACGTGCTCCGAACGCGAGCGGATGCGTATCGTGCTCTTTGCGACACTTCTTATTCGGATTGGCAAGACATCAACGGAGACACTGAATGACCTCGCAGAGTGGGCTCGCCCCGATGGAATATAACGTGGTGATCCGCCCCGATGCGCTGGAAACGACCACGCCGGGCGGGATCATCCTCAACCTGAAAGAGCGTGACGAGTGGGCAATCCATGAGGGCGTGATCGACGCGGTTTCGGTCCACGCCTTTGGCTATGCGGAATGGCCGGAAGGTGCGCGCAAGCCCGCGGTTGGTGATCGTGTGATGTTTGCCAAGCACGCCGGTGCGCTGATCGAACGCGGCGGGGTCAAGTATCGCGTCGTGAAAGACAAGGACATCATCGCGGTGCTCGACGAGCCCCCCGCGCTCGCCGTTGCGGCATAGGAGACACGACATGGCAGACGACATCGGCTCGGCGCGCAACGCCGTGGCAATCACTCCGCACGACACCACTCCGCTGGCGACGCCGTGCCGCGCAATTTACGTCGGGGGGGCGGGCAACATCACGCTTCGCCCCCGTGGCAGTAGCGCCGATGTCGTGCTGACGGCCGTTCCCGCCGGGACGATATTCCCGATCGAGGCGACCCACGTTCGCGCGACGGGAACGGCTGCAACTGCCTTGGTGGCGCTCAACTAATGCCGATGGGGATCACCCTTGGCGCTATTGGTCTAGGGCAAGGCGGGGGCGTGGTCGCGGCTCCTGCTATCCCCAACCTTATATCCAATGGCACGTTCGACACGAATACGACGGGCTGGGCGCTTGCTGGCGGGGCGGGGACGTTTACGGCCACGGCGGGCAAGGGCGTAATGGTTGTATCGGGAACTTTTGTAACCTTTGCCTGGGCCATTTCGACACAGATCGGCACGACTTACAACACGCTTGCCGACATTTCAGACAGTGTTGATGCCCCGTTTAGAGGTGTTCGCAAAGCAGATGACTCGGGCGCGTCAACCAACTTGGTAGAACTTACATCAAACGTGGATGGCCTAGCTCAAGCGGGCAACTTCACCGCGACCGCCACAACGACCTACATTATCCTTCAAGTCAATGGCAACCGAACGTCATTCGACAATATCAGCGTTGTGGCTGCGTAATGTCGATCCGGCATTCACCTCCTAGTGGGGGTGTCGTCAATCAAGATGACTACCTAGCCGCGCATTTGCTGGACGGAACGCCGGGCATGATCTTGGGCGCGGACGGTAGCGAGATAGACCCGGCGTCTCTTTCGGTCAGCTCCGTTGGTGACGGCTTGGCGTCGCTATTTACTACCATTTCGTCGATCCCCGAAACCGTCACTGCCTTTGAAACGTCCGGCTATTCAACAGCGGGCGTCGGCGGTGGGCGTTACATCTATGACGCTTCGGTTGATGCTGCCTATGTAGCAGCCCGACCCCGCGCGGCTAAGATGATAGGAGCGAGGGGGTTTCGCCTAGACCCTAGTCAGCGCCTAGATATTCAGATGTTCGGAGCGGTTGCGGGCGGAACTATGGCCGCAAACGGCGCCAACAACCTTGCCGCAATTCTTGCCGCGATTGCGCTTCAGCCGATCGCAGGACGCACGGCAGCCCCGACGTTGCACTGGCCGATGGGCGATTTTTACTGCTCCGCCACGGTCAACGTCCATGCTGTCGTGCACTGGAAAGGTGAGAGTAACGGCAACAATTACGGCGGTTTCTTCGTCAAGCCGACGCGTCTCATCACCCCGATCAACACCACTACGATTATCAACCACAACTCGAACACGGTCGAAGCGGGGACAGGCGCAATCGGTTCCGCCTTCGGCTCAATCTACGAGGGAATATCCTTCGAGCAGCAGGGCCTTGGGAATAGCGCGACCGCTTACGGCTTTTGGATGCGCGGATCGGCAACGCTGATCGACTGCACGGTGCACAACATCGCCAGCCACGGCATCTACATGAATTGCACGGCGGGAATTGGCGGGTTGCTCGAGGGCGACTGCAACAACTGGACGATCACCCGATGCTTCGCGCACGACATCGGCGGCGACGCGCTCCATATCCAAGGGCAAGACACCAACGCTGGGGTGAGCACGCTGTTCGTGACGGCGGGCAACACGATTGGCGGGTGCGGTATTTACGACGCGGCGGGCATTCACAACACCCATCTTGCGCCGCAGATTACTGGCTATGGCGACAAGGGCGCGCATCACGCTGGCCACAAATGGCAGTTGATCGACCCCAATCCCGGCATCGGGGCGGCCACCGAACCGGGAACGAACAGCAATATCTGGTATGACTTAGGCGCTGGCGCGACCGTCGCGGGGAGGTTTGATGCCTGGTCCGGGGCATCAATTTACAAGCTGGCACTTCCTATCTTTATTCAGGGCAGTTCGCGGGTTTACGGCGGGTATCAGGAGTTCGGGACCACCATATGCCACGCCCTAAGCGGGGTGATTGACGGCCCGTTCGCCTGCACTGTGTTCACGAACGCCAGCGGCATCGTCAATGGCGCCAAGACTCACACGGCGGGCATCGGAGCCTATCGCAGCGCCAATGGCAACACAACGGACGCCTATTACGGGAAAATGGGCGCCTATGCCTTCACGCTTACAGGGACGCGAAACCCCTACGACAGCACCGACAGGCCAAATATCGCAGAAACCCGCGTGGAGCAGGACGGAGAGGTTTCGCTTTATACATACTGGCAGGGCAAGGACATTGTTCACGCCTACCTTAACTCCAAACCGATTTACTCCTACGGCGGGCTCGCAACGGCCAGAACCTACGGGCGCTCCACCGCACAGCCTCACATCTTCACGCTGCACGACTATGCGCTGCAAAGCCCCGAAGATGGCAACGACCGCCGCATTCATGGCATTCGCCCCGCTGCGCCGACAACGGGCAACCATGCGCAAGGCGAGTTCATTTGGAATATTGCCCCAAACGCGGGCGGCATTTTGGGCTGGGTTTGCACCACATCGGGAACGCCGGGGACATGGAAGGCGGTGGGCGGCGTCGCTGCCTAGCGGCGTAACTCCGCCTTGGTAAACAGGACATCGCTTACGCCATCGGGCAGGCTGGCGACCTCTTTCCATCCCTGCCCATCGCGACCAGCAAGCAGGTTAGTCCATGCTTCGGCAATTTCGGTGGGAAACTGATAAGCGCGATAGCCCGCCGCGATGAAACGGGTGAACAGGCCCGACCATTCGGCGCCGGGACTAGTTTCAACCTGCACTGAAAGGCGCTCGTTGAAGCGGTCCAAGTTGTCGAGCAGGTGGCCCATCACGGGAACTTCGGCGCCTTCGATGTCGCATTTCAGTAGGGTGAGGCGCCTGCATTCGTCCGCGGTCAGGATGTCGGTAAGAGGCAGGGCTTCCACTTCACCCGCCTCGGTATAACCCTTCGCAGCAATTGAAGTGCTGGCCCCTGAGTTGGTGTCCGGGGCCTGATACATCATTAGCCTGCCCCGCGCCGCAGCGGCGGCCGCGTTGACAACGCGGATGTTGTTGGCCCCGTTCATATGGGCGTGCTCTTCCACGCGTTTGGCAAGGTGAGGCATCGCTTCGATCGCTACAACGGTGCCTGATGGCCCGACGAGCTTTGAAAGAAGTAAACTGTAATAGCCAATATTGGCGCCCATATCGACGACCAGATCGCCCTCAGCGGCGACCTGCTCCATTACCTGCGAGATTTCCGGTTCCCAAACGCCGAAGTGTGTGATGGTCGATTGGATAATGTCGCGGGGGTCGCAGATCATTCTGGCACCGAAGTAGGTGGGGACTGTCCGGGGCTTAGGCGCTGCCCAAAGGACGCGGTTCCACACGCGAAGTGCGGCAGACCGACCAATGGGTAAATGGCTGATGGCTTTGACGGCGGGGCTTAAACGATTGTGCATGTTGCCACGCTTAGCACCGCCAAAGTTTCACGGGTAGTCCGTAGGGGTCGATCGCAATAAGCGGCGACCCCGGCAACGGAACCGCAAGGACTCCCCAAAGCGGGGATAAGCCTGCTCGGCAAAGAGCGCCCACGAAAGGAAGCCAAAGTGGCTGACGAAGACGATACGCTGCCCGTAGAGGGCGGCGGCGACGAACTGTTGCTCGACAATCCAATTGCCGACGACGAACTGCCCCAAGCGCAGGACACGCCCGATCCCGTTGCTGAGTTGGCAGCAGAAATGGGTTGGGCGCCAAAGGACCAGTTCAAGGGCGATCCCGAGAAATGGCGCGATGCCCCCGAGTTTATCCGGGCGGGCAAGGACATCAACCGCAGCCTGGCGCGCGACCTGAAAGACGTTCGCTCGACCGTCGAAAACATGGCGCGGACCTCGACCTCGCTTTTCGAGCAGCAGATGAAAGCTGAGCGGGAAAAGCTTGAGGCGCAATTCAACGCGGCGGTCGATGAGGGCGACCACAACGAGGCGTTCAAGCTGTCACGCGAGATCGATCGCGTTGCGGCGCCCAAGCCCAGCGGACCACTTCCCGAGGCCGAAGCATTCGCCGAGCGCAACAAATGGTTCGCCAGCGATCCGCTTGCCCGGCAACTGGCAATCGAAACCAGCGACCGTCTTGCAAAGCAGGGTTATTCGACTGCCGATCAGCTCGAACAAGCTGAGCGCGCTGTCCGCAAACAGTTTCCCGAGCACTTTCCCGCTCCGCCCAAGCCTCAGGCTCGCGTGGGCGAAGGTGCTCGAACCGCATCGACGAGCCGCAAGCAAGGCTTCGCCGACCTTCCCGTCGCTGCTCAGAAAGTGGCGCGGGATATGAATGACCGCCTGGGGATCAGTCTCGACACCTATGCGGCCAACTACTTTGCAAACGAGAGGAAGGTCGGATGACCGAACAACGCCAGCGCGTGGAGCGCATGACGCAAGAAGCGACACAGCGTCGCCGCAGGGCTGATGGAACGATCGACAGCAATCTGTCGCGAAAGTTGCTCATCCCGCAACAAGTCGAAGCGCGAATGCGGGCCGAGGGCCTTACCCCGCGCTGGGCGAACGACGAAGGCAACCGACTTCATAATCTGACGGTCAACGACGATTATGACAAGGTTGATGATGTCGCGCCCGTGCCGGTCGGCACGTCGAAAGACGGCAAGCCGATCATGGCCCATCTTCTCGCCAAAAAGACGGAATTCATCGCCGACGATCGTGGCAAAGCCGAGCAACGGCGCCGCGAAGCCGAACAAGCGGCGATCAAGGGTCCGCCCGATGGCAATCCGAACCCCGCTGAAGGTCAAGTCTACGCCGACAAGGCAAACTCGATCGGGCGGGAAAATCGCATCATCGAATGAAATAGGAGCCTATCATGGCAAACACCAATACTCCGAGGGGGATGGTTCCCCTTCGCGATGCGGGCAGCAAGGGTGAGACGGGCGGCGTAGAGATGTTCTACGTCGCAGCGGCTGACGCTACTGCCCTTTTCATTGGCGATCCCGTCGTAAAGGACGGCGGCGCTGACGCTGCTGGCGTTGCGTCGGTTACTCGCCACGGCGGAACCGGCGCTATCACGGGCGTTGTCGAGGGCTTCGTGCCCAACGGCACGACCGATATGGTCGGCAACCGAGCCGCATCGACTGCGGCTTATGTCCTCGTTCGCACCGATCCGAACACGCTGTTCGAGGTGCAGGACACCGCCGGAACCATCGCCGCCGCCGACATCGGCCTGAATGCCAATCTGACCACGGGGACGGCCAACGCCTACTCCAAGCGGTCGGGTTTCGTTCTCGCCTCGGCATCGAAGGCCGTGACCGCCACGCTCCCCGTCAAGATCATGGGCTTGTCCCAGCGTCCTGGCAACGAGTTCGGCGCCTTCGCCAAGGTGCTCGTCAAGATCAACAACAGCACCGAAGCCAACGCTTCGGTCGGCATCTAGGAAGGGATTGAGCAATGGCTACCATCACCCGTTCGACCATGCCCGACCTTCTGTGGCCGGGTATCCAGGCGATCTTCGGAACGTCCTATGACAAGCTCGACAAGGAATATACGCGCATCTTCGACGTGCGTAAGTCGACCAAGGCCTATGAAAAGGTCACTGAGGCGACCGGTCTCGGGCTTGCCGCTGTTAAGGCGGAAGGCGCGTCGATCATCTATGATTCGCCCAACAGCGGCCCGGCCAGCGTGTTCACGCACGTCACCTATGGCTTGGGCTACATCATGACCCGCGAGGCGGAAGAGGATAACCAGTATCAGCAGGTCGCCGAGGCAAATGCCGCAGCCCTGCCCTGGTCGATGCTGACGACGAAGGAAATCGTCCACGCGAACGTCCTCAACCGCGCGTTCAACACCAGCTACCTCGGCGGCGACGGGCAACCGCTCGTTTCCGGCACCCACGCAACAGCCAACGGAACGCAGAGCAACCTGCTGACCGCAGCGGACCTTTCGGAAGCGGCGCTCGAGGATGCGCTGACCCGGATTGCGGAAGCGAAGAACAGTGCCGGATTGCCGATTGCCTTGCGCGCAGTGCGCTTGATCGTCGGGCCGGGGCAGATCTTCAACGCCACCCGCATTCTCGAAAGCGAAGGGCGTTCGGGAACGCAGAACAACGACGCCAACGCGATCAAGACGTTGGGCCTTGTGCCGGAAATCGTCATCAACCACTACCTCGACGATCCCGATGCCTGGTATCTCCAGACCAACGCTCCGAACGGCCTGATCTCGTATCAGCGTCGCGCTCTGGCGTTGGAAAAGGACAACGACTTCGACACCGAGAATCGCAAGCATAAGGCCACGGAGCGCTATTCCGCCGGCTGGGGCGACCCGCGTGCGATCTACGCCAGCGCGGGCGCCTAACAGCGCCTCAGGGAAGGCCCGGCGCCCTTATAGGCCGGGCAACATATTCAACAGGAGCGCCGCCTATGTCCGTTGGACAGCCTTACGGCGAATGCGCCCGCTGTGGCTTCAAACGCCGCCTCTCCAAGCTGGCAACCGAATATACCGGGCTCCGCGTATGCCGCGACACCTGCCTTGATCCCAAGCCTGCCGAGCACCGACCGCCCCGGTTCAAGCCGGAGGGCGTGATCGTTCCCGGCGCGGCCCCTGAAACCGTCCCGATCTTTCGCGATGAAAATGACCCCGGAGGCAGCGACTTATGAGCACTTCGGGCATCACCGATTGGGGCGTGACGGCGGGTGATCTCATCACCGAGGCCATGTCTGAAATTGGCGCGCTCAACGCTGGCGAGGTGCCTGAGCAAAGCGAGTATCAGGTAGGCATCTTCCGCTTCAACACCATGCTCAAAACGTGGGCGGGGAAAGCCAATCTGTTCCGCGAGGCGAGCGGGACCATTGTTATCGCGGCGGGAACGGGGGCGGGAACGCTTCCCCAAGGCATCCGCGACACCAACAGCGTCCGCCATGTCGTGTCGCCGACTTACGAACGTCCTTTGGCACAGTGGAATCGGGCGCAATATTATTCGATCCCGAACCGGGCGACGGTTGGCAATCCCAGCGCCTACTACCTGTCAAACACGATTGACGCCCCGCAAATCCATATCTGGCCGGTCCCGGCGGTCGATGTCACCCTGCATCTCGATTATTCGCGCGGCGTCGAGATTGTTACTGATCCCACCGAGACGCTCGACATCCCGCAAGAGTGGTATGAGGCGGCTCTGTATGGCTTGGCGTCGCGGATCGCCAACACCTTCGGAGCGACCCGGATAGACCCCGGCGCCGTGTCGTTCGTCACGCAGCGTGCCGAAACGCTCTATCAGCAACTGCTCGACCGCGATCGGCCCGATAGTTACTTTTTCGAGCCTTACGACTGATGGCCGATATCCGCTACGGGCTCGCCTCCTATCGCCGCGACAATGGCAATATGCCAGAGTTTCGCGTCGTCAATATGCTGGTCGAAAAGACGCCTAGCGCGAGCGAGGGGGTAACGCTCCTGTCGCAGCCGGGGTTGATCCTTCAGGCGACGCGGGGCGCTGGGCCGATTCAAGGGCTGTTCCTGCGCTCTGGCGTGCTCAACGGCGACATCTTCACGATCAGCGGGGGCGATCTTTATCGGGGGAATGCGCTGCTCGGGACGATCCCTGGCACCGGGCCGGTGTCATGGGCGGCGTCGGCAATCGAATTGGTCGTGACGCGCGGCGGGGCGGCGTACAGCTACAACGGCACCAATCTGGTCGCGATTGCCTTTCCGGACGGCGCCAACGTCACGGCAGTTGAGTTCGTCGGGGGGCTATTCATCTTCGCCCGACAAGGAACGCACCGCTTTTACTGGTCGGCGGTTCTGGACGCGCGCACCATCGACGGGCTCGACTATGCTTCGGCGGAAAGTTCGCCCGACCGCCTGCTCGACATCAAGGCAATCGGGGACAACCTCTACCTCTTGGGTCAATCCTCAATTGAGCTTTGGGTTTTGACGGGAGAGCTTAATCTTCCCTTCAACCGCGTGACGCAGCGCATTTTCAGTAAGGGGGTGATCGCGACCGCCTGCGCCGAGGAAGTCGATAACACGCTCTACTACGTGGGGCATGACGATACGGTTTATGCGATCGGGGACGTTCCGCAGCGGATCAGCGACCACGGGATTGAGGAGCGCATTCGCAAGAGCGCGACTATCTCCTGTTTTTCCTACACCTATGAGGGCCACGCGATCTTTGTGGTGCGGTTGGCGAACGGGACGTGGTGCTACGACGCCAACACCGGGCAATGGTTCGAGCGCCAGTCCTACGGCAACGACAACTGGCGCGCGCAATGCGCCACGATGTTTGAGGACATCCCTGTATTTGGCGACGACACGACAGGCACGGTTTGGGAGTTTGGGGGGTGGTTGGACGGGGATGTGTCCCATGTCCGGACGTTCACCGCGGCGTTCCAGATCAAGGGCGGTGCGATCCCGGTCGATGTGATCGAAGTGGACAGCAATACCGGCGCCACTGACGATCTTATCGGGATCGGTGCCGACCCGCACCTCGAAATGCGATCAAGTCGGGACGCGGGCCGCACCTGGAGCGCTTGGCGGACGACGCGCCTCGGTGCGCAGGGTGAGGGCCGCACTCGCGCCCGCTATCGTCGGTGCGGGTATTTCGACACCCCTGGCGCCTTGTTCGAGTTTCGCTGCTCCGATCCGGCGCCGCTTCGTATCTCGGCAGTGCGGGTCAACGAGGCCGGTGGGGGGCGTGCGCGATGACTTATCGCTTGCCAAGACTTCCCATGACACAGCCGCCCTGGCCGCAGTTTCAGATATGGTGGCAACAAGTCGTTGAAAGCATCGAGGCGCAAGAGGCCTCTCAGGATGAGATTATTGCGAACCAAGCCGCTCAGCTCGTCTTGATCGAAGCGACGCAGGATTCATTGGCTGCACAACTCGTTTTGATCGAGGCGGCTCAGGCTGGCTTGGCTTCCCAGCTCGTATTGATTGAGGCGGCTCAAAACGCACTGGTTGCGCAACTTCTGCTGATCGAAGGGGCGCAGCGGGACATCGCCCGGATCGCCAGCTATCCGTCACCGACCAATGTCCTGACCGCGATAGACGATGGCGCGACGGCAACAATTGCCATAGCCGCTCATACGCGAATTTACCCCGGAACCGTCGCCGATGTGTCGATAAGTGCGGGCTCCATCACCGGGCTTGCATTCGCGACATCCTACGTCGTTTATTATGATGACGCTACGCTCGCCGACACGACCCCGGCGTTTGTCGAAACCACCGACGTTGAAACTGCGCAAGTAGGCGCCGGTCCCTATCGTCACCTCGTCGGCTATATCACCACTCCAACGGACGGCGGGGCTCCATCGGCGGGGACGGGCCCGACGCCGCCGGGGGGAAGCCCGGATTATCCGCTGTCATGATCCGCGCCGCCACGCCCGCTGACATCGAGACCATCGTCGGCATGGGCCGCGAATTTCACTCCGCCGCGGGCTGGGGCGACATCGCTGATTATGATGACACTACGACCGCGCTGACCCTGCGAAACATGATTGATAGCGAGGCGATGGTCCTGCTCGTCGCTGAGCAGGACGGTGAAGTCGTCGGGATGGCGGGTGGCGGAATGGCCCCGCTTTATTTCAACCACGCCCACCGGATCGGCCAAGAGATATTCTACTGGATCAATCCAGAGGCTCGAAACGGCATTGGCAAGCATCTTCTCGACGAGCTTGAGAATACGGCCCGCGCCGCAGGGTGCCAATCATGGATCATGGTCGCGCTCGACAATGTGAGGCCTGAAGTAACCGGCAGGCTGTACCGGATGCGCGGCTACCGCCCCGCCGAACGCAATTGGATAAGGAAACTGTAACATGGCAATTGCGACCGGGACATTGATCGCAGCGGGTATTGGGGCCGCAGCTAGTATCGGCGGAGCCGCGCTGAGTTCGTCAGCGCAGAAAAAGGCCGCAAACAAGGCGTCTGCTACGGAAGCGCAGAACAGCGCGGCCAATATCGCATTGGCGCGCGAGAATTACGCCAACAACTCCGCCCGACTTGATCCATATTCGCAGACGGGGATGCGCGCTGGCGGCGTTTTGGGAGATATGCTCGGTATCGGGCCGAACACTGACGGGCAATATGGCGGCAGTGGGGTTGGTGCGGACGGAGTTGATTGGGTAGCCTATGTAAACGATCCGCTGAACTCCGATGCGTTGGCCGACCGAAATGCCAATCAACCCGGCACGAGCCTCAGTGATTATGGCAAGTGGCATTACACTGCCGATGGTTCGCGCCGAAGCCTTGAACCTTATACGAGGCAACTGTCGCCGGATAATCCGCGATCGATCGAGGGTGGTACTGGTATCGCGCCCGGGGGGAATGGGGCGCTGTCGGCATTTGACACGTTTCGCAACTCGACCAATTATCAATTTCGTCTGAACGAAGGCAATAAGGCACTCAATCAGGGCTACGCCGCACGCGGAATGCTGGAAAGCGGCGCGGCACAAAAAGGCATCGCCGAATATAGCCAGAACTTTGCCGGGAATGCGCTTGGCGAATATCAGCAATTGCTCGCCCAACAGCAGCAAGTGGGGCTTGGTGCAGCATCTGCTCTAGCCGGGGTTGGGCAGAATATGACGAACAGCGTCATGGCGAGCAACAGCGCTGCTTCGTCGGCACGGGCGAACGCAGCTTTGATCGGCGGACAAGCGCAGGGTCAAATGTACGGTTCTATCGCCGGTGCACTAGGGTCGGTAGCGTCGAGCTTCGCCCCGCGGTCGATGGTGGCCCCGCAACAGCCCTATGGTGGCGTGCTCGGGAATATGTTTGGATGAGCGAGATCGACGCGCTCAAAGCCAAGCTGAAAGCCCGCTACGGCAGGCCGGGATTCAACGCGAACGCGCTCGCGATTGAGGCGACGATTGCGAGAATGGAGGGAAACCCCTTCACCTTCCGCGAAATCAAATCCGGCGAGTTCGTAACGACTGAATATGCGCTCGCAAATCCTGATACGACCCGTCGAGTGGAGAACGCGTAATGTCGGGAATTGATTGGTCGCTGCTCGGCCCTCCCGTAGATGTCGGCGCCCACTTTCAGGCGGGGCTCGAGCGCGGTCGCGCGGTGCGCAAGCGTGCCGAAACGGAAAGTGCGCTGGCGGCTTATGGACAGAACCCGGACGATCCCGCTGCGCTTGGTGCGCTGATCCAGGCCGACCCGCAAATGGGTATGCGCGCTCGTGACGACCAGATGCAACGCGCTGCTATGGCGCAAAAGGCGCAGGACGCGGCCCGGCAAGAAGAATTGAGCCTCTACGGTCGCTTGGCGAAGGTCGCCGACACTCCCGAGGAATGGGATGCGACAATCGATCGGCTCGAGGAAATCGGCGTTGCGAACGCAGCGTCGTATCGCGGCAAGTTCAGCCCGGAAGCCCGCCAAGCATTGATGGTGGCGGGCGGGGTCGCTGACGATGGCGACAAGAAAACCGCAATGGAGCAGAATTACGAGTTTCTGAGCCGCATCGACCCCGAGGTGGGCAAGAAGTATATTCAGCGCCAGACCGATCAGCCCCCGATGATCGCCAGCAATGGCGACGGCACCTTTACGGTCATTCCGCGTGACGGCGGCGTGGTCGATGCGCCGAACGGCGGGCCGCAACCTGGCGCGATTGAGGATGGCCATCGGTTCAAGGGTGGCAACCCCGCCGATCCAAGTAGCTGGGAACCGATCGGAGGTGCCGGGTCGCAAGGCCCGGAAAGCTTTCGCTAGTCCGCCGACGCGCTTGCGAAATGGGGCAATGACGAGTGGACGGCGCACGGCTGAGGGCAACCGGGCGGTCGGCGGCGTGCTCAATTCGATGCACGTTCCCGGTAATGCTGTCGATTATGACGGACCCGATCTGAACGCTCTGCTCGGTGAAGTGAAGCTGACGTTTCCTGGGGCTCGGGCATTCATCCACAAAGGGCACGTTCACGCCCAAGACCGGCGTATTCGAGCGCCCTATTTCGGCCGTCACGGCACCATTGGATTGAAGGGACGCTAGATGCCGGGACCGTGGGAAAAGTATGGGGGTGCGCCAACTGCTCCGGTCGTGTCGCGCGTGGTAGGTACGCCGCGCCCCAAGCCTGTCGCGCCCCGCGACCCGCTCGACGACGAAGCGCAGCGGCTCGAAATCGACCTGAAACGTCAGCGCCTCGCCAAGGGTGAACCTATGGGTGAGGGGGCGGCTAAGCTCAAGTCTGACGAAAGCCAAGCGGCCTTCCTGAGCACCAACCTGTTCGCCAATGCCAATATCCTCGCCAACGCGCTGAAAAGCGACAAGTCGGCGGCGTCGCCGACATGGGGGCAACTGGCGGCAGGGCTGCTCGGGGAGGATGCGCGCAATGCGATCACGCCCGATCAGCGCCAGGTGGTTTACAATGCCCAGCGCCTAATCACCGACTCTGCGCTGACACTTGGAACCGGCGCGGCCTACACCGAGGAACAGATCAGCGCCTATCAACGTGGGTTTTTCCCACAGGTCGGCGATAGCCCGGCGGCGATTGAAGCTAAGCGTCAGAGCCTTCAGGCCGCGCTCGTCGCTGCCAAGTTGAAGGCTGGCAACGCCGCCCCTCAAATCGATCAGGCGATGGCGGCCCTTGGTATGTCCAACGCACCGCTGACTGTCCAGAGCGCCACAGCGCCCGTTACCGACACCCCCAAAGGACAGCGTTTCACTCCTGAGCAAGAGACGGAATGGAAGACCTTTCTCCTGACCGCGCCGTCGCCAGAGGCGATCAACGCCAAGCTGGCGGAATGGAATTATGGCGCGGCTCCGAACGCGGGAGAGGTTTCGGACGCGGCCCGGAAAGGTCGGGTTGCGAGTGGCGTCGATTATACCAAAGTGGACGAAGGGGCCGAAGCCGCCGCGCGTGCCGAGATGGCGCGACAGGATCAATTTGGCGCAGATGATGGTCCGCGTGAGACCCTTCTAAAGAGCGGCATGGGCTTGGGTCTGACCGACGAGGCCGCTGGCGTCGGTCGCGGACTGTCGAAGCTGGTGACGGGTGGTAATCCGGTCGAGGGCTATCGTCTAGGCCGGGACGCCGAGCGCCTTCGCATCGCCGATGCTCGCAAGCAACTTGGCTACGGCGGAACGGCCCTAGAGGTCGCTGGCGGCTTTCTCAGCGCCAATCCAAGCGGCACAATTCGGGCCGCAACGGGCGTTCGTGACCTTGTGATGGGCGGCGCCAAATCTGGCGCAGGCGTTGGTGCGCTTGCCGGTTTCGGCATGGGCGAAGGCTTCAGCGACAGCGCAGAGAAAGCTGCTATCGGCGGCGCCATCGGCGGGGTATTGGGCGGGGGCATATCCGGACTGAGCGCTCGCTACGCACCGCGCGGGGTCAATCCTGAAATCGCGGAAGCTGCAGGGCGGCAGGATGTCCGCCTGAACGCTGCGCTGGTCGATCCCGCTCGGCGCAACCGCGTTGCCGCTTACGAGAGTTCGCCCGAAACGAGTGCGATCGTTGGTGATGCATTCGCTCAAACCGAAAACAGCCTTTCCGATGCGGCTTTGCGCCTCGGCTCAAATGGGCAGGCGATGCCGCAGGAATTGGCGGGCGACGTTGTTCAGGGCGCCGGGCGCCGCTTCATCGACCGCAGCCGTGGTGTTGCCAAGCGTCTCTACGACCGTGCCGCTTCTCTGGCCGGCGATGCTCAAGTGGACGCTGCCAAAGCGCGCGCAATGCTCGACCAGGAGATTGCGACGCTTCAGGCGACCCCGAACACCAATTCGGGCGAAATCGACTTCTTGACCGGCCTTCGCGAGGATCTGTCGAAGCCGATGACTATCGATGCGATCCGTAACCTTCGCACGTCGATCCGGGGGCGTATTCAGGAAAAGGGCCTCACCATGACCCAAGCGCAATCGCGCGCAATGGGGGTTCTGGACGCCGCCAGCGACGATATTGCGTCGAGCGTGCCAGCGGGAGCGGCCAAGGCGTATAAGCGCGCTGACGCCTTCTACAGGGAGCGCCAGACGCAGATTGAAACGGTGGTCCAGAAATTCATCGGGCGTAGCGGCGATCCTATTTCAGGCGAGGCGGCATTCCGTCGACTCAAGAGTATGGCGAGCCCCGGCGGCGACGGCAAGAAAATCGCCACCATGATGCGAATGTTTGAGCCGAGCGAGCAGGCCGATGTTGGGGCCACCATTGCGGCAAGCCTTGGGCGCCGCGCTCCTGACGAGCCTTTCTCCCCGGCCTTGTTCGTGACGCAGGCTCGCGCATTAAGCCCTAGCGCAAGAGCGACGATATTCGGCCCCTCAGGCAAGCAAGCGATCGATGATCTGATCCTGTTGTCGCGAGCGCAGCGGGATGCACGGGGGCGGCTGAACAACAGCGGGTCGGGCCGCGTCATCAATTACAAGGCGCTGCTGTCCTCAATCGTTCTGAGCGGCGGCGTAGGCGCTACCCAAGGCACGACGGGCGCAATTGTCGGCGCGGGCGCAGCGGCGGCGATTGGCGGCGCGAGTGGCGCGCTGTCGAAAATATCGGCCCGTGCACTGATGTCCCCGAATTTCGCCAAGTGGCTTGCATCGGCCCCCACGGGAACGCCCACCGCGGCTCAGGCGCATATTCAGCGACTGTCAAATGTGGCGGCGCGCGACCCCGCTATCGCTGGCGAGATTAACCAACTTCAACGGCTGCTCACCAACGAGTTTCGCCCCGCAATGGCTTCAGATGAAGCTAGCGGCGAGAATAAGCGCGACTAGCGACCTGAACCGCCAGCGTGTCGGCACAAGCCAAAGTATAAGCATGAGCGCCATTAGCGCGTCGATCATCCGCACCCCGCCTAACTAACCCAATCACCTCATTTTACCAAGAGCCGTCCTTCGGGGCGGTTTTTTGCGTGGAGTTTCCGCATGGCCGCTGAACTTTTCTTTCTGCCATTCTCGACGGCCTTCACGGCGAACGGGCTCCCTGCGGGCGGCGCAAAGCTCTATTTCTACCTCTCTGGCACTCTTACGCCAGCGGACTCATTCACTACGTCGGATTTGACCACCGCGCACCCCAACCCTGTCGTGGCCGATGGCGCTGGACGAATTCCTGCCGTCTACCTCGACACCTCAATCTCCTACCGCGCCATCATCAAAGATCGTTCCGGGGTCGAGCTTGGTGACGTTGACCCTTACATCCCTGGCTCCGGTGAACAGAATAGTGTGACAGGCAATGCGGGCACCGCCACTCGCCTCGCCGTCGCGCGAACGATCAACGGTGTTCCGTTCGACGGCACCGCCCCAATCACGGTTGCTCCGGATAGAAACGTTGCTGGAATTTATGTCGATGCCGTCGATGGGTCTGATGTAACGGCGCTCCTCAACGGCCTTGTAGCAGCCAATCCAGGTCGAAAACTCATACTGCCGAGGGGCTATTTCACGCATACCGGACTTAACTTCACCTCCGCCAACACGGTGATCGAAGGCTACGGCAAGCACGACACGTTCCTGCAATATGTCGGCACGCCTCTGCCGGGCGGAAATATCCGCTTCGGCCCCAGTAGCCCGGCGACCGGGGCCTATTTGTCCAATTGCGGGCTTCGCAAGATGTCGCTTGGCTACGGCGCGCTCGACACCGCCGGGACTGGCCTACGACTGGAGCAGTGCCTAAACTTCGTGCTCGATGAAGTTGGCGTCAACCATTCCTTGATCGCCATCGACATCATTGGTTGCTCCAACGTATTCGTGGCCCGCGTGCAGACCTTCTTTGGGTCTTTCGGCAGCGCGACCGTTCCCGGCAGTATGTATATGCGTATTCGCGCCGGGTATAACACTGGCGGCGTCGCGGCTCGCCAGGCAAGCTATGGCATTTTCATCTCCGATTGCTCTTTCGTCGCTGTCGGGGACGGGGTTCCCCGCGTCGAACGGGGCATCTTTTGCCAGGCGGTCGATGGCCTTTACTGGAGCGGTAACAATTACGTCGGGCAGGCGAAATATCTGTGGGATTGGCAGGTAGAGAACAGCTCCTGCTACATCGCCAATATCAACATCACGGGCGGGCTGCTGGACGGCAACAACGCGCAATCGACCAGCGGGATGCGGTTCCTGTTCAACGCGGCGGCGCCATCCCAGGCGATCACCAAAATTGCCGTCTCTGGTATGACTTTCGCCAGCTTCCTGGAGTTTGGCCTTTCTCTCGAGACCGGCGCGATCAGTGCGCTTACCATCACGGGATGCCCGATCGGTTCCTGCTCGGTGGCGGGTATCGACATCAATGGCGCGACCGGTGTCTCGATAAACGGGAACGCCATCACCGGGTGCGGGACGTTCGGCAACGCCGACACGGGTGGCATCCGCTACACGTCGGGCTTTAGCGGGTCGGCAATTGTCGGCAATGCCTTCTCATACACCGTGGCGACGGCGCGCGACATTGTCCCCGTGTCCACCCCCGCAAAGCTCCAGCAGTTCGGCAATTCCACGACGGGCGACACGCCTGTCCCCGTGATCAACACATAATTGGAGGTCACCATGACCCAACGAACCGAACGCCCATACGAGAATGGCGAGGTATCAGCGGCTGAGCGCGCTGCTCAGGTGCGGGACGTGCCGAAGCCGGTCGAACGCGCGGTCAATGATTGATGGCGTCTCCCGTCGCCTCCCCGCCGATCATGGGCGCGGACCAGATCACGAACGTGCTGGCGACACAGAGCGACTGGCGGGCAATCGCTGGCCTTCTCGCGCTTATGCTTATCGTCATGCTGGCGGCGCTGTTGTCGCACGTCCGGTCATGCAATCGGGATTCGAAGACTCAAACCGCTCAATTGATCGCGGCGCTTATAGCCGGGGCGGATGCCAAGACCCAGGTCGCCAACGCCTTGTTCGTGCTGACGGCAACTATCTCCCGCATCGAAAGCCAAATGGGGATCAAGTCGTGAGGTGGTCCGCAATCCTGCACGTCGCCTTTCCGGTGTTCACGCACAAGGGCTCGCCTGTCGATGAGGCGGTGGAGCGCGATCGGCAGGCATCGAAGCATCTTGTCGAGGTGAGCGAGGCGACCATGCTTGCCCTCGACCCGCGTGGCGAACTCATTGACGGGTTGGTGAAACGATGACCGATGCGTTGCTTATGGCCTTGTTCGGCCTGACCCTGATCGCCGCAGCCTGCAACATGCCCGCGTGGTGGCGGCTTACCATCCTCGCCTATCGGTTCAATCTCGACCGCAAAGTCAAGCGCGCGCGCATGGCGATGACGTTCACCAACGCGGGCCTGCTGGTCGGTTGCTGGTATCGCCTGAGCGGCGTCGTTGACACATGGGGACAGCCCAAGCCCGACGTTCCGCTGATCGTCGGTGTTGATCTGGGGCTTGCGCCGATCATCATCCCGGTAAGTGCCAGCGCCGCGATATTCTGGCTTGCCCTGCTGCTGGTCGGCGAAGTGCTGATGCTGCTCGGCAGTTCCGATGCACTTCGCGAAGCAGGCAGGCCGCGCCCGTGCCTTTGGGCATTCCTGATCCTTGCCCCGCTGTGGACCATCTTTTCGATTGGAGTTGGACGATGAGCTTTGAGCGAAAGATCGTTTTCGATGCGGTCCGCCGGCTGCGGGGCGACAAGCCGTTCACCGATGGCGAGGTGCGCGAGCTGAACGCCGCGATTGACCGCGCCCTTACCCCCGAACAACCGCGTCCCGCCGCTCGCCGTATCGGCCCGAAAGGTCTGGCGCTCATCAAGCGGTTCGAGGGCTTGCGGCTCAACGCCTACAAATGCCCCGCCGATGTCGCCACGATTGGATATGGATCGACCGGCCAGCATGTCCGAATGGGTATGACGATCACCGAGGCCGAAGCGGAAAAGCTCCTGCTGGACGATCTGGACCGCTTCGAGCGCGGGGTGGTCAATCTGGCTGGCACCACGACGGCGGGTCAATTCAGCGCATGCGTATCCCTATCCTTTAACGTAGGATTGGGAGCATTCGCCACATCAACACTTCTCAAAAAGCACTTAGCTGGTGATTACCAAGGCGCCGCAGATCAATTTCTTCGCTGGAACCGCGCTGGCAATAAGGCGCTAGCTGGACTTACTGCACGGCGCGAAGCGGAACGCGCCCTTTACCTCGGCAAATGAGTCCAAGCTCTGCCTTTGCGGATGGCCGTTATAAGCCCCATCGATACGCCGAAGCGGTCAGCCAAAGCACGCCCGACGCCGTGATACTGCGGGGCAGCGATGATGGCTATGGCGTCCAGTTCCGTAAGCTTGGCGGCAGGCATAGTCTCTCCGCGAGGGTAATTATCGGGCTTGCGCTTAAAGCCTCGGCGAACCCGCTCAGGATTTTTCCGCATCCAATGATCGTCTCCCGTGGCCCATCTTTCGGGATGAAGCGCATAACCACTGCGGTCGCCCCGCGCCGTTCGGCCATGGCGTTCACGGTCGGCAGCGTTTTCAAAAGCGGTGGCCCAATAGAGATTGCTGGCGCGATTATTCGCCTTGTTACCGTCTATATGAGCGGCGTGGTGTTTGCTGCTGGGCGGCTCTCCATGAAACGCCTCACATACCAGTCGGTGAACCCTAACGCATCGTTTCGTGCCATCCTGAAGGCACAGGGTAACTGCTCCATAGCCCCGCGTTATGCCGGGCTTGAGAACGCGCCCGAAATACTTGCCCTGCCAGTCGGGCTGGATCCGCTTAACCTCGCCACGATCCGAAACCGCGTAAGCAGATGCCCACTCAATTGGTTGCCAAATGTCCATGCCTTCAACATTGTCAGAACTGCTTCGGAGATGCAAGCATGAAACCCCCCCGATCCGCAATTGACCAAATCGAGTTTATGCGGAATCTGCTGGCGTTCCTGCTGGTCGGCGCCTTCATCGCCATCGCCGCAGTGTTGTTCGCCTTCGCGATCCCCGAGCAGAACAAGGATATTCTGACCTACATGGTCGGCCAGCTTTCCGGCATGGCCCTGACCGCGCTTGGTTTCTATTTCGTCAACAAGGTGGGTCAGGACGCGCTCGACGCCGCGCGCACCGACAACACCGGCAAGATGGCGGAGGCTGTCACGACCGCGCTCAAGGGCGCCGTAGATCCATCGGGACAGGCCGAGCAAGCCGCTCAACAGGTCGCCGATGCCGCGACAAGCGAAGCCGACGCCATCAAGGGAGATGCGAGATGATCCCCGCCATTCCCGCGCTAGCAGCCCTACGCGCCCGCTGGAAGCTCATCGCGGGCCTTGGCGGGCTCATCGCCCTCGCCGTGCTCCTGATGCTTCTCAGGGCGGAGAAACGCCACAGCGCGAAGCTTGAGGGCCGGATCGTTGAGCTGATCGAGTTACGCAAGGCCGATCACGCCAATTACACCAACGCTCAGAGCGCCGCCAAAGCCAAGAACGAAGCCCAGGTGGCGCGGATCGAAGTCGAACAGGAAAGGATTACCGATGCGGTATCACAGGATTATGCTGGCGACCTCGCTCGTTTGCGGACTGAGCTTGGCCGGGTGCGGAACCAGACAGCCCCCGCCGCTCAGCGTTCTGCCGGCGACCGTCAAGCAAGCCAAGGTGGCAACGCCCCCGCCCGCGCTGATGGTGATGGAGTGCCGATTCCTACCTCTGACGATCTGCCAGCGGCGGAAATAGAGCTGCGGCTGATGCACCTTCAGAATTGGGTTGAGGAACAAGGGAAAGTCGAACGCTAACGACAAGCCCGCCTAACAAGCCCGCCGTCGTCCCATTTGCCGACGTAAGCAGCTTGCCCAGCCCTGATCTGATAACATGACAGGTTGACCGACCCGGCATGGACCACAGCGATCGTGCGACCGTAGCGATCCAGCTTGATCGACCGATAGCGCACAGTTCCTAGGCGGACAGCCCGTGCCAGGCTGGCTTTGCTCGCCGAGCCGCTTCCTTGGACACAGACGCGCTGGCGAGGGCATTTCCCCATTTCAGGCGCGTCGATGCCGAGCAGGCGAAGGCGGAGCTTGCCGCAACGGATGCTATCGCCATCGACGATCCGCGGCGCTTCACAGACATAGGGTGCGTCAATCATTCCGGCCCGCCATCGCTATCCGCCTCGCACTCGACGGTGATATGCAGGTGCTGCCATTCGCTTTCTGCCGTGCGCTCGCCAGTCAGCAGCCTGGTAACGTGGTAGGTGAGATGCTGCATCTCTGATTCCCGCAAGGCCGCTGTGCGCGCGGTGTCGAAGTGCAGGATGACCGTGGTGGGGCCTTTGGCTTGCATTACGGTTCGTGCCTTGCTCTACTGGTCATGACGGCGAGTGCGGGCCGAATCGCATTCGTCGTCGACAGCTTCAGCAAAAACTGCGCGCATCCTGTCTAGCGCCCGGTCAATCGTTCTGACAGCCGATGCCTTGGTGCCTGTTTGGCAGTCGATCCGCGCGTTCATTAAATAGCCGATCGCCCCGCCTAATGCCTCAAGCAAGGCTTCCTCGCGCCCACCCTCATCCGCCATCACGATTGTCCCTCATCATCGACTTGATTGATACCGCAATAATCCTCGGTCGATTGTCCTCGGGCGGCTTGCATGGCGGAGAATGCCCCGGCGATGTCGCGAAGATCGGCTTTCGACAGGTGCGGCAAGTCGATGTTGCGAAACCCCTGCTCGAGAAAGCGCACCACGTCCGCCTCGCTCGGCTCATCGGCATTGTCGCGATAGCCGTGATGCCGAACGACACATGAACAGTCTTGTGCCTTGCCGTTACAGCAGAACGCCCACACTTCGCTCGGCTCATCGGCATTGTCGGCCCTGACCGCACGTTGCCAGAAATGCCTGGCTTCCACCATCTTGCGCTCGGGGCAGCAAGCAATCGACTGCGGACCATGATCGCGCAGGATCGCAGCAATCGTCTTGGTCGAGCCGCACCCCTCGCAAATCATTGCTTCGCCCTGCTCGTCGCGCTGCGTGGTTTCATCGGCATTGTCGGTGGCTAGGGCGGCGAGGCGATGGCGCGCGAGCAACTGGACAAGCGGGTGGCCGTCCGCTTCTCCTATAGCAACGCGCTCCATTTCAATTCGCGCCTCTCGACCTTCATTGTCCCATCCTGCGTCAGGCTGGCTTTCTCGCAAGTATGTCTCGGCTGCATCGCGGTCGGACTGCGCCACCCGCTCCACCGTTGTCGTATCGCCGCTGTGCTTAGGCATGGAGGCGATAGGAACGCGCAATTCCCAATAGCCATCCTCGCGCTTATGCCACTCGCCAGCCCTGACGCTACGCCCGTCCGGCGTTTCGCATTCAATAAAACGGCCAGCCTCAGGTCCGGGCGGGCCGTCAAATACGAAATGCAGCATCTCGCCGCTGTGGGGTTTGTCTTGGGTCATAGGGGTGGGTGGCGGTCGCGCTCCACAAGTCTTTTCGTGGCTAGTAATACTGCGCGGGCTCGCCATGTAGCCGCACCAATTACACCGACCGAGGGTTCTCATGATCCTTGCTCCTGGTTAGCGGGGGTGAGGGCGGCGTCCAGAACGGGCAAAACCGCTTTCAACATCGGACCCAACCACCGTCCGGTTTCCAAGCCGCTCGCGTCGTCGTCCTCGACATAGCAGGCGCGGACCTGCCGCACCGCCGCACGAAGGCGCTCTAGCTCGACAGCTTGGGCGGTGGGGGCGCGGGTGTTCCATTTCGCCACGGCCTGACTGTCATCAGACGACGCCAAGCACGACTTACATCTCACATAGCGACACCCCGGCCCTCCATCGATGATTGCCGCCCCGCCTCCGCAAAACGGACAAGCCGCCAGCCCTTGCTTATCGGTTATGGGATTGGTTCGACTAGTCATTGGGCGATGCCTTTCAGGCCCGCGCTCTCATCGCTGCGCGACGGAGCCTGCTTCGCGTCTCCGCCCTGACGGGTTTCGATCGCTTGCGCGGCATCTTCTATCTCGCAAAAGTCGCCCCATGTGACGCGGCCAATAATACGGTCGTTTGGCTCACGAATTGGCCCCGCGCTTGTCGCATATTCAGCCACCAGCGCACATATTGAGTCCACCGCATCCAGAAGCCGCCGAACGCGCGAAGGATCGAAGCCCGAAGGGCCATCGACCGCGCCAGCGGGCGTGGCGGG
>JAZKHF010000189.1:0-3229 GCA_040385545.1 Pseudomonadota bacterium
TGCTCAAGGCCCACACCGGCCTGTTCCGGGTGATGCCCGAGCCCGAGGGCTGGGCGCTGAAACGGCTGCGCAACACGGCGAAGGCGATGGGCATCGACTGGCCCAAGGGCCGCGAGGCGCCCGAGATGGAGAAACTGCTCGACCCCGCCGATGCCAACCAGGCGGCGCTGCTGCTCGCCATCCGCAAGGCCAGTCCCGGCGCGGCCTACGCCCCCTACCGCGAAGGCGAGACCCCGTGGCACGCCGCAATGGCCGCCAGCTACGCCCACGCCACCGCCCCCCTGCGACGTCTCGCCGACCGCTATGTCGTGATGGCAGCCTATGCCGTCGCCAATGGCAAGCCGGTGCCCGAGGCCGTCACCGCCGCCTTCGAACGCCTGCCCAAGGAGATGGCCCGCGCCGACGCGCTCGGCGGCAACATTTCGCGCGCCGTGATCGACTTGGCCGAAGCGGTCGTGCTGCAACCTCGGATTGGCGAAACCTTCGCGGCCGTGGTCACCGACGTCGACCAGCGCGGTCCGCGGATTCAGCTGTGCGGGCTGCCGGTGGTCAGCCGCCTGAAGGATGCCGAGGTAGAGGCAGGTGCTTCGATCAAGGTGCGGTTGGACGAGGCCGATCCGGAGACAAGGAAGATTTCGTTTTCGGTAGACTAGATCGCCATCAACCGGCCAAGTCAGCCCTGCATTTTTCCGGCTCGGCTGCGAAGCGTGCGGTGTTCAGGACGATTTGCTGCGTGCGAAGACTGCTCCTCCCGGCGGGGCGAAACGTAAAACTGCGCTTGGTCGCGCCGTCTTGCATCTCAAGTACATAATCGACCGCCGAATTGCCCGGCTCTCCGGCCAAACGGCGAAGGAACTTCATCCCGTCACGAAGGCCAGCGGCATAAGCATTCGACGCCGGATCGACGCCAACCAGAACATTCCCCGCTTTGGCGGTAGCATCGGAGTTCCAGCCGCGCTCGAACACCGGCACGTCACTGGAAGTGACACTCGCGCAATTGCCAAATGCGTTTTGCGGAAGGATAATCGGCTCGCCTTTTGTCAAATAACGGTCGATGTCGTGGCGGACGTCCAGCCCAGCGAGACCTATTTCAGCAACGAACGCGGTCGTCAGATCAGGCATCGCGTTGGCAGCCCGCATGCGGTCTCGTTGCGAACGCAGCACATCGTCGAGCCCAGCTTTGCCCTGGCCCCGAAGCCGCCAGTCCCATAAAGCCGCGAGCATCGCACCGCGCTGGTACGGGATTTTCTCCGCCTCATAGTTGCCGCTCCAGAATTGTGCGGCTGTTTCGACATTGCCGGTCGCGCGGAACGACGATGCGGCATAAGCGCGAAACATCTCATTCCAGTCGGCAACGAATTCTTCCCGCGTCCAAAGCCCCGCGCGAAGCATCAGCCGTCGCGCGTAAAAGTCCGTAAATCCTTCGCTTAACCAGTAGGCTTCCGATTGAAACTTTGTAGGAAAGCGGCCGATCTGGCGGGGATTCCAGCTGTGGAAATACTCATGCGCAAGGAGCCAAGTGAGGCTAGACAAATCGGCGCCCACATCGATCCAGGTGGCGAAGGCGTCGCTGCGCCCGGTGCCGCCAAAGCTGATCCGGCCGGGGTCGGACGCAAGCGGAATGGCGGTGATCAGGAACGGCCCCGGTTTCGTATCGCGCCAGAAGTCGCGCTCGACTTCCACGACCTTCCGTGCGGTCGCCTCAAAGGCGCGAATGTCGAACCCGAAACGGCCGATATGGGCGATATGGGCGATACGCAATGGTGCGCCGTTTAGGATCACGCTAGTGACCGACAAGTCCTGGCCGCCGATCGCGATGCTTTCCAGAATGTCACCGACGGAGCGAGGCCGGTTGGCCAGACCTTTGGAATGCTCGGTATCCGAAGCAAAACTAACGCCTTTTGGCCCATTCCAAGCGAAGCTTGCAGGCGCCTCGTCGCGGCCCGCCGGCCGGGCGTAAAGCACCTCCCCGACTGAATAGAACCAGCCCGGTCGAATGACCGGGCGCGCTTGCTCGCTGTCATTCACACTGGGGTCGGCGGCATAGGCCGAGATGATCTTGTATCGCATGACCAATGGTGCGCCGGGCGCGGAGCGGACGATCCGCCCGCCATTTGGTGCCGGCAAGCTGGAAGTGCTGCCCTCCACCCTGATGTCCCTGGCCCACTGCCCCAATTTGCGTTCTCCGGCCCAACCGTCGATCCAATCGATGGTCGTGACGCCACTTTGGTCCGCTCGAAGACGGATCGTGACGTTGAGCGCGGCAACGGTCTGGCCCTGCATCTCGGGCGCCAGTTCATAGGCAATGGTCGATTTCTGCGGCGGATCCGACGCGCCAATCGTGAGCAGCGCAAACAATCCCAATGCCAATGACCGCATCACATACTCCCCCGGCAAAACGAGTCTGACTATCGACCGCGCAGCAAATCTTATGTCAGCCGCCCCTCGACCAGCGCAATCGCCGCCGCGATTGCCGCCGCGACGTCCATCTCGCTCGTATCCAGCAGCAGCGCATCGTCCGCTTGCACCAACGGCGCGGCGCTTCGTTCGGCGTCGCGTTCGTCGCGGGAGTGGATGTCGTGGAGGACTTCCTCGTAATGGGCGTTGAGGCCCCTCGACGTCAGTTCGGCGAGACGGCGGCGGGCGCGAACTTGCGGGCTCGCGGTGACGAACAATTTCACACTGGCATCGGGCGCTATCACGGTGCCGATGTCGCGGCCGTCGAGGACAGCGCCACCCGGCTGTCCGGCGAAGTCACGCTGGCGGTCGAGGAGGTGGGCGCGAACCGCGGGATAGGCGGAGATTCGACTGGCGTAGGAGCCGACCAGCTCGCTGCGCAATTCTGGGTCGTCATGGGCGACCGGGCCCATGTCGCAGGCGCGCACCGCTTCGAACACATTGCCCGGATCGCCGCCGAAATTGAGCAAGTTGAGCGCCGCCGACCGGTACAGCAGGCCGGTATCCATGTGCGGCAGGCCGTAATGCGCGGCCAAGGCGCGGGCGATGGTGCCCTTGCCGCTGGCGGCGGGGCCGTCGACCGCGATGATGATCGCGGTCCGAGCCGCGCGCTGGGTGGGAAGTTCGCTCACGATGGCCGGCGCTTTGACAGCCGCCCGATGCTATGGCAATGCCCGCGCCACGTGCCCCGGGCCTCTGGCTGACGGGGCGTTCACACGATTAGCTGACTGGAGTTTACCATGGTGAAGCCCGAATGGGGCACCAAGCGCAC
>JAZKHF010000190.1:0-3056 GCA_040385545.1 Pseudomonadota bacterium
ACTGCTCGGAACAGAATTATGGGCGAACGACCGGACACTGGGTCGAACTTCACGGTTACGCGGGGCCTTTTATGCCGCTGCCCCGGATGCCCGATTTGCGGAACTGGTGAGCCGGTACCGGGCGCGGTACGGCAAGACTCCCTATCGCATCGGAAGCCTTGGCTATGATGCGGTGTTGCTCACCGTGCGGATTGCGCGCGACTGGCCCGTCGGGCGGCCGTTCCCGCTTCGCAGCCTGTCCGATCCCGGTGGCTTTGCCGGGGTAGACGGGATCGTGCGCTTCGGTCGAGACGGGGTAGCGCAGCGAATGCTGGAGGTTCGCCAGGTGACCGCGACGGGGACGGTCGTGGTATCACCGGCGGCGAGCGCCTTTCCCAAGTAATAAACTTGCAACAATGGGGGGAAGGGGTCATCTTTCGGTTCGAATGAATCGAAGGAGGGCTCGATGATTTCGTTGCTGGTTGCCGGCGCGGTCGGACTGACCGCATTGCAGGCGGGTATCGACATCCCGCGCAAGAATTTTACGACCTGTTTGAGCAGCACTTATAGCGATGCCTTGTCCAAGAAGGTCGAGGTTGGCGCTTATAGCGCGTTCCTTACCGCTGCCTGCTCGACGCAGGCCGACAGTTTGCGCAACGGGCTGATCGCCTTCGACGTGAAAAATGGCATCAAGCGCGCCCAGGCGGCGGCCGATGCACAGGTCCAGATCGACGATTATCTGGCCATGTCGGGCGAGAATTACGAAGCGCGGGCACCGAAAAAGGATTCTGTGCGGACAGCGAGCCCGGCGCCGGCTCCGGCACCAAACGCGACACCGCCGCCGACCGCTGCAGCCGCTCCCAAGAACTGACCGCTCAGGCGGCGATTTCGGCGAGGATCGCGTCGAGCAACAGGCGACCGGCCTCTGAGGTGGCGATGCGCGTGTCGTCGCGCACCAGCAGGCCGTGGCCGACCAAGCGATCCACCGCAACCTGATCGACGATCGGGCGGTCGAAGCGGGCTTCCAGCGCGGCGAGGTCGATGCCCTCGGCGAGGCGCAAGCCCATGACGAGCGACTCGCTTGCAGTTTCGGCGGCAGTGAGCGCTTCTTCCTCGACCAGTCCATGGCCGTTACGGGTGACGGCGCTCAGGAAGTTTTCGGGTTTCTTGTGGCGGACGGTGCGCTGGCCGAGGCGGCGGCCGTGTGCGCCTGGGCCGACCCCGGCATAATCGCCATAGCGCCAGTAGGTCAGATTGTGGCGGCTCTCGGCGCCCGCGCGAGCGTGGTTGGAGATTTCGTAGGCGGGGATTCCCGCTGCGGCGGTGCGTTCTTGCGTCAGTTCGAAAAGCGTGGCCGCGATTTCCGCGTCGAGAGGAGAAAATTCCTGCTTTGCGACCATTGAGGCGAAGCGGGTGCCGGGCTCGATGGTGAGTTGATAAAGCGAGAGATGCTCGGTGCCGAGGCCGATGGCGCGTTCCAGCTGGCTCGCCCAGCGCCATTCGTCATCGCCGGGGAGCGCGTAGATGAGGTCAAAGCTGACCCGATCGACCGCCGATTGCGCGGCGGCCAGCGCGCGCTGCCCCTCGTCGGCGCTGTGGGCGCGACCGAGGAAGGCGAGGCTGGCGTCGTCGAAGCTTTGCAGCCCCAAGCTGATGCGGTTGACCCCGGCGGACGCGAGATCGGCGAAGTTAGCGGCTTCAGCGCTGTTGGGATTGGCTTCGAGGGTGATTTCGAGATCGTCGCTGGCGGGCCAGTGGGCGCGGGCGGCGGCGATCAGCGCCTCGACCGTGGCGGGCGGCATCAGCGAGGGGGTGCCGCCTCCGAAGAAGATGCTGGTCAGGCGGCGGTCGGGGAGGAGTGCGGCTTCATGCGCGAGGTCGGCGAGGAGGGCCGCGTGCCACGCCTGCTGGTCTACCGAGTCGCGGACGTGGCTGTTGAAGTCGCAATAGGGGCATTTGGAGACGCAGAACGGCCAGTGGACGTAGAGGGCGAGGTCGGTCACTCGGCCAGCGCGGCCTCCAGCAATTTGAACGCTTCCGCGCGGTGGCTGATGGCATGCTTCGCGTCCGGATCGATCTCGCCGAACGTCCGGTCCATGCCGACGGCGACGAACATCGGATCGTAGCCGAAGCCATTGTCTCCGCGCGGCGGCCAGACGAGCGTGCCGTGGACCTTGCCTTCGAAGCTTTGCACGTCGCCATCGGGCCAGGCGAGCGACAAGGCGCAAACGAAGTGGGCGTCGTGACCTGCGTCCTCGCCCGCCATCTCGACCTCACGCCAGACGCGCTCCATCGCCCGCCCGAAATCGCGCTTGCCGTCTTCATCTTCGGCCCAGCGGGCGGAAAAGATGCCGGGGTGCCCGTGGAGCGCGTCGACCGAAAGACCGCTGTCGTCGGCGAGCGCGGGCAGTCCCGACAGGTCCGCGGCCGCACGCGCCTTCAGCTCGGCATTGTCGACGAAGGTAACGCCGATTTCCTCGGGTTCGGGCAGGTCGAGTTCGGCCGCGCCGACGCATTCGATGCCGTGGGGGCCAAGCAATTCGCGGATTTCCCGCAATTTGCCAGCATTATGGGTCGCGATGACCAATTTGGGACCGATCGCCTTCATCGGCCGGTCGCCGCCAGTTGCGCCTTGAAGATATCCGCGCAGCCGATCTTGGCGAGACGCAGCAGGCGGAGCAAAGCCTCGTCGTCGAAGGTCGCGCCTTCGGCCGAGATTTGCGCCTCGACGATCGCGCCGTCGCCGGTGAGCACGAAATTGCCGTCCGAACCGGCGCTGCTGTCCTCGATATAGTCGAGATCGAGTACCGCATTGCCGTCATGGATGCCGCACGAAACGGCGGCGACTTGGGTGGTGATCGGGTCATTCTCCAGTTTGAGCGTGTCGACCGCCAGGCGAAGCGCGACCCACGCTCCCGAAATGGAGGCGGTGCGGGTGCCGCCATCGGCCTGGATGACGTCGCAATCCACTACGATCTGGCGTTCACCGAGCGCCTTCAGATCAACCACCGCGCGAAGCGAACGCCCGATCAGCCGCTGGATTTCCTGCGTCCGGCCCGATTGCTTGCCCTTGGCCG
>JAZKHF010000191.1:0-1640 GCA_040385545.1 Pseudomonadota bacterium
TTCGGATCGCGTCTCAAGTCGGAAGCATTGGGCACGCCGATCGAGACGGGAGATGAGATGCGGATCGCGATCCGCGAAGACGGTCACTTCTGGGTCCAAGCGAGCGTCAACGGCCATGTTGCCCCGTTCCTGGTCGACAGTGGAGCATCGATTACCACCGTATCGCCTGCGGTCGCCGCGGCCGCCAACCTTGCAACTGGAATGCGGGTAGCCAACGTCGAAACCGCCAATGGTGCGGTCCAAATGGCGGTTGGTACCGCTGATCAATTCAAAGTCGGGCAGATCGAACGCGCCGACTTCACATTATTTGTGAACAAGGCCGACAGTACGAACGTGCTGGGAATGAATTTCCTGTCCTCACTCAGCAGTTGGCGGGTCGAAGGAAATGTGCTGGTGCTGCGCCAATGACCAACGACATTCAGCTTGGCGGCCTTTATATCCTGATGGCGATCATGCTGGTGATCGGCATGCTGATTTCGCGTCGCGGTCGGGTTGCCGGGGTCGCAACGATGCTGCTGACATGGCTGGCGATGTTCGGTGCCGGCTTCGTGCTGTTCACCTTCCGCGATGATCTTGGCTACGTGTTTCAGCGCATGAAGAGCGAAGCGACCGGCGCGCCGGTGGTTCAGGCTGGACAGATGCGCATTCCGCAATCGGTCGACGGCCATTTCTATGTCGATGCCAGCGTCAACGGTCGCCCGGTACGGTTTCTGGTCGATAGCGGCGCGACCATGACGACAATCGGGCGAAGGACCGCGGCCAAGGCGAACGTCACTGTCAGCGATCGGCGCAATCAGATGGTGCGCACCGGCAATGGCATTGTTCGGGTTGCCACCGGCCGGGCCAAGGATTTCGATATTGGAGTCATCCGGCGGAGCGACGTCGGACTGCACGTCGCCGACGCCGAGGAATTCAACGTGCTCGGGATGAACTATCTTTCGTCGCTCGAACGATGGGGTGTCGAAGGGCGCTGGCTGATTCTGGAGGGGTAAGTTGCACTGCAAGCATCATATGCCTCGCCCCACCGCATCGACCATAACTTTACATAATACATATTATCATACTTATCGATTTGGGGTCGGCCGATCTGGTTTTTCCCCTTCCAGCGTCTAAGGAAGGCCGATGAGCCTCGACCGCCTCACCGCCATCATGCGCCGCCTGCGCGATCCTGTGTCGGGATGCGAATGGGATAGCGTGCAGACCTTCGCAACGATTGCGCCCTACACGATCGAGGAAGCCTATGAGGTCGCCGACGCGATCCAGCGCGGCGATATCGACGGTCTGGCCGACGAGCTTGGCGATTTGCAGCTGCAAGTCGTGTTCCACGCCCAGATGGCGACCGAAGCCGGGCAATTCACGCTTGATGACGTCATCAACCGCATCTGCGACAAGATGGAACGCCGCCATCCACACATCTTCGGCGACGCGACCCATGGTGGCCACCATCTGTGGGAGCAGATCAAGGCCGAGGAACGCGCCGGCAACGCCGACCAGAGCGCGCTGGCCGGTGTCGCGCTGGCACTTCCGGCACTGGAACGCGCCAACAAGCTACAGAAACGTGCCGCGCGAACCGGCTTCGACTGGCCCGACGCCAGCGGCGCCCGCGCCAAGGTGGTCGAGGAGCTGGCCGAGCTCGACGC
>JAZKHF010000192.1:0-5277 GCA_040385545.1 Pseudomonadota bacterium
GCCCCGATGAAAATGGCGCATCCGGTAAAGACGGTCATCATCGCCGTGGCGTATTCGGTGAGCGTGAAGGGCTGTCCGGCATAGACCTTGTAACCGGCAAGCGCGGAGGTCGAGATGATCGCCCACGCGGCGCTGATGCGGCCAAGCTCCCATGCGGCGTTATTTACCCCGCAAAACAGGTCCCTTAGAAATTGCCGCACCGTCTGTCCCCAATGCTTGCTCTAGGGACTTCCCAGCCTTTAGGCGGCTGCGGACGGTCCAATAATTAACCCCAGCCTCAGCGCAGGCCTCGATCAACGCCAGCGGCCGACCGCGCCATTCAACCATGACCGTGACGCGCTTGTTGACGCTTTGCTGCTTGGCGGTTGCCCATCGGCAGTTGTCCGGCGTGTAGTCGCCGTCGTTATCAATGCGATCCAAGCTAAGGCCGACTTCAAACCCGTTGGCGAGCGCCCATTCAATGAATGCCAACGGATCGGCCCATTCGGCGCAAACTTGGATGCCGCGACCAGCATAGTGCCGATGCGATGTGCAGCGTTGGCGCATCGCCTTCCAGTGACGATAGGGCGGGGAGCGTTTCAGATCTCCCGTCCGCTTGCCGCAGCCGCAGCTCCTATGGCCCCTGCTTCCAGACACCATGAAGGCGGGGAGCGTTACTTCCTTTCCGCAATCGCAGCGAAACCGCCAAAGCCTGCCGCGACCATATTCGCTACCGACATCCTTGATGCCAACGAGCTTACCGAACCGCTCACCAGTCAAGTTTCTTGCCGCTTTTGCCATGATAGAACATTAGCAGAACAGCTAGCCGCTCACAACTTGTTTTTGCCGACGCCCTTGAATAGGTCGGCGAAGAATTGCCTCACAGATCACTCCGATACAGATCGCGCTCCGCCTCTCTGCGGCGCACCAGTCCCGCGAGCTTCCGCTTGTTGGCGAACACCCACGACAGGAAAGCATTGGCCGCGCCGACCTTGTTGCCCATTTTGTGGCGCTTCAGCAGGGTCGAGGTCGCGAAGTTGCCCAGCCCGACATTGAAGGCCAGACTGACCATCGCGCTAAACTCATCTTCGCTGGTCGGAACGCCGGTCAGCATCGCGGTCACGCCAGCCTCGAAACGGGCAATGTCCTTTTCCAGCAGTCGCTCCGCTTCGCCCGGCGTGATCGTCATGCCCATGCGGACGTGCGGGCCGGTCGAGCCGTAGCCGATCGTTGCGACACCCGCCGGACAGCGATAGGCGTCCAGACGCAGGCCTTCGAACGCCTTGATCAACGCAAGGCCGCGCGCATTGATTTTCATGGAACCGATCCCCATCGAGCGAGGGCTATCAATATGGCTTGCAGGCTATGCGGCCCTCGACCCCTTGCTGGCGACCGTTAGGCGCTCGTGCATTTCAAGATAACGCAGGGCGCGGCGCAGGGCGGCCAGAGTGTCGCCGAGTTTCCCCAGCCCCAAATTGCAGGCCCCGCACAGCAAGCCCCGAACGCCGCCCGTTTCGTGGCAGTGATCGACGTAGAGGTTTTTGCCCTCCGGCGCGGGAGTCTCGCAGATAGCGCAGCGATTGCCCTGTCCGTCCCTAAGGGCGGCGAAGTCACCGGCAGATAGGCCATAGCGCAGGGCTATGCGGCGCTCATGCTGGCGCTTGGCATAGCCGGGCGAGCTCTTCAGCTTTCGATGATAGTAGTCGCGCGCGAAGGCTCGAACTTGCTCCGGATCGCGGCGCGAGTTGTAAAGTTTGCAGCGCTCGCTCCAACAGGCGTTGCAAATAGCGCAGCGCTTGCCGGTATCGCTCCGGACTCTAAAATTGGAAATCTCTTTGACGAGATCGCACTTGGGACAGTGCGTGGTTTCGTGTAATTCGATGACAGCCATTCGGACCTCTCAACCAGGTTCATTGGTCAGGGCCGGGATGGTGTTTAGCGCACCGTTTCGGCCCGCCGCTGTTCTACTCCTGTTCCCGGCGCCGATCAAGCGGCAAGTCGCTCACGCTTGCCTTGCTGCCAGCCGCCGCAATCGCCGCATTTTAGCGACTGGACGCGGGAACTAACGGCGGGCTTCCACCCTTGGCTTGTCAGATTGGCCGACCCGCACTTGTGGCACGTTCCGCGATCAATTCTCAGCTTCGGATGGGTCGCCATCCACGGCAGTAGCTTGTCGTAAACCTTTTCCAACAGGCGCACGTCCTGCTTGCAATATCGCTCCATCATCCGCTGGGCTTTTTCGTCGCCCCGCCCGACCTTCATCCAGAGGCCATGGCCTTCGTGCTGCACCTTCCTGCCGACGCCCAAGAGGTCGGCGACGTGATCGAGCTTGTGACTGTCGAATGAAAATTCCCGCCTGACCACCTTAAACACATCAATAGACGTGATCGGCTTGGGCGGCGGGAACTCGTTTTTGACGAATTCCCCCTTGAGTTTTTTGATGTCAAAACGGTCGGAGTTGTAGCCACAAACCGCGTCGGCCTGACTCATCAAGTCGTGGATTGCTTGGAGCATCGGGCGGTGTCCGTGCTCCCAATCGGAAAATAGCTGAACCTTTTGCTGACCGCCCCATTTGGTGCCGACGCAAATTGTGCCGCCGAACTCCCGAACCTGGTTGAGTCCTATGTAACTAATGTCCCTAAGGGACCACACTTCCGCCACGATTGGTCGGGTTTCGATGTCGAGGAAGAGTATCCTTGGGCGCAGTTCCGTCATGCGGTCTGTTTCCCTTGCCGTTGTCGATCTGTGTAAGCAGCGCCGCGAACGCCTCGTCATCCGGTGCGTCGAATGCGAGCTTCAGCAGTGCCTTGATGTCGTCAGTCATGCGCCGAGCATCCTCAGGACCGCCGCGCCAACGCCTATCGGGATAGCGCCGCACAATGCCCACAGGACGCGCCCGCCGAGCGCCAGCCCCTTGCGTTCGCCGTCTCGGCCTACTTCGCGCTTTTCCAGCCCGCCGATGCGCTCGCTTTGGGAATTAAGGCGACTGTCGATGGTCGCGAACTTGGCGTCGTGCTGGTCGTGGCGGAGGTTCGACAGGTCGAGCTTGCCCTCCATCCGGGTCAGCTTGACGAGGACGCTTTCTTGGTCGCTATCCATTTACTGGACACTCGTGGATTGACGCATGACTTCCCCCGATTGTTAATTCGTGTTAATTCCCTGCCGCTCGGATCGGAGGGCTTGTGAAATTCGCCTTGAAGCTGACTGCCTATCTCGCTGCCTGCCTGCTGGTCCTGTGGTCCAGTGGGGCACCTATCGGCATGTCGTCGCTGATCTTAGGGCTGGTCTTGGGATGGGCGGGCGGGGCTATGTTCCCCGAACTGGGCGGATGATCAAACAATATGCCTATCTGGCTGTGGGTGCGGTGGCCGTGCTTGGCCTTGCCGTGGCTGCGCTTGCGGCCCTGCTCACCAGCGATGCGGCGCGGGCGTGGTGGGCGGCGGGGATGCCGCTCTAAACACCCGCCAGATTAAAGGTCACGATGGTTGACTTTGTTGCAACCCTCGTCGTCGCCCCCGATTCAGATTTCCGGTTGATAACCTGCGTCCGGCCCGCCGCTGCATAGCTTGCGATCCGATGCGAAAAACAACCGGTGCTGTTCGGGGTCGCGCCGGTCGCGCTGCCAAGCTCGGCAATGGCCTCGTTCAGTGTAGTGCCGCCGTCGCTATACTCGCTATAAGACGATATCGATGTGCTATCGGAATTCATCGCCCACGCGGCGACGGTCAGGTGGTCGGCTGAGGACGGGGTGAATGTTTGCGTCACGCTAGTGGCGGTGTAGGCGGTATCCGTCCCCGAGCTTGCCGACGATGACTGGGCCTTGTTTACGCTGGCGAAGCGATCTTCACGAATGGCGACGATGCGGATTTCGGAAATGCCGATCAGCGAAGTCCCCGATCCGCCTTGGCGAATCTTCAGCGTTATCGTCTTGGCGCCGGAAATGGACGGGAGCAAAAGCACCATGAACGCCGGAACGCGGTCATCAACGGTGTAGCTCTTGTAGAAGAGTTCTCCGGTGCTTGTCGTGCCGTCCGTCAGCTCCAGCCCAATGTCTGTGCTGGTAAGCGAAACGAGGTCGATCAGGCACGATACAATAACAACATAATTCCCCGAGGATGGGGGCGTAAACGAAAGCGTCCCCGCCGTTTGCGCAGTTTTGTTCGCTGGATCATCAAATGTTTGTCGCGCCACGCTTTGGGCATAAGCGTCACCGCCGCCCAATTTCAGCAGCGACAGGCGGGCGTTACGCCCCTTGAATGTCGCCGCATTGGTGCCGCGCGCGACCTGTATCTTGAACGTCTCGGCGGCGGGAGACGCGCCCGGCTGATACCGAAACAGCCCTCCCATCGAATAATAGTCAACCGGAGCGGTTACTTCATTCGGAAGAAGTGATGTGTCTGTGGTGAATATGTCCACCCCACCAACAGTGACGCGGCCCTTTATCACGCTGGTGGTGTTGTTCGATTGCGCATCAATCGACCATAGGCCGAGATAGTCGGCGGACGGTGTAAAGTCCGCACCGGCTGCGGAAAGGGTTACGGTATCGAGCCAGCTTGCCGAAGTGTCCGATACTTCCCCTAGCGCCTCTTCCGTCATATAACCAAGCCCGATCGCCTCGGCGGCAACGGCGCCGAATTGCCCGAACCCGCCAAGGCCGGGAAGCATCAGGCAAACGCCTTGGCGAGCGACGCGATGATCGAGGTCGCCGAGACGACCTTGTAGGACAGGACATCAATGGCGCCCGCAGCCGTGGAAAGGGTCGGCTCGGTCCCGCCCGCGAATTTCCAATTGGCATGATAGCCGAGGGTGCGGGAGCCGGTGCCGTCCTGCGTGATGATGATTTCACCCGCTTGGCCGTTTTTGGTATTGGTGGGCGCGCCGAGCGTCCTGTTGCCGCCGATGGTCAGCGAGAAGTTGAACCCCGCCGACATATCGACATCGACCGTTGCCGCGTCGGTCAGCGCGACATAGTCCGCCGCCGACCACACCTGATCGGTCGAAAGCGCCTTGTCTGCCGTGTTGGCGCGGAATTGTGCGGTGGTGGTTTCATCGAGAATGGCGATGGTGCCGAGGCCCAAGGTCGTCCGGCCTGCGGCGGCGTTGGCGTCGTCGGCAAGGCTGTGCCCGAACGCGGTGATATTCGCGGCTAGCGTATCGAGGTCGGAGTCCCACGCCTGCACGTTGGTGCCAATGACAAGGCCAAGCGTGGTGCGTTGGGCGCTGACATCGGCATCATCGACCAGCGCCCGTCCGGCGGCGGTGAAATCGGCGAGGGCGGCAGTTCCCGATCCGGTGAAA
>JAZKHF010000193.1:0-12650 GCA_040385545.1 Pseudomonadota bacterium
CCCGCGCTGATGCCCTTCGACACGATGGTCGAGCGCGTGTCCTTGCCGATGTGGATCATCTTGGTCCCGGTGTCGGCCTGCTGGCGGTTGTTGGTCAGCGCGATCGAATAGAATTCGCCGACGCTGCCGTCGCCCTTGAGGATGCACGACGGATATTTCCAGGTGATCGCGCTGCCGGTCTCGACCTGGGTCCAGCTGACCTTGCTCCGCGCGCCACTGCACAGCGCGCGCTTGGTGACGAAGTTGAAGATGCCGCCCTTGCCCTCGGCGTCGCCCGGATACCAGTTCTGGACGGTCGAATATTTTACCTCGGCATCCTCGTGCGCGAAGATTTCGACCACCGCGGCGTGGAGCTGATTCTCGTCGCGCATCGGCGCGGTGCAGCCTTCGAGGTAGCTGACGTAGCTGCCCTTTTCGGCCACGATTAGCGTCCGCTCGAACTGGCCGGTATTCTCGGCGTTGATGCGGAAATAGGTCGACAATTCCATCGGGCAGCGGACGCCCTCGGGGACATAGACGAAGGTGCCGTCGGAGAAGACCGCGGCGTTGAGGCAGGCGAACAGATTGTCGCGCTGCGGAACGACGCTGCCAAGATACTTCTGGATCAGCTCGGGATATTCCTTGATCGCTTCGGAGATCGACAGGAAGATCACCCCGGCGCGGAGCAATTCCTCGCGGAAAGTGGTCGCGACGCTGACGCTGTCGAACACCGCATCGACCGCCACTTTCCGCGCGCCCTCGACCCCGGCGAGCACTTTCTGCTCCTCGATCGGGATACCGAGCTTCTCGTAGACGCGCAGGATTTCGGGATCGACCTCGTCGAGGCTGCCGAGCTTCGGCTTGGCCTTGGGCGCGGCGTAATAATAGGCGTCCTGATAATCGATCGGCGGAATGTCGAGCTTGGCCCAGTCGATCTCCTCCATCTCGAGCCAGGCGCGATAGGCCTTCAGCCGCCAGTCGAGCATCCACTGCGGCTCATTCTTCTTGGCGGAGATGAAGCGGACGGTGTCCTCGCTCAGGCCCTTGGGCGCGAAGTCCGTCTCGATGTCCGAGCTGAAGCCCCACTCATAATCCTTCGCGATCGCCTCGCGGAATTCGGCGTTGGGGGCGGGGGTGTCGTCGACGCGGTCGGTCATGATCTGGATGCCTCCCAACCGCTCATCCTGAGTAGCTGCTGAGCTTGTCGAAGCGGCGTATCGAAGGACAATCCTTCGATACGGGCTCTCGATACGCTGCTGCGCGCTACTCGATCCCTACTCAGGACAAGCGGGGAAGAAATTCGGCTGCTCACGATGCCAGCTCCTGCAACGATACCGCGCCAAGCGCGCCGCGCACCTTGGCGCCAACGATCCCCATGTGCGGCTTGACGCGGCAATGGGCGTCGAGCGCGCAATCGGACGGTTCGTCGCTGCCGCTGCACTGGGTCATGGCGATCGGTCCCTCAACGGCCTCGACGATGTCGGCCAGGCTGATGGAGGTCACTTCGCGCGCCAAGGCATAGCCGCCGCCCGCACCCCGCGTGCCAGTCAACAATCCTGCCGCAGCGAGGCGCTGCATCAGTTTTTGCGCGGTGGGAAGCGGCACGCCCGTCTCCTCCGCCAGCTCGGTCGCGGACAGGCGAGCCTGTGCTGGCCGACGGGCGGCGGCGGTCATCATCACGACCGCATAATCGGCAAGGTGGGTGAGGCGCATGTCTAATAGGAGCTTTCTGGTCCGATTTAGGCGTCTTGTCGGCGAAAAACAAGTTCGCTCGTCCTGAGCTTGTCGAAGGGCGCCCTTCGACAAGCTCAGGACGAGCGATACTTTGCGCCTTGCCGAATGGCGGTTATGCGCAGCCCATGTACCACCTCCTCCGCCCGCTCATCTTTCGTCTCGATGCCGAGCGCGCCCATCGCGCGACCATCGCCGCGCTCAAGCTGATGCCCAAACGCCGGCCGCCCACCTTCGCCGGATCGTTGACTACCAGCGTCGCGGGGCTGGGATTTCCTTCGCCGGTCGGGTTGGCGGCGGGGTTCGACAAGGATGGCGAGGTGCCGGGCTCGATGCTCGGGTTGGGGTTCGGGTTTGTCGAGATCGGCACGCTGACCCCGCGGCCGCAGATCGGCAATCCGAAACCGCGGCTGTTCCGGCTGGCCGAGGATGAGGCGGTGATCAACCGCATGGGCTTCAACAATCGCGGGCAAGAAGCGGCGGCGCAGCGGCTGGCGTTGCGTGACCCGGCACGCGGGGTGGTCGGGATCAATATCGGCGCGAACAAGGACAGCGTGGACCGGATTGCCGATTATGCGGCCGGTGTGCGCGCGATGGGGCGGCTCGCCGATTATCTGACGGTCAACATTTCGTCGCCCAACACACCGAGTCTTCGCGATCTTCAGGCCGGGGGTGAGCTGGTCGAGTTGCTGGCCGCCGTGAGGGAGGCACGCCCTTCAGGCACGCCAATCTTTTTAAAGGTCGCCCCTGACCTAGAAAGCGGCGACCACGAACGCATTGTTCGCGCAGCGATCGACGGCGGGATCGACGCGCTGATTGTTGCCAATACTACGGTGTCGCGGCCTTCACTGAAATCGCGGTTCGCTGGAGAATCTGGCGGCCTGTCGGGGGCGCCGCTGAAATCGCTCGCGCTGGACCAGCTGCGCCGATTCCGCACGGTATCGGGCGGCCAGATGCCGCTGATCGCCGCTGGGGGAATTGCCTCGGCCGACGATGTCTGGGCGCGGATCATCGCGGGGGCCAGCCTGGTCCAGCTGTATTCGGCGTTGGTGTATTATGGCCCCGGGCTGGCGAGGAGGATCTCCGACGGGCTGGCGGCGATCCTCGAGCGCGAGGGGATTGCCAGCATTTCCGACGCGGTCGGGCTTGAGACCCTACGGTAGGGTTAAGACCACGCCCTCGCGGCGCGGGTCGAAACCGCCGTCGATGCGACCATTGCGGATCAGCACGCCGTGAACGCCGCTATCTTCCCCCTGTCCGGGCTTGAGGTCGATCCCGCGCGCCTTGAGTCCCGCAATCACCTCGGACGAGAATTTGTCGATTTCGCCGCCGAAGCTGCTGCCCCGCGCGACGAGGTTGGGTTGCGCGATAGCGTCCTGCATCGGCAGGCCCCAGTCGACCGCTGCAACCAGCGACTTGGCGACGAACGGCAGGATGGCGTTGCCACCCGCGGAACCGATCGCCCCGGCAAACCGGCCCTGCCGGTCGATCAGGATTAGCGGAGTCATCGACGACCGCGGCCGCTTGCCGGGTGCAACGGCATTGGCCTGTGGTCGGCCGACTGCGTCGGTCGGCTGAAACGAGAAATCGGTCATCTGGTTGTTGAGGAAGAAGCCGTCGACCATCCGCCCGCTGCCGAAGATGCTCTCTACCGTGGTGGTCATGCTGACGACATTGCCGTCCGCATCGCCGACGATGAAGTGCGAGGTGCCGGCGACTTCGACGGTCGCGTCGGGCGCGGTCGCGGGGGCACCGCGCGGGGTGCCGGCGACGGGGGGCGGGCCAGCGGTCGGGCCGATCAGCCGCGCGCGCTGGGCGATATAATCGGGGTCGAGCAGCCCCTCGACCGGCACCGATGCAAAGGCCGGATCGCCAACAAATTTATCGCGGTCGGCGTACATCAGGCGGCTGGCTTCGGCGAACAGATACCAGGCCTGCGGGTCGGTCGGGCCGCGGCTGGCGATGTCGGTCCGCTCAAGCATCTTGAGCAATTGCAGCAGGCCGACGCCCGACGATGGCGGCGGCGGCACGCAGGCCCGATAGGCTCTCCACGGGGCACACAAAGCGACGCGTTTGATGGGCTGGTAGGCGGCAAGATCGGCCATGCTCATCGACCCGCCGAGCGGCCCGGCGCGAGTGCGCTCCACGATTTTTGCCGCAGTACTGCCCGCGTACATCGCTGAAAGACCCTGATCGGCAAGGCGGCGGAGGAAGTCGGCGTAGGCGGGATTCTTCAATCGGTCCCCGGCCTTGACCGGTGCCCCGCCCGGCCCCTGACCGAAATAGGCCTTGGCGTCGGGGGTTGCCGCCTGGGGCGATCGGCTGGTCACCATCCGCGCCAGTCGGGGCGTCACGATGAAGCCTTCCGCAGCGGTGCGTTCGGCCGATTGGAACAGGCTGGTCCACGGCAATCGGCCATGATCGCCGTAGGCCACGCGAAGCGCCGCCAATGCACCCGGAACCCCGGTCGCGCGGCCGCTGAGTACCGCGTCGCGAAAGCCGATCGGTTTGCCATCCGGTCCGATAAACATCGTTGGCGTCGCCTGCGCCGGGGCGGTCTCGCGCCCATCGTAAATGGTCAGGCCGCGCGTACGCGCATCGTAGTAATTGACGAAGCCGCCGCCGCCGACCCCGCTCGATTGCGGTTCGACCAGGCTGAGCATCGCCTGCATCGCCAGCGCCGCATCGACCGCGCTGCCGCCACGTTCCAGCACCTCCATCCCGGCGCGCGCGGCGAGCGGATTGGCGGCGATTGCGAACGCTTGGGCGGTTCGGGGGGATGGCGGCGGTACCGTATTTACGGTCGGCGCGCAGGCGGAAAGCGACAGGCTGACGAGCAGCAGCAAGCGGGACAGGATCGACATCAGCCCCGCCTAACCCAGCTTTACCCTAGCGTCCACGCGAAGCGGCGGTGGCGATCCCGGTCTTTTGCGCTAAATGGGGAGCATGAGACCGGGTTCAGCCGGCGGGGAGAGGGATTTGGACAAGAGACTCGAGCATTTTCCCAATCTGGTGACGATGTTTCTCACGCGGGCGCGGGAGAAAGGTGACGCGCCCTTCCTGTGGTCGAAGGCGAGCGGTCAGTGGCAGGCGATCAGCTGGGCCGAGGCCGCGCGGCAGGTCGCGGCATTGGCGGCAGGGCTCAAGAAACTGGGGATGAAGCCCGGCGACCGGGTGATGCTGGTGGCCGAGAATCGCCCCGAATGGCTGCTGGCCGATCTCGGCATCATGGCCGCGGGCTGCGTCACGGTGCCGACCTACACCACCAACACCACCCGCGATCACCAGCATATCCTCAACAATAGCGAGGCGCGCGGGGTGATCGTGTCGACCCAGAAGCTGGCCAAGCCCTTGCTTCCGGCGGTACTGTTCGCTTCGTCCTGCAACCACGTCATTTCGATCGACGCCATCATCACCGGTCAGTCACCCGACGTGGCGCAATTCCATCATTGGGCCTCATTGGTGTCGGGCGGCGCGGACATTGGCGCGCTGGAAGAGGAGATGGCCAAGGTCGCCCGTACCGATCTCGCCTGCCTGATCTATACCAGCGGCACCGGCGGTGCGCCGCGCGGGGTGTGCCAGCACCACGGCATGATCCTGCACAATGTCGAAGGCTGCATCGACATCATCGCCAATGATTTCGGGTGGGATCCCGAGGTGTTCCTGTCGTTCCTACCTGCGTCCCATGCCTACGAGCATAGCGGCGGGCAGCATTTCCCGGTCGCGCTTGGGGCACAGATTTATTACGCCGAAAGCCTCGAGAAGCTCGCCGCCAATATCGAGGAAGTGCGCCCGACGATGATGGTCGTCGTCCCCCGGCTGTTCGAAATGCTCCGCGCCAAGATCATGAAGCAGGTCGACAAGGATGGCGGGCTGCCAGCCTATCTGATGGGCCGCGCGCTCTCGATCGAAAGCAGGGATGCGGCAGGCAGAAGCGTGCCGTGGGATTTGCCGATGAAGGGCATCTTGGCGCTTACCCTGAAGCGGAAAGTCGGCAGGAAGTTCGGCGGCCGGATCAAGGCGATGGTGTCCGGGGGCGCGCCGCTCAATCCGGAAGTCGGATTATTCTTCCAGGCAATGGGTCTGACCGTCCTCCAGGGCTATGGCCAGACCGAGGCCGGCCCGGTGATCAGCTGCAACCGGCTGCGTGGCGGAATCCGCATGGATACGGTCGGACCGCCGATGCTCGGAACCGAGGTGCGGATCGCCGAGGATGGCGAAATCATGGTGCGCGGCGAACAGGTGATGCAGGGTTACTGGCGAAACCCGGAAGAATCAGCGCGCGTATTGATCGACGGCTGGCTGGCAACTGGCGATGTCGGCCATCTCGACGACAAGGGCAGGATCAAGATCACCGACCGCAAGAAGGATCTGATCATCAACGACAAGGGCGACAATGTTTCGCCCCAGCGAGTCGAGGGGATGCTGACTCTCCAGCCCGAAATTGCGCAGGCAATGGTTCACGGCGACCGCCACCCCTATCTCGTCGGACTGCTGGTCCCCGATCCCGAAATCGCCAACGCGCCCGACCTGCAAGCGCGGCTGTCGGCGGCGGTCGACCGGGTCAACAAGGATGTCAGCGTGATCGAAAAGGTGCGCCGCTTCATCCTCGCCGACGAACCCTTCTCGGTCGACAATGAGCAGATGACCCCCTCGCTCAAGATCCGCCGGCACGTGATCCGCGCCGCTTATGGCGAGCGGCTGGACGCGCTCTACAAGAAGTAGCTTTAGCTCGCCGGCCGGTAGGGTACGAAATCGCCCAATGCGCAGCTTCCGACGGTCACGCCGGTGGTCATGTCGGTCACCGTGCCGATGTCGCCGCGGCACAATTGCGATCCCTGGCTGCGGGTAACCAAAGCATAGCTTCCGCGGCCCAGCAGGTTGCAACTTCCGAGTGGCCTGTTGACGTAGGTGGTGCGTCCGTCGCGATACAGGATGGTGTCGTCGTCGATCACCTGCATGTCGTTGGTCCGTTGCAGCGGCAGGCACTTGGTCGGCTGTCCCGCCGTCTTGCCCGCAAGCAGGCGATCGTAGGTTGCCTGCGCGCTCGCACTGCGCTGTTCGGGCTGGCTGACGTCGGTTGCGCAAGCGGTCAGTCCAATAGCGGCGGTGGCGAAAATCAGGAAGCGCATGTGGTTCATCCTTCGCGTCGCTTATTCATCCCCGACGATATTAGCCTCTTTCGCGGATTAACCGAAGCTGTCTTTCAGCGTGCGAAGTCGCGCCAATTCTTCGACGCTGGAAGCGCGCAAGAACGGGTTGGTGGCGCGCTCCTCGCCAATGGTTGAGGGGAGCGTCACTTCGCCGCGCTCGCGCATCGCCGCCACCCGCGCCATCCGCTCGGCGATTGCCGGATTGTCGGGCTCGACATGGGCGGCGAATCGCGCGTTGGCCAATGTATATTCATGGCCGCAATAGATGCGCACATCGTCGGGCAAATCGGCGAAGCGTTGCATGTTGGCGAACATCTGCTCGGCATTGCCCTCAAACAACCGGCCGCAGCCCATTGCGAACATCGTGTCCCCGGTGAAGATCATCTTCGCGTCGGCGAAATAGAGGGCGACATGGCCCGCGGTGTGGGCGGGAATATGCCACACCTCGGCTTCCAGTGCGCCCACCGCAACGCGGTCGCCCTCGCCGATGATGCGGTCCATCGGGACGACTTTCTCGGCCTCCGCCGGTCCGGTGACTCCGGCCCCGGTCGCGGCCCTGATCGCGGCAGTGCCGCCGGTGTGATCGGGGTGCCAGTGGGTGATCAGCACCTGGTTGATCCGCCAGCCCTGCGCGTTCGCCGCCTCGAGTGCCGGCTCGGCCTGCCCCGGATCAACCACCGCGACGGTGCCGGTGGCGGGATCTCGCAGCATCCAGATGTAATTGTCGCTCAGCGCGGGGACGGGTATGACCTCGATGCCCATTACCATTCGCCGCTATTTTCCATCGATGCCCATGGCTCGGCCGGGGGCAGGCGGTCGCCTTTCTGGAGCAGTTCGATCGAGATCAGCTCGGGTGAGCGGACGAAGGCCATGTGTCCATCGCGCGGGGGGCGGTTGATCGTCACCCCATTGTCCATCAGCCGCTGGCAAGTCGCATATATGTCATCGACCAGGAAGGCGAGGTGGCCGAAGTTGCGCCCTCCGGCATAGCCATCCTCACCCCAATTGTGGGTCAGCTCCACCTCTGCGTCGTCACCGGGAAAGCCGAGGAAGATCAGCGTGAACTTGCCCTGCGGAACATCGCGGCGACGGCGTTCCTCCAGGCCCAGCAACTGGAAAAATGTCACGGTCGCATCCGGATCGGACACGCGGAGCATGGAATGGAGGAATTTCATCTAGCGATGCCCCGGCCCTTCGCCGTCTCCATTGGGCCGCGTCGCAACCTGATTGGTGACGGTAAGTGGTACCGTGAGCATGCCTAGCGCGCGCTTGGCCGCTTGACCGTTCGGTCCATTAGGATCCGCCGCGATGGCGCGGTTCCAATATTCGCGGGCTTTGCTGTCGTCGCCGGCCGCCTGATAGACGTGACCGGCCTCGAACAACACCGTCGCGTCGTTCGGGACCATCGCCAGCGCGCGGTTGATCGCGACCTTCGCGGCGGGAATATCGTTCTCACGAATCGCCAGCGCGGCCGAGAAATACCACAGGAACGGATCCTCGCTGATGGTCTTGGCGGCTTCATTGAGCTTGGCGCGTGCGGTTTTCAGATCGCCTTGCGCCTCGGCCGCGCGGGCACGGTCGAGCAGGGCGAGGCCGCGCTGGTCGGCCAGCAGGCCGGTCCCGGCAAGCGCGCGATCGATTGCCAGCGCAGCCTTGCCCGGCTGGTTGGCGGCGATCCACATATTGCCCGCGGCGGCGAGCATCCGGTCGACGGCGGGGTCGCCCGGCTTGGCCAGGCCCGCGGCGGCTTCGAACCCCGTGGCCGCGTCGGCAAACTTTCCCTCGGCCTGCGCTGCGATGGCGCGGCAAAGGTGGGACGGGCCGCTGGCATCGGTCGGGCAGGGCGCAGCGGCGAGGGCAGCGGCGAGGAGCAAGGACATCATGATAATTTCTCGGCCAAAATGGCGACGGTTCGAAGGATCGCCTCGATTTCGTGCGGCTGCGACAGCCGGTGACCGCCATATTTGATCACATTCAGCTGGACGTCGCCTGAATGGATCGATTCAAGCAGCTTGAAGGCAACGCCGACCGGTACATCCTCATCCTTGTCGCCGTGGATCAGCCGCACCGGGCAGTCGATCGGGATCGGGCTGTGCAACATCCTCAACGCGGCCCCTGATTCGACGAACCGGGCATGGGTGACCAGCGGCGGCCCGCCATCGGCATTGACCCGCTCGAACCGGGCTGTCGTTAGCAACGACTGGCGCTGCTCAGGCGTGAATCCCCAGTCGGTGAAGTCTGGTGCCGCGGCGATGCCGACGATCGCCGCGACGCGCTTGGGCCGCTGGAGCGCGACATGAAGCGCGATCCATCCGCCCATCGACGACCCCACCAGCAGCACCGGGCCGTCGATCACCAGGTCGATCAGCCCGACCGCTTCGTCGAGCCAGCGGACCAGGGTTCCGTCCGCAAAGTCGCCACCCGACGATCCCGTCCCGGAATAGTCGAAGCGCAGACAGGACAGGCCCGCCGCGGCAGCAAACCCGTCGATCTCGAGCGCCTTGGTCCCTTCCATGTCGGAACCATAACCGGGCAGGAACACAAGGGTCGGACCAGTGACCTGTGGGTCGGCCGGGCGCAGGCGATAGGCAATCTTGCGCCCGTCACCGGGATCGAAATAGGCCAGCGGAGCGGGCTCGGGAGTCGGCATCTGATTCATCATCGCGCTATTGGCGCAAACCGGCGACGTCGAACAGGGGCTAGTGCGTTCGACGGCCGGTCCAGCTCACCGTTTCAAAAACACGTCGAGCGCAGCATCGAACTGGGTGGGCTGATCCTGCATGATGAAATGGTAGCTGCCTTTGACGGGCACAAGTTTCGCCAAGGGCAGGCCGGCATAAGCGTCGCTATACGTCTTCGCAGCCGCCGCCGCGGTCAGCAGCCGATCATCCTGGGGGTAGAGCATCGTCACCGGTACCGCGATGTCCTTGAGGCGTGGGCGCAGGTCGGTGACCATGACGTCATACATCGCCTGGCCGACGACGCGCAGGTCCGACGCGAGCGCGCCCTGACGAACCAGGCAATTGCCTTCGCCGCTGTTGGACATGTTGCCTTGCGGCTTAGCGGGCGCAGGCAAGGTAGCAGGGCAATCGGCTGTCGCGAAGGTCGGGCTCTGCTTGGCGGCACTGCCGACCAGCATGGTCCGCATCTGCGTCGCCTGCGGGCGGATCGCCTCTACATCGGCCGCGCCAAACAATGTACCGATGAACGGGAGTGAATCGACCACCATCACCTTGCCCGGAAGCGAGGGCCGCTGGGCCGCCAGCATCATGACCGTCAGGCCGCCCATCGAATGACCGATCACCGCCGGCTGTTTGAGCTTCCGATAGGCGATGTAGGCGCCAAGTTCGTCGACGAACGGCTGGAGCACGGGGCCGCTGGAATTGGGTCCGGCCGGTTCGCCGAATCCCCTCAACTGGATCAGGTGGACGCGGTGGGTAGCCTTGAGTCGCTCGGCGGTTCTGCTCCAGACGGCGCGCGGGCTCGACAGTCCGGGGATCAGGATCACGTCGGGGCCCTTTCCGACCGTGACGACGCTGAAGCGGGTCGGTTCGGCGGCATTCGCGGGCAGGGTCGTCAGGGCGGCGGCGGTGCAGAGGAGCAGTTTGAACATCGGGTTAGTCCTTGCTTGGGGATGAGAAGATCGCCTCGATCGATAGGTCGAACAGTTCGGCGATGCGGAAGGCCAGCGGCAGCGACGGATCATATTTTCCGGTCTCGATCGCATTGACGCTCTGCCGCGACACGGCGAGCCGGTCGGCCAGATCCTGCTGGCTCCAGTCGCGTTCGGCGCGCAGCACTTTCAGGCGGTTGTTCACGCGCATTGACCCCAGCTTCCGAACTTCAGCCGGTTCGAAGCTGCGCCGATGGCGAGGCCGGCAAACCACAGCATGGGAACCCAGAACAGATCGGTCTTGGGAAGCACCTCGAAGATGGCGAGGAAGCCGTGGATCGAGGCGATCGACAAGGCGAAGCCTGTAGCGATCAGCGACTGGCGGACCACCAGCATGCGCAGATATTCGTCCTCCTCCTCGACAATTAGCCGACCAATAGCCCAGAATACGCCGGCGACGCACAGGCCGGAAACGATCGCGACGAGAATTGTTGCCGCATCATTGAGCAGGCCTTCGTTCTTGGCAAAACTGCCGCCGATGATGACCAAGACATAGACCACCATCACCACCATCATGCGGCGCAGATAAGCGCGTTGCGCTACCGATTTGGACCTCGCCACGGGTCAGTTTCCCGCTGCGCTGCAGGGGCGGCCGCTGCCGAGCAAAACCACCGACGCCGCGATTAAGGCATAGAATCCGATATCAAACGCCTGCTCGCTGATCAGCCCATAAGCGGCGACAAGCGCGTAAAGGATCATCGCGGCGGCAACGCCTAGGCTCTTTTGAATTACGGTCATCGTCAAACTCCCTTTGCATAAAGTCAAGTAAGCTTTACACCGTAGATCGGATATCTGTCAAGCGTAATTGACAAAATATTTGGCTTCCTTGACTTTTCGTGGCGCTTGAAGCCCTTGCTGCGCTGCACTAGTTGCGTCACCCATGACCAAGATGTTCAAGATCGCCCTTCCCGACGGCTCGGTGCGGGAAATGCCCGAAGGCTCGACGCCTGCCGACGTCGCCGCGGCGATCGGGCCGGGCCTCGCCAAGGCCGCGCTTGCGGCGCGGGTCGATGGCGAAGTGCGCGACATCATGCGCCCGTTCGACGGGGACGCGCGGTTGGAGCTGATCACGTCGCGCGACGAGAAAGATGCGCTCGAACTGGTGCGGCACGATTTCGCGCACATCCTCGCCGAGGCGGTGCAGAATATCTTTCCCGGCACGCAGATCACCTTCGGGCCCGCGACCGACGATGGCTTCTATTACGACTTCGCGCCCGCGCCGGGCCGCGGCATGTTTACGGAAGAAGATCTCCCTCTGATCGAGGAGGAGATGCGGCGCGTCATCGCGGCCGACGAACCCCTGATCCGCGAAGAGTGGAGCCGCGAAGACGTCCGCGCTTTCTTCGAGCGCACCGGCGAAACTTTCAAAGCCGAGTGGGTGATGGAGCTGCCCGAAGGCGAGGCGATCACCATGTATCGCTCAGGGTCGGGCGAGAATGCCTGGATGGACCTGTGCCGCGGGCCGCATTTGGCCTCGACCGGCAAGCTCGATCCGCAGGCGTTCAAGCTGACCCGCGTGTCGGGCGCTTACTGGCGCGGCGACCAGGCCAATCCGATGCTCAGCCGAATCTACGGCACCGCCTGGCTCAACAAGAATCAGCTCGCCGAGCATCTGGTTCGATTGGAAGAGGCAGCGAAGCGCGACCATCGCCGGATCGGCCAGGACATGGACCTGTTCCACCTCCAGGCCGAAGCCCATGGCAGCGTCTTCTGGCATCCCAAGGGGTTCATCCTGTGGCGCCAGCTGGAGGCCTATATGCGCCGCCGCCTCGACGCAGCTGGCTATGCGGAGGTCAAGACCCCGCAGCTGATGGACGCCAGGCAGTGGGAGAAGTCGGGCCACTGGGGCAAATATCGCGAGAATATGTTCGTCGTCCCGGATGAGATTCCCTCGGGCGAAGACGATGGCCCGGTACTGTCCGGCACCAGCGACCTGATGGCATTGAAGCCGATGAACTGCCCGGCGCATGTTCTGATCTTCAAGCAGGGCATCACTAGCTACCGCGACCTGCCGATCCGCATGGCCGAATTCGGCTGCTGCCACCGCAACGAGCCGCATGGCGCGCTGCACGGCATCATGCGCGTGCGCCAATTCACCCAGGACGATGCCCACA
>JAZKHF010000194.1:0-3957 GCA_040385545.1 Pseudomonadota bacterium
GACCGATCCGCTGAACGTGATCGCGCCGATCGCGACGCCCAGCCCAAGCTCGACCCGGCTGACCGCCAGGATCCGTCCCGCGCCGTCGACGATCCCGAAGGCCGCGGGGTTGAGATACGCCGCCGCGCCGACCAGCACCGCCGCCAGCCCGACCAGGCTGTGGAACGCCGCAACCAATTGCGGCATCGCAGTCATCTGGATGCGCCGCGCGGTAACGAGCCCGATCGCCCCGCCGATGGCGATCGCGATGGCGATTTCGAGAATCGAGGCAATGTCGTGGATCGCCAGCGTCGTCGCGACGGCAATGCCCATCCCGATCATGCCGAGGCGATTGCCGCGCTGGCTGGTGGCCGGGCTCGACAGTCCTCGCAGCGCAAGAATGAAGCACACCCCCGCGACAAGGTAAGCGATCATGACCCACGCCGGGACGGCGCCCGCCGCTTCATGCATCGCTGCGATCCTTCTTCTTGTACATCGCGAGCATCCGCGCGGTGACCGCGAACCCGCCGAAAATATTCACCGAGGCCAGGGCCACCGCGACCAGTCCGAGCCACTTGGACGTCGCGCTTCCCCCCGCCGCGGCGGCGATTAGCGCACCGACGATGATCACGCTGGAAATCGCGTTGGTCACCGCCATCAACGGCGTGTGAAGCGCGGGCGTCACCGACCACACCACATAATAGCCGACGAAACACGCCAGGATGAAAATCGACAGGATCGAGAGAAAGTCCACCGGCGTCCCCTTGCAAGGCCTCCGTTGTGGCAAGTGCGGGGCCGCCTGTCGAGCGATTGCCGATTTACGCCGAAATCGCGCAATTCTCGCCATTAAGGACAATCCAGTTTCCGATTTGATAACCTTTATCGGCGCATGGCGGGCATGAAGGGATGGGCCATGCGCGGTCGCGTGACACAAAGAGCGATGAGCAAGCCGAAGCGGCCATGGCGCATGCTGGCGATCTCGCTCGTCCTGTCGCTGCTATTCGGACTGGCAGGCATGGGAGAACCCCTTGAGAACGTGTTGCGCGTTGCCCGCAACAAGACCAGTCCGGTCGCGGCGAGCGGCGACATCGTCGTTGCGACGATCGACGACGCCAGCCAGGCGGCGCTGGGAACTTGGCCTTGGCCGCGTTCGCTGCAAGCCAGGATCATCGATCGCCTGTCCGACGCGGGTGCCTCCAAAATTGTCGTCGACCTGACTGTCCAGTTCAAATCCAACCGGCAGGGTGACCGGGAGTTTGCGGCCGCGATCAAACGGTCGCGCAAGGTTGTTCTGCCGATCCATCTGCGTGCCGGCGACGGCGACGGAGTCCTCGCCAATCAGCGGCCCCATGCCTCGATGGGATCCCACGTTCAGCTCGGGCTGATCAGCATTCCGTATAACTTCTCGAACGAGGTGTGGCGCTTGCCATACAGCCTCAGCCGAGACGGCCAGAATTACCGTAGCTTTGCCGCCATCATGGCCGGTGTCGAGGGGCCCAGGAACCAATTGTTTCCGATCAACTATCGGATCAACCTTGATACTATCCCGAGCTACAGCGTCTCCGACCTTCTGTCAGGCCAGCACGGCGCCCAACTCCGCGGCAAGACCGTCATCATCGGCGCGGAGTCCGAGAATATCGGCGACGTCTTCACCGTCCCGGGTCGCGGCCGTCGGGGCGGTGTTTTTGTCCATGTGCTGGGTGCGGAAACGCTGAAGCGCGGTGTTCCGGTGTCGCTTGGCTGGCTGCCGATGCTGGTGATCCTCGTGCCCTTCGCGGTCGGTGCCGCTTTGGCATCGAGCGTTTCGCGACAGGCGATGTTGCTAGCGATCGGGGCGATCATCGCAATCTCCACGCCACTCTTCACCGAAGCCAGGCAATGGTTTCTCGACGTGACCCCCGCTTTGTGCCTTCTGACTTGCGTTGTCATCTCACTGATCTCGAAACGCTTCCGGGCGCGCGGGACGGTCAACCTCTCCTCGGGACTACCCAATCTCGTCGCGCTCCGCGCTGGTGGACCACAGCGCGATCACGCCCTGATCGTCGCGCGGATCATCAACTATCCGCAACTTGCCGCCGCCATCGCCGGCGACAGCGAACGCGCGCTCGTCGACCAGATTGTCCAGCGTCTCACGGTCGGGGCGCAGGACCACGTCATCTTCCAGGGCGACGAGGGCATCTTCGCCTGGCTGACCGAGCCCGGCACGGCGATCGGCCATCATGTCGAGGCGTTGCATTCGCTGTTCCGTAGCCCGGCGCGGATCGAGGGCGATACCTATGATCTGAACGTGACCTTTGGCGTCGAGATCGGTAGTGGACGTTCGATCAGCCAGCGCCTCAACAGTGCATTGGTTGCCGCCGACGAGGCCGCGAGCGAAGGGCTCAAGTGGAAGTACCATGATCCCGAGCGGATGAAGGACGCCAGCTGGCGGCTATCGCTGCTCAGCCAGCTCGACCATGCGATCGACAATGGCGAAGTATGGATCGCCTTCCAGCCCCAGCTCGATCTGCGCACCGGCCGTATCCGCGGCGCCGAGGCGCTGGCGCGCTGGACACATCCGGAAAAGGGCCCGATCGGTCCGCAGGAATTCGTCACCGCCGCCGAGCAGGGTGGACGCATCGAGAAATTGACGATGTTCGTGCTCGAGCAATCAATCGCCGCTGGCGCTCGCTTCAATCGCGAAGGCGCGCCGTTCGACGTGGCGGTCAATCTTTCGGCGCGCATGCTGACGATGAAATCGCTGCCGATGGAAGTGCGCGCGGCGCTCGCGCGCCACGGGCTCGACCCTGCGCGGCTCACGCTCGAACTGACCGAGACCGCCGCGCTCGCCAGTGACGGGTCGGACATGGCGCCTTTGTTCGCGCTGCGCGACCTCGGTATCCGCCTGTCGATCGATGATTATGGCACCGGACTTTCGACGCTCGACTACCTCAAGAAGGTCCCGGCCAGCGAGATCAAAATCGACCAGAGCTTCATCAAGGCGATGCGCGACCATCGCAGCGATCTCGTCATGGTCCAGTCGACGATCGCGTTGGCGCATTCGCTCGACCGCACGGTGGTCGCGGAAGGCGTCGAATCACAGGAGTTGCTCGATCTGCTCCGTTCGCTCGGGTGCGACGCCGCGCAGGGGTTCCTCATCGGTCGGCCGACGAGTGCGAAGAGCCTGTTGCGCCGACTTCAGGACGATCGGAGGATCAACGCCGCATAATAGTGAATCGTTTGCTAACCATATCGATTAGGGTTAATATCGTCCTCAGCGGCACGTCTCGCCGTGTTTCTGAGGGGTTCCATCATGGTGAAGCAAGCAAAGCCCGGTCGCGGATTTTGGGGTTGGCTCTTGGGCGAAGGTTGGGCAGCCGGCGGCACCGGGGGCTGAACTTCCGGTTGAAATTCAACGAGTTTCATTGGCGATCGACGGAAACGTCGGTCGCCAATTCATTTTGGTCGCCCTTATCGATTCTCGCGTGGGCCTTGGCCAGATCGTGATGAAAACCCCGAACCAGAGCAATCGCGTTCAGGCCGGGCGAATCGCGATGACGATCTCGTCATCCCCGGGCAGGACCGGAGCGAGCTTCTCGGCATCCCAGAATGCCGCCAGGAAATTGTAGAGATTGCGCGCGAACAGCGCCGAGGCGTCGGCCGCGAGGGTGCGCGACAGCTGCACCGCGCCGATGATCGTCACGCCGTGGCGGACCACGCTCTCCCCCGCGACGCAGCCCTCGACATTGCCCCCCGCTTCAGCCGCAAGGTCGACGATGACGCTGCCGCGGCGCATGGTCGCGATCTGCGCATCGCTGATCAGGCGCGGCGCCGGGCGACCGGGGATCAGCGCGGTGGTGATGACAACGTCCTGCTTGGCGATGTGGCTCGACACCAGCTCGGCCTGCGCCGCCTGATATTCGGGGCTCATTTCGCCGGCATAGCCGCCCTGCCCCTCGCCTTCGATGCCCGCGACATTCTCGACGAAGATCGGCTTGG
>JAZKHF010000195.1:0-4351 GCA_040385545.1 Pseudomonadota bacterium
TCGCCCATCGGGTCGGGCGAGACGCCATGTTGATGGAGCATGTCGACGGGAAGCGCCTCGGGCCACCAATGATTATTGGTGCGGCCAAGCAGTGAGCGCGCCTTGGTCCCCTTCATCGGGCAGCCGCCTTCGCCAGTAATCGCGTCCATCGTCATCTCCATCTGTAGAAAGGTTGCCGATACGGTACGCCCGCCACTTGCCCTAGGGAAGCAACTTAATCCGGTCAGACTTAATCAAAAAATCGATTAGTCGAAGTGTTTCAGGCCGATCCGCAGATAATCATAGCCCGTCACCAGCGTGAGACCCGCCGCGAGCCACAGGCACGCGAGGCCGACCGCATGCACCCAAAATTGCTGGGGAAGCGCGCCGCTCAGGATCAGCGCGCCCAGCGCGACCAGTTGCAAGGTCGTCTTCCACTTAGCGAGGCTGCTGACCGGCATCGAGACGTGGAGCGGCGCGAGGAATTCGCGCAATCCTGACACGAAGATTTCGCGCAACAGGATGATCAACGCGGCAATGATGTGGATGCCTTCGATCTCGGGCACTGGGTTGGCCTTGCGGCTCGAAATCAGCATGACGAGCACTGCCGCGACCATGATCTTGTCGGCGATCGGGTCGAGGAACTGGCCGAGCCGCGACGTCAGGCCCTTTGTCCGCGCTAGATAGCCGTCGAAATAGTCGGTCAGCCCGACGATGCAGTACAGCACGAAGGTGATGGCATAATCGACCGGGCTTGGCCGCCACAGCAGGAACACCAGGATCGGCACCGCGAAGATTCGCGACAGGGTCAGCAAATTGGGCAGCGTCAGCATGGTAGCGTGGCTAGGCCAGACACGCGTCGCTGCCAAACCAAAAATTACCCCTGCTTGCAGCGGTTGATGATGCTGTTAAACGCGTCGCTCCAGACCGCCGCGCACAAGGACGTGTTTCTCCATGAAAGTCTCCTTCCTGCTGCACGATCGTTGAGCGGCTAGACCATGCAGAACACTTCCCACCTCCTGCGCACGCGCCGCTTCCTGCCGATTTTCATCACGCAGTTTCTCGGCGCGTTTAACGACAATCTGTTTCGTACGGCGATGGTGCTCCTCGTCATTTACGGCATCTATCGCGACGCAGCGCAGGAAGCTGCCTTCAGCGCCATTGCCGGGGCCCTGTTCATCCTGCCCTTCTTCCTCCTCTCGGCCCTGGCCGGGCAACTCGCCGATTCCACCGACAAGGCGCGGATCGTGCGCATCGTGAAGACCGCCGAAATCCTCATCATGGTGTTCGGCGCGGCCGGCCTCTTGCTCCACAACGTCCCGCTATTGCTCATCGCGCTGACCGCGATGGGCGTCCACTCGACCTTCTTCGGCCCGATCAAATATGCCATTTTGCCGCAGCACCTCGAAGGCGACGAAGTGCTTGGCGGCACCGGGCTGGTCGAGGCCGGAACCTATATCGGTATCCTCGGCGGAACCCTGCTCGGCGGCGTGCTGGTCGTGCAAAACCCCGACGGCACCTTCCACGGCGAATGGGCCGCGCTCGGGGTGCTGGTCGTGGCGTTGATCGGTCGCGTGTCGGGACAGTTCGTACCCCCCGCGCCGCCCGATCCCGATGCCCCACCGCTCAAGATGGACTGGCACATCGTCCGTGCCTCGGTCCGGCTGGTCAGCGCCACGCTCCACATTCCGCGCCTCTTCCTGGCGATCGTCGCGATCAGTTTTTTCTGGGCGATGGGGGCAGTGCTTGCCGCGCAATTTCCCCCTTTGGTGAAGAACGCGCTCGGCGCCGACCAGACCGTCGCGACCCTGTTCCTCGCGACCTTCTCGATCGGCGTGGCGCTGGGCTCGATTGCGGTAAACCGCCTGCTCGCCGGACAAGTCGCGGCGCGCTATGCGCCCGCTTCGGCGCTGTTCATGGGATTGTTCGTCCTCGATCTCTTCCGCCGCGTGCGCCACTGGCCGGTAAGCGCGGACGGACTGCGCGACGTCGGCGAATTCCTCGCCATGAGTGGCAGCTGGATGGTCGTCATCGACCTGCTTGGGGTCGCGATGGCCGGCGGCATGTTCGTCGTCCCGCTCTACGCCTTTCTGACCACCACCGTCCCGAAAGCCGAGACCGCGCGCACCATCGCGGCCAATAATATCGTCAATTCCGGGTTAATGGTGGCGGCGACGATCATCCTCGCGGTCGCGGTGCGGCTCGGGGTAACGGTCGCGGACAGCCTGTTGATCGTTGCCTTGGCCAGCGTCGTCGCGGCCTGGCTAGGCTGGAAACTGCACCTCGCCTGCGACTGAACCAGCGGTTCCTGCGGGGGGCCGGTGCTAGGCCAGGTAAACGGTCATGAACAGGAACCCGCCCAGAAAGGTAAAGGCGAACAAGCGGGCATCGCTGCCACGCGCGCTCGCGACGAGCGGCTCGTCCGCGACGAACCCGCGCGCGCGCCGGCCGAAGGACTGGGATGTGGCGGCAAGGGCAGGACGAATCGTCGACATGGCGGATACTTAATGCAGTTTTAACCGTGCTGACAACGGTCCGCTGCGAGGGCTGATCCAGGCGTCCCGGGAAGGGACAGGCGGTTAGCCGCGGCGCGCCTGCGGCGAGGCGCAGCGCGCCGTTTGGTCGCCTTGCCGCAGGAGGTGCGACACATCCTCGGCCGCGATCGGTTTCCCGAAATACCAGCCTTGGCCAAGCGCACATCCCATTTCGAGCAACTGTTCATGCGTTGCCGCATCTTCGATTCCCTCGGCCACCACCGGCACGTCGAGTGCCTGCGCCATCGTCGCCACGGCGCGCACGATCGCCGCGCTCTGGCGATTCTTGTCGATCGAAGCGACAAACGAACGGTCGATCTTGATCTTGTCGAATGGCAAAGCGCTCAAGTGGGACAGCGACGAAAAACCGCTGCCGAAATCGTCGAGCGCCAGCTTGATCCCTTGGTTCTTGAGGCTCTCGACGATCGTCCGCGCAAGGTCGATATCGCCGAACAGCGAGCTTTCGGTCACTTCGACCACCAGCCGCTCGGCGGGGAAGCCGGTCTCGGCGAGCAAGCGGACGATCTTTTGCGCAAGCCAGCTGTCGGTAAACTGGCGCGGCGAGATGTTGATCGATAGCGTCAGCGACGCATCCCAGTCGGCGGCCGCGGCGAACGCCTTGCGCACCACCTGGTCGGACAAGCGGCCGATCAGATTATGCTCCTCGGCTATCCCGATAAATCGATCGGGGGCGATGATCCCGGTGAGGGGGTGATGCCATCGAGCCAGCACTTCGAACCCCATCAGCCGGCCCGTCGCAAGATCGACCTGCGGCTCGAAATACGGCAGGAACTGATCGTGATCGAGCCCGAAACGGATGCCCTGCTCGATCTCGCTCTGGGCAAGCAATTCACGTTCCATCCCGCTGTCGAACCACATCGGCCGTGCGGCGCGCGCGCTCTTGGCATGGTCCATCGCAATATCGGCGCGGCGCAGCAGGTCGGGGATACTGCTGTCGCTCGGGCACGCCGAAGACAGTCCCAGAAATGCGCCGACCTGAATATATTTGCCTTGCTCCTCGATCGGCGTTGTCACCCGTCGCAGCAATTGTTTGGCGAGCGTCAGCGCATCTTGCCGGTCGCTGGTCGCCACCAGCACCGCAAATTCGCCGCCGCCCAATCGCGCCAGGGCAGCGTCGGAGGGAACGTCCTGCTCAAGCGCGTCCGACAGCCGCCGCAGGACGGCGTCGCCAATATCATAGCCGAAGCGATCGTTGATCGTCTTGAAGCGATTGAGCTGGAGTGACAGGATCGCGAGCTGCAGTCCGCCCGCGGCGGCGCGCTCGGCAATCGCGGCGCCTTTTTCACCGAACCCCTTGCGATTGAGCAATCCGGTCATGCCGTCGGTCGAGGCGATGATCTGCGCTCGGACCTCGCCCTCGATGCGTTTTTCAGTCTCGTGCTGGAGGTCGGCATAGCGCCGCCAGCCAAACAGGATCAGCGCGACATTGAGGCACAGGGCGACCGCGGCTACCCGGACCCACGGGCTGAATTCGCCCTCGGCTACCGTCAGACGGTGAACGAAGCTGCTGCCGTGCCAGATCAGCATCGCCATCGCGCTGATCAGCGTTGCGACGACCATCAGGTCGCGGTGTGCCGCGACCAGCGAATGACGCATCGACCGTGTCGGCCTGGTGACGCTAAACCTCTCCACGAAGAGCGTCTTAGCGTGGGATTGTTAATAAAGTCCGTTATGGAATGGACTTGCCCGGGTCGGGTGTCAGCGATTGGTGGCCGGTACCTTAGGGCGATGGTGCGGACGGCGGGACTTGAACCCGCACTCCCGTTTCGGGGAAACCGATTTTAAGTCGGGTGCGTCTACCATTCCGCCACGTCCGC
>JAZKHF010000196.1:0-9026 GCA_040385545.1 Pseudomonadota bacterium
AATCAAGGGAGTTTTGAATGCGTGCTCTTATCCTGGTCGCTGGTGCGGCCCTGGCCCTTGCTGCTTGCAGCAAGAACGATGCGGCCGAAAACACGATGAACGTCGACGAGACCATGAATGCCGAAAACGTTGTCACCAACGACACGACTGCTGTCGATGGAACGATGAACGCCGACGCCAACATGGCCGCCGATGCGAACATGACCATGAACGGCGACATGAACATGTCGAACGACATGAATGCGTCGAACACGACCATGAACAACGCGATGTAATTGCCTGCGCTCCCGTTCCGGGCGCGCTGTCATTTCACGTTGAAATCGGGGCTGGCGGAGCAATCCGCCGGCCCCTTTTTCATGACATGATGTCAGGGTAATCCGACGATCTTGTGGGCCTGCAACGTGAGCCGCCATCGGGGTCGCTCCATGACCAGTGCGATCGCCGCATCGAGCGCCGCATCGCGGTCCGCGCAATCCATCGGCTGGATCAGATGATAGTCGAACTCCCACTCTTCCAATGCGACGGGATCGATCCCCGCCTGCGGCCACACCAGTTTCAGCTCGTCGCCACTCCGCTGCACCACCTCGCTCCCAGCCTTGGGACTGATGCACAACCAGTCGATCCCAGGCGAGGCGGGAAGCGTGCCATTGCTTTCCACCGCAATTCTGAAGCCTTCGGCATGCAGGGCATCGATTAGCGCCGGATCAAGCTGCAGCATCGGCTCGCCACCGGTGATGACGACCAGTCTGCGTTCGCGACCATCGCCCCAGAGCGCCGCAACATGCGCCGCAAGCGCGTCGGCATCGCCGAATTTTCCGCCACCGACTCCATCGGTACCGACGAAATCCGTGTCGCAGAACCGGCACACCGCCGTCGCTCGATCCTGCTCCCGCCCCGACCATAAGTTGCAACCGGCGAAGCGCAGAAACACCGCCCGGCTGCCCGCTTGCATCCCCTCGCCCTGAAGCGTCAGGAACGCCTCCTTGACCGCGTAGCTCATTTATACCGCGTCGGGTCAGGCAGACCGGCATCGGTGAATCCCTTGGCGCGCAGGCGGCACGCATCGCAGCGTCCGCAAGCGCCGCCGTCGGGCGCGGGATCGTAGCAGCTATGGCTGATCCCGGCATCGAGTCCGAGTCGCGCCGCTTCACGCGCGATATCCGCCTTGGTCATATGCTGAAGCGGCGCATGGATCGTGAATCCCTCCCCTTCAACACCCGCGCGAGTCGCCTGGTTGGCCAGTGCCTGAAAGGCGGCGATGAAGTCGGGACGACAGTCGGGATAACCCGAATAGTCCAACGCATTGACCCCTACGAAAAGGTCGCACGCGCCCGCCGCTTCGGCCCACGCCAGAGCAAGACTGAGAAACACCGTGTTGCGCGCCGGAACATAGGTCAGCGGGATACCCTCTCCGACGCCCTCCTTGCCAACCGAAATGCTGTCGTCAGTAAGCGACGAGCCGCCAAAGATGCTCAGATCGATGGGCAGGACGACATGGCGGTCGGCAAGCATGGCGGCGATCCTTTCCGCTGCCTCCAGTTCAACCCGATGCCGCTGGCGATAATCGATGGTGAGTGCGAGCACACCAAAGCCCGCCTCGCGCGCAAGGCCTGCGCAAACCATCGAATCGAGTCCACCCGACAGAAGGACGACCGCCTGCTTCACAGGGCGATACCCAATTTCGGTGCCAGCCAGCTCACCGTGGCGTAAAGCATCATCGTCACGACGATTGCGATGGTCATGGAGACACCAAGCGACCAGCCCGAGCGAACCAATAGCGGGATGATCACGAACATCGGCAATGACGGCAGAAGGAACCAGAATGTGCTCATCGCGAGATCGGCCACTTTCTCGGCGTCACGCGTTTCGCCGTACAGCCACAGCATCGCCATCACCGATACCAATGGCAGAGACGCAACCAGCCCGCCCCACCCCGGATACCGCCGCGCGATGGTCGAAATCAACGCGACGAGCAGCCCCGAGACGGCGGCTTTGGTGAGGAAGAGAAGCATACCGCGCAAGTAGCGCCGACCGGTTTGAAAAAGAAGGGGCCGCCGAAGCGACCCCAGGTTGGGCGCTGGTGCACCCTTTAGGAGGAAAGCGTGCCCTCACCGAGTGCACAGGTCGTTCCTAAAGGAACATGGTTAAACAAATGCTTAACGCGCCGCTTGAGCGCTGCCGCAATCGCCGATGCACCGGGCGTGGATGACGTATCCAAACGGCAGACCGCCCGAGATACCCTGGGTGTCGATCTTGATCGAGCGGGGCGTAACCACGTGCACGCGCGAGGTGCCGAAACCGGCACCGTTGCACGAATAGGAAACTTCGGCCCGATCGAACGTCGAATTGAGAATCGTCCGCCTGCACGCTTTGCCGCGATGCTCCCATTGCATCAGAATGGCCGGATCGGGGAGGCAGATGCGCTCGCCCCGAGCACTTGCGGTCTTGCCAATCTCCCACTCCCCCGGACCGGCCATTGCCTGCGGAAGACTCGCACCGACGGCCATCGTCGCCGCGGCGACGCAGACAAGGATGCGAAAAGTGAATAGACGCCGATTCATGTCCTTTTCTTAATCGAAATCTATTAAAAAAATCTATCCGGTTTGCGACGGCTGAATGTCGGCCAGCGAAATCGGAAAGTCGGTCGCGCAGAATTGGCAGTCGACCCGGATGAACCCGTCTTCGCCGACCATCGCGGCTTGTTCTTCGGCCGGAAAACGGGCGATCACCGATCGAACATAGTCCGGATTGCACCGGCACCCGCGCGACAGGCTAACCGCCGGCAGGATCCGCACTTCCTCTTCCTCGTGGAACAGCCGCCACACCAGTTCGTCGAGCGCGAAACCAGGGTCCAGCAGTTCGGAATCCTTGACCGACCCCGCAAGTACCGCGACGTGCGGCCAATCGGGATGATCGAGCTTGGTGTGGATCCGCTCGCGTCCCTCCTCGCCTTCGGGGAGGTGCTGGAACAGGATCCCGCCCGCGGTCCAGCCCGCTTCGCTTTTCTCCGCGACGAGGCGCACGATCGACGGGATCTGCTCGGACTGGGTGAAATAGCTTTGCGCCGCCAGGGCAAGGCTTTCGCCTTCCAGCGGCACGATTCCCTGGTAGCGTTCGCGGGTTGCCGCCTGGTCGAAGGTAATCGCCAGATAGCCCTTGCCGAACAGGGCGAACAGCGACGGCGCCGGTCCCGCCTCGGCCAGCCGTTCGCCGTCATGCTTTACATAGCCGCGTAATTCGCCGTTGAGGTAATCGCACACCAACAGGTCGACGATGCCGTTTTCGGTCTGCGCCTGCAGCGTCATCTGCCCGCCGCCGTCCTTGAGCATCGAGCCAAGCAAGGCGGTCAACGCGAGCGCCTCGGCCAGCAATGTCTCGATCACCGGGGGATATTTGTGATTGGCCAGGATCGCATCGATCGCCGACCCCAGGCGCACGGCGCGCCCGCGCGCGTGCCGACCAGGAATGGTGACGCCCAACGCGACGTCGATGTTAAGGGGAATGTCGGTCATCCGCGCCCAGATAGTGACCTGTGCCCCTCATTGCGAGGGCGTCAAAGCTTCCCCAGCGCCCATAGCAAGAGCGACTTTTGCACGTGGAGGCGGTTCTCGGCCTCGTCCCACACCGCCGATTGCGGCCCGTCGATCACCGCGTCGGTCACTTCCTCGCCACGGTGCGCGGGCAAACAATGGAGAAAGATCGCGTCGGGCTTCGCCGCCGCCATCAGCGCCTCGTCGACCCGGAATGGCTCCAGCACGATCATCCGGTCGCCACCGTCCAGCTGCCCCATCGAGGTCCAGGTATCGGTCACCACGACGTCGGCATCGGCCACCGCATCGTGCGGATCGCGCACGATCGGCACGGTCAGACCCAGCGCGGCGGCGGCGGTCAGGACATCGGCATCGGGTTCATGCCCCGCGGGACAGGCGACGCGCACCTCGAACCCCATCAGCGATCCGGCCTCGATCAGGGAATGGCAGACATTGTTGCCGTCCCCCAACCACGTCCAGCGGGTCCCCGCCAGCCTACCCTGGCGCTCGATCACCGCCTGCATGTCCGCCAGCAGCTGGCACGGGTGCGAGGCGTCGGTCAGGCCGTTGATCACCGGCACCGTGGCAAACTCAGCGAGCTCGACCGCTTTCACATGATGGTCGGTTCGGATCATGATCGCATCGACATATCCCGACAGCACCCGCGCGGTATCGGCCACGCTCTCTCCGCGCCCCAGTTGCGACGATGCCGAGTCGAGGATCAGCGCCGATCCGCCCAATTGCCGCATCGCCATGTCGAAACTCACCCGGGTGCGGGTGCTGTTCTTCTGAAAAATCATCGCCAGCACGTGGCCGGCGAGCGGGGCGTCGGCATCGACCCGGCCCTTCGGCCAGCCCGCGCGGGCGGCCTTGCGCGCCGCCGCATCCTTCAGGATCGACGCTATTCCTTCCGGCCCGGCATCGGCGAGATCGAGGAAGTGGCTCACGCCGCTTCGGGCACCTGATAATCGGCCGACGCGGCCGACAAGCCATCGACGAATTCCCGAATGTGGCTCTCGTCGATCGTCAGCGGCGGCAGCACGCGCACGACATTGTCTCCCGCAGCCACGGTCAAGATGCCCTTGGTGCGGAGGTAGCCGACAAAGGCGCGGCTGTCGGTCTTCATCTTGACGCCGAGCATCAGTCCGAGCCCGCGAACGCTTTCGAACAGATGGTCGTGGTTGGGGATCATCTGCTCCAGCGCGGCGCGTAACCGTTCGCCGGTTGTCGTGACCTGCGCCAGGAAGTCATCGTTGGCGACGACATCCAGTACCGCCTCGCCCGCCGCCATCGCCAGCGGATTGCCGCCATAGGTCGATCCATGCGTACCGATCACCATGCCGCTCGCGGCTTTCTCGGTCGCCAGGCACGCTCCCAAGGGGAAGCCGCCGCCGATGCCCTTGGCCGAGGCCATGATGTCGGGCGTGATGCCATAATGTTCGTGCGCATAGAGCTTGCCGGTCCGCGCCATGCCGCACTGTACTTCATCGAGCACCAGCATCAGGTCATGCTCATCGCACGCCGCGCGCAGTCCGCTCATGAACGCCTGCGACGCCGGGCGGATGCCGCCCTCGCCCTGAATCGGCTCGACCAGGAAGCCCGCGGTATTGCCGTCGATCGCCGCCAACGCCGCGTCCAGATCATCGAATTCCACGACCTTAAAACCCGGCAATAGCGGCGCGAAGCCGTCGCGCAGCTTCTCCTGATTGGTGGCGCTGATCGTCGCCATCGTCCGACCGTGGAAGGCGTTGGTGAAGGTGATCAGGTCGTGCTTGTGCGGAACTCCCTTTGCATGATGATAACGGCGCGCGGTCTTGATCGCGCATTCGACCGCCTCGGCGCCGCTATTGGTGAAGAACACCGTGTCGGCGAAGGTCGCATCGACCAGCCGCTGCGCCAGCTTCTCACCCTGCGGGCTGCCATAGAGATTGGACACGTGAATCAATGTCTCGGCCTGCTTCTGGATCGCCTTGGTCAAATGTGGATGGCCATGGCCGAGCAGATTGACCGCGATCCCGCTGGCGAAATCGAGATATTTCTCGCCACCCTCGCCATAGAGATACACCCCCTCCCCGCGCACCGGGCGGACATCGCAACGCGGATAGACGGGCATAAGCGGCGTAATGGCCATGTGGATCGGTTCCTCGGTTTAGGCGGCGCAGCGAGCCCCCGCCCGCCTTCGCCCGCGCCTATACGAAGGCCATTGGCGGTTGGCAAAAAATATGGGCAAAAAGAAAGGGGCGGGACCCTTTCGGATCCCGCCCCTCCTTCACGCCACAGGGGTCAACAGACCCGAAGGCTTAGTCGCGGCGATACCCGCGATCGTCTTCGTAACGGTCGTCGCGACCGTCGCGATCACGGTCGTAGGCGTTGTAGCCATTGCCGTATCCGTACTGGTTCTGGCCGTAACGACGGTTGCCGTCGGTCGCCTGGTAACGAACATTCTGCTCGAGCCGCGCAAGGCGAATCTCTAGATTGCGGCGCTCATAGCCATTGAGACCGTTGCGACCGGAAACACGGATCGTACGCTCAAGCCAATTGGCTTCGGCCCGGAGGCGATTGGCTTCGCGATTCGACAATATGTTGCGGCGATCGAGCTGATAGATCTGACGCTCGATGTTGTTCAGCCGGACCTGAAGCGAGCGCGCGCCGCCATAATTGTTGTTGTAGCCATAGCCGTAGCCATAATTAGGCTGTGCCCACTGCGCGGCAGCGGGAGCCGCGATCGCCAGCGACGAAGCCAGCAGGGTAGCCGAGATCAGGAACTTACGCATCGTTGCTCTCCTTATGAGCGGTTGATGACGTTCTTCTACGACTGCCTGTTTGAGGCAGTGCTGAACGCAGGCGTTATTCGCCATTCACCTAAGCCAACGGCCCACACGTCGAATTGTTCTTGCCGTTGTCTGAGGTTCATCTTGCACGCGGCCAGATGAGCCGAAATTCGGGTAAGTCGGTTCAGGATCGAAACGGCAACGACTCGCGTTTCAACGGTTCGTGGCGGCGCCGGGAGAGACCGAATAGGAGCCGCGACCCGAATCGTCGGGCACCCACTTCGGATAGGCGGCGCGGCGACCCGCCGCATGTTCCAGCCAGGCAATGTTCCACGACACGCTACTCTCGAACGGGTCGTCGCTGAATTTTTCCGGGTAATGGTGCGTCACAATGACTGGATAATAGGTCAGGCGACAATCGAGCGCTTCGCGCCTCGCTCCATCAGGTCCGATGGGGCACCACCGTTTTGCGCCGAGCGCCGCCACCCAGACGATGCCACGGGCGAAACAGGACAGCGCCCGATAGCGCGGCTCGATCACAACGCGACCGCTCTCGTCCCGCAACCCCCATAGGCCGTCCTTGTCGAACAGCCGCAATCCTCCGGCGCAGGTCAGCGCCTGTTCGGGTGAGGGACGCCGTTCCGCCGGCTTGGCGACGCGCTTTCCCGCGGCATTGATCCAGTAGATGCCCTTGCCTTCCCCAACGACAAAAACATCCCTTTGCACGCGCCGTAACTTGTCGAAGTTCGGACGCACCGTGAACACGCCTGAGCGATTGATAATTCCCCATTTTCCACCGAGTTTTACCGACGCGTTGCTGCCGGCGAAGAAGGAACTGTCGTCGTATCCGTTCTTGCCGCCAAGCAGCGCGCCATTTTCCATCACGATGAACCACTTGCCGTCGCGCTTGGCATGAAACGGGCCCGGGCAATCGCGCTCAAGCCAATAGCCCTTGTCGAACCGTCCGATCACCGGACCGTTATCGCGCTTTCGAAACTCGACCCCCTCGCCGCGATGGATAATGCTCGGTCCGCCTTTGCACGCGACCATCGGCGTGCCCTCGCGCTGGTCCGCGATCAGGCGCCCGTCGCGTTTGATACTGTACCAGGTCGCGCCGTCCTTGACCCGCGGCAGCGAATCATCCCAGCCAATCTCGATATCGTCGAATGCCCGACCGCCAAGCAACGATCCGTCACCCTTCACGATCACCTTTTTCAGGACACCATCGACCATGGTCGCGCCTGGGCCATAACCGCCACGCCAGTACCACAGGCCATCGAATGTCGTCGGCACCGCCAGATTACCATCGCGATCGACCGCGCCGCGTCGCAACGACTTCCGCCGCTCAATCGGGGGAAGCGTATAATCGGGCATCGACCCGACGATTGCATGCGTCTCCATCAAGCGCTGCACATGATTGTAGCGCGGCATGACCTGCCACGTCCCATCCGCCCTCAGAAGGCCCCACTTTTCGTCGTGATGGGCATTGCGTCGTCCCGCCCAGACCAACCCGCGCTCGGCATTGTCGAAGATGCTGAATTGCAGATCCGCCGCCGTCAACCAGCCCTTCTTGAGATGATAAATTCCCCCGCCTAATCCCACCAACGAGTCTGCAAGCCCTTCCAAATGGATCTCGCCATCCAGTCTCGGTGACATTGAAGAGCGGGTCGCCCCTGAAGGCAATGGCTTGGCGATGAACGAGCCATCGGCGAAGGGGACCATCCGGCTGAATTGCGCCGGCACCACCAGGTGCCCGGATCGATCGATGGCGCCGGAAAGACCGTCGACGCGCACCTCCGCATAATCGCCGGTGAACGGCCCGGCCGCCTCGTAGCGAGGCTCGATGACGATTCGCCCGCTGGTGTCGATGTAGCCGTAGCGCCCATCGATTCGGACCGCGGCCATGCCATCGCTAAACGGCTTGGCAACTTCGAAGCGTTTGGGAAGGCGCGCTTCTTCGCTATCGCGTTCGACATATCCGCAAAGGTTGAACGGTCCGCCGCACCGAATCCACCATTTTTCGGGGTCGGTTGCCGCACTCGCGGACGGAAGCACCATCATCCCCAACGCCACCAGAAGCTTCACTCGCATCCTGCCCTCACCATCGGCCTTGCGCGACCAGTCTAGCGAACCGGGAACACCAAATAACTGAAGGGCAAGGGTTAATTCTTGATTTTCCACCCACTCCGGAGCAGCGCGTAGCAGATCGCGAACAGGGCCAGGTTGATCGCCGCCAGCAGCCCAGCGCCCAGCCAGATCGGCGAGTCGGTCACGCCGAGGAAGCCGTGGCGGAAGCCCGAGATGACGTAGAAGAAGGGGTTGGCGTGGCTCACCGCCTGGAAAGTGGATGACAATTGGTCGACCGCGTAAAAGGTGCCCGACAGCAGGGACAATGGCGTCACCACGAAATTGGTGACCATCGCCGCCTGATCGAACTTGTCGGCCCAGATCGAGGTGATCACGCCAAGGAAGGCCAACATCAGCGATCCGGCCAGCCCGAAATAGAGCGCCCACAAGGGATGCGCGATATTGACGTGGACGCCGGGCCACAGCGACATCACCAGCCACACCGCCCCTCCGACCAGGAACGCGCGGGTCACCGCCGCCGACACCAACGCCGCGATCAGCTCACCGGTCGACAGCGGCGGCATGAGGTAATCGACGATCGTCCCCTGCATCTTGCCGACCATCAGGCTGAAGCTGGCATTGGCGAAGCTGTTCTGCA
>JAZKHF010000197.1:0-3109 GCA_040385545.1 Pseudomonadota bacterium
GGGGTATTCGTTTGACCGACAGGCTGATTTCGACCGAACCGGCGACCGGCGACGAACTGTGGTCGGGCGAGATCGGCGATGCGTCGGCGGAAGTCGCGGCGGCGCGCGCGGCGTGGCCGGAATGGGCGGCGCACAGCGTGTCTTACAGGATCGAAGCGCTACGCCGTTTTGCCAATGAAGTACGCGCGCGCGAACTGGATTTTGCCGACATCATCAGCCGCGAAACCGGCAAGCCGCTGTGGGAAGCCAGGACCGAGGTCGGAGCCGTCATCGGCAAGGTAGAAATATCCGCCAACGCCTATCTCGAACGCACCGGGATGCGAAAGGTCGAGGCGGCGTTGGGCAGCAAGGTGGCCGTCCGGCACAAGCCGCATGGCGTGCTGGCGGTACTCGGACCCTATAATTTCCCGGCCCATCTGCCGAACGGCCACATCGTCCCGGCACTGATTGCCGGCAATGCGGTGGTATTCAAGCCGTCGGAAAAGACCCCAGCCACCGGTATGTTCCTGGTCGATTGCCTGCGCGCGGCGGGCATCCCCGAGGGCGTCGTTCGCGTGCTGATCGGCGGACCGGAGCAGGGCAAGGCACTGGCCGGACAGCCGGGGATCGACGGTCTGTTGTTCACGGGGTCGGCTCGCGCCGGCATGGCGTTGCACAAGCAATATGCCGAAATGCCGCACAAGATGCTGGCATTGGAACTGGGCGGTAACAATCCGCTGGTGGTGTGGCAGGCGGCCGATATCGACGCCGCGGCGCTGATTGCGGTGCAGTCGGCGTTCCTGTCCGCCGGCCAGCGATGCACCGCGGCGCGGCGGCTGATTGTCGAGGATGGCGCGCATACGCCGCTTGAAAAGGCGATCTGCAAATTGATCGACCGGATCATTGTCGATCACCCCCATGCAGATCCGCAGCCTTTCATGGGGCCAGTGATCGACCTTCCAGCGGCGGACCATCTGCAATCGCAATATATGGCGCTGATGATGAAGGGCGGAAAACCGATCCGTCGGCTCGAACGCCCGTTCGAGGAGCGACCGTTCCTGACTCCGGCGTTGATCGACGTGACCGACGCGCGCGATCGGCCCGATGAAGAAATGTTCGGGCCGGTATTGCAGATGATCCGGGTCAAGGATTTCGACGCCGCGATCGACGAGGCGAACAATACTCGGTTCGGCCTGGCCGCCAGCCTGATTGGCGGATCCCCGGCGATGTACGACAAATTCTGGGCCAACGTCCGCGCCGGCGTGATCAACTGGAACAAGCCGACCAACGGCGCGCCGTCCAGCGCACCCTTTGGCGGGGTCGGGCATAGCGGCAATCACCGCCCGAGCGCCTTTTATGCCGCCGATTATTGCGCCTATCCGGTCACCAGCAGCGAAAGCGAAATGGCCCGCGCCGCGACGCCCGAGGGTCTGCGCGATGCCTACATCCCGACCGATACCTAGGCGCTAGTTCGCGCTTCCGATCCCACCGACGGCAGCAGTCACCGCCATCGGATTGCCGACCGTCGTGTCCATGCCGCCCGCCAGCACGCCCGGCCGATCCCAGCCGTAGCGATCCTCGAACGATGCCATGCCGGTCTCACTCGGAACCATCGTCAGATAGGTGACATAGACCGGGACACCGCGTTGCATCGCGATATGCTGTTCCGGATCGCTGCCGACCGCGGCAACATCGCGCCCAAACAGCCAGTTGGCCAGGCGGCGATAGTCCTCGACCCGAATGCAACCATTGCTCATCGCCCGGTCGGCAAGCCCGAAATATTCGCGGGTCGGAGTGTCGTGAAGGTAGATGCCTTCCTTGTTGGGGAAGGGAAATTTCATCTTGCCCATCGAATTCTGGCCGTTGGGCTTCTGGCGAAGCAGAACCTTCGATGTGCCGGCGACCACGCCTTTCCAGTCGACTGACGAGGCCGGCAGGATTTGCGGATTCGCACTGAAGTCGGAGATGATCTCATAGCCGCGCGCCTTGAGATAGGCCTCGCCGCTCTTGACCACGCCGGGCGCGGTGGTCTTGCGGATCAGATGGTCGGGCACATGCCAGAACGGATTGGCAATGGCGTAATGCATCGTGCTGGCGATGATCGGTGTCGGCAAACCATATTTCTTCTTGCTTCCGACCACGACCTTCATCGATCCGACCGACTGGCCGCCTTCCATCATATGGAGCCGCTGCTCGGCGGAATTGACCAAAATGTATCGCCCGGTGCCGGGAATGATCCGCGCTCGCTCCAGATTGAGCAACGCCTTGTCCGACGCACGGCCGCCATTTGCGGCAGCTTCGGCGATCGCGACGTCGCGGATCGCGGCGTAATAAGCATTCACCTGCGAGATCGATTCCACATGCTGGGCGAGCGATGGAGCCGCTTCGGCCAGTGCCAGCGTCCGATCGACATGTGGGGGCGCGAGGGCAAGCGACGGATCGCCGTAGATCACATTGTTCGATGGGCGCTTGAGCGCCTGAACGTAGTCGGCCCAGGCCGCCGACAGGGCAAGCTCGGCCGCCTTCATCTGCATCGGATCGTTGGAAGCGCGCGCGCGCTGGACGGTCGCTTCAACGGTCGCGGCGATGCTCGGACCGTTGGCAAAGCCATCGATCGGTGCCCGGCGAAGAACCGTCATCAACTGGGAAATGGCGGCATCCCCGCCCCTGGCACCGAACCAGATCTGCGGAAACTGGCGGCGCTCATAATAATGTCGAACGGTCAGACCGTTGGCCGACGCCGGTAGCGCGACCTGCGGAGCCGGGATCGGAGCCGGTGGAAGCTTCTTCTTCCGGGCTTCGGCCGGGGCCGCAGCAATCGTCATGGCGGCGACCGCCGTCAGTAGAAGTGAAGCCAAGCGCATCATCGTTCCTTGGGTCGGTGAGGGTAATCAGTAGCGTCAATCTTGCCGGAATCCGCCATGCGCTTCAATCCCTTGTGCCAATCTCTCACGTTGAAGCGCATGATCGCCCCGCCGATCGGAGTGGAGCGAATAGGGCCTGTGACATGAATGACACAGGAACGGATTTCTTCCCAGGTCGATGAAACTTTGCTGCAAGTGCGAAGTTTCCCCACCGCCTCCCGCAAGCGGAGTGCATCAAGGAGATATCATGCGTAAATACCTTTTGG
>JAZKHF010000198.1:0-9275 GCA_040385545.1 Pseudomonadota bacterium
AGCGGTTAGGAGACGAACGATGCAGACGATCAAACTGACCAAGGAATGGACCTATCGCACGCCGCAAGTGACGGTGGAATACTCGGCGGGCGAGCACGAGGTCACCGACGCAATCGCCAAGGCGTATGCCGCCGAACATGGGGAGGAAGCCGATGGTCGGTCTGCAAAGGCTGGTTCGCCGCGCGCTGCTGGCAAAGCTGAAGGCTAACGCGGCACTGACCGCGCTGGTTCCGGCGGCAAGCATCAACCCGCTGGGCGAGCCACAGTGGCCGTTCATCGTCTTGCGCTCGCCGGTGACGCAACGCCTGCGCGCAACCGGCGTGGTTGGCGGTGTGGTCTCTTGGGATGTTCACGCCTTCGCCGGGCCGCTGCTGATCGATGGGGCGATGACGCAGACCGCCGAGGATCACGCCGGGCTGATCGGCGCGGCCATCGAAACCGCGCTGGCCGACAACCGGATAGCACTGACCACCGGCGGCAACTTCCGCGTCCGGCTCGGCGATATGAGGCTGCTGCCTGACGACACGCCCGCCGCCTATCACTGGTTCGCGCAGTGTGATTGCCGAGTGATTACGGCCTGAATCGTGCTATGCTGGCCGCGTGGCGTCCGACACCCTGCTCGAAGTCCTGATCGCGGAACTGCACCTCGCGGGCGTTCTGGACGGTGACAACCTGCGCAACATGGGGCGACGATTGCGCGAGGCCGGGCTTGAAGAACTGGCCGAGGGCGTCGAGTTCATCCCCTTCGTCAATGCGATGGACGATCCCGAAGCGCGCCGGGCCATGATGGTGGCGGTCCCTGACGGCGGTAACGAACCGGACTGACCCCGCATAGCGTCCCCGCGACACTAGCGCGGAGACGTAATTTGTCTGTTCCCAACGAATCCGACTTCGCCCTTATCAAGATCGGCGACGGCGCGACCCCTTCCGAAACCTTTGCCGCGATCTGCGGCATCGAAGGCGTTTCGATCAGCCGCGTCGCCAATACGCAGGACCGCGCGCGCCGCGACTGCGCCACCCCCGGCAAGCCCGCCGTCCGCCGCTCGCGCACTGTCAGCAAGCAGATGGACGTGTCGGGCAACGGCGCGGTGGACAAGGCCAATATCGCCGCGTTCGACGCCGCGCTGGGCATCGTGAAGAACTACAAGGTCGAACTCTACAAATACGATGGCACCGACGCGGGCACCCTCATGGGCACCTTCGCCGCCGCGTTCAACCTGACCGCCGCGAACATGAACCTGGACAGCAACGGTGACAGCAACGGCGAGATCAACCTCGCCAGCGACGGCACCTGGACCTGGACGGCGGCTTGATGGTGACCCATGGAAACCCGGACCACGCTGCCATTCGCTGAGGCGGAATACGATTTCTGGCTTCCGATGCCGCGCGTGATCGCGGTGGAGCGCGAGGCCGAGGGGTCGATCCTCGCGCTGTTCTATCAGATCGGCGAGAACGTCGGGACCGCGCTCGGCGAAATGGTGCTGGTCGGCGCGACAGACGCGCGGCTCAAAGCCTGCCACGCCGTCATTCGCAATGCGCTGGTTGGCGGCGGAACCGGCGAACAGGACGCGCGCGAACTGGTCACCACCTATTGCTATCCCGCGCGCCCCGCGATGCACGATGTGGCGCTGGCCTACAGCATCCTGAAAGCCGCGATCTACGGCGTCGCGATCCCCGAAAACGCAAAAAAAAAGCCCGCGCCGACCGAAATCCCGCAGCCTTCGTGAAGGGGCAGGTTCTGGTCAACTGCGGCGCGATGGGCCTCGATTCCGCGTCCCTCTCGCTTAGCGGCTACCTTGAAGCACTGGCCGTGCACAACGCCGCGCCCGATTCCGACGCAAAGGGCGAGGTCATGGCTTCGGACGGATTGCGCCGGTTTGCCGCCGCGCATGGGGCTCTAGGGGGTTAGCTCGGCTACTTCGGCCTCGCGCTCTTCCGCGCCGACGCGATCAAAGACAGCCCGATCCGATGCCTGAAGGCTGGCGCGCCCGCCAACTATGCCGAGTTTGATGCTGCACCTGACGTAATAGGTGCCGCCCGGTTTCGCATCTATCGGCGGTAGCGGGTTCTTGCTGGCAAACGAATAGCGTCCCGGCCTAGCAGTGACGCGGGCGAAGGTGCCGCGACCAAGATCGACGATCTGCCTGCCCTTTAACCTGACCGGGCAGGCCAGTGCAGCGCCCATGAGTGACTTCGGGCGAAAGAACACAATCGTCGCGTCACCCGGCGGGACTGGCGACGCGACTAGGGCCATGGCAAGCAACATCATGGGCGGGCTCGTTACACCGTGACGGCGGTAACGGCTAGCCCGGTCGGTCCATAGGGTCCGGCGGGCCAAGCGGAGCGCGCCCGTTGCCCGAAGTCGATCCCGTCATTCTGCGGCTCGAAGCCGAGGTCCGCGATTACAACGCCAAGATCGCGGGCGCGCAAAAGCTTACCGACCAAAAGCTGGACCAGATCGAAGCGCGCGGGCGTCGCATGGGCGAGGGGCTGCGCAAGGGCTTCGACTTGGCCAAGGGCGCGGCGGTTGCCTATGCCGCTGCGGTCGCGATCCCGGCCATCACGAACGCGATCAAGTCGGGCCTGGAATACGCATCGTCGCTGGGCGAGGTGGCGCAGCAGCTTGGCGTCACTACCGACGCGCTTCAGGAATACCGCTTCGCCGGTTCGCAGGCCGGGCTTTCGACCGAAGAAACCGACCAAGCCCTTAGCCAGCTCACGCGGCGGCTTGGCGAGGCCGCGACGGGGACGAAGGCGCAGGCCGAGGCGTTCGCGGGCCTGGGCATCACCGTGAAGGACGTTGAGGGCAATGTCCTGAATGCGGCAGATGCGATTCCGCTGATCGCCGACGCCCTGCAAAAGGTGGAAAATCCGGCCGAGCGCGCGGCCATTCTTATGGACCTGTTTGGACGCTCGGGCCAAAAACTGGAGGCGCTGCTCGCGGGCGGTTCTGCGGGCATCAATAACCTTCGCGACGCCGCGCAGAAATTGGGGATCGTTCTCAGTCCCGAACTCATCAATCGCGCTGACGAAGCCGCTGACAAACTGAGCGCCTTGAAGCAAGTGCTGGAGGCGCGGATTGCGGGAGCCGTGGCAGAGAACGTCGGCGGGATCGTCGCGCTCGCCAACGCATTGGCCGGGCTCGTGGAGATATTGGGGCGCGCGGGGACTGAACTTAAGCGCTTCAAGATCGCGCAGGGCGAGATTACCGAGACCGCCAAGTCCTTCAACCCATTCGCTACACCGGCTGAGCGCGCAACTGCGGCGCGCCGGGCCGAGCGGTTTGCGCTTGAGCAGCGCCGCCTTGATGGCAATATCGACAAGTCCGGCAGCTTCCGGGATTACACCGTTGCTGGCCTTGGATTGAAGCTGGGTTCTCCGAATGGCGGGGTTTTGGGAACCCCTGCGGCGGTAGGCAGCGGGGTGAGCGTTCCGAAGGCCGGTGTTGGTGCCGGTGTTTCGTCGGGGCCATCGGCTGCGGAGATCGAGGATCGGTTTCAATCCGAACGCGCGGCGCTTGGCCTTCGCGCAATTGCCGCGCTTCGGTCACAGGCAACCAGTGCGGAGGATAGAGCCGAGCGCGAGCGACAGGCGCTGGAACTCGACATCGTGCGGACCGCCAAGGAAATCCGAACTGACGAGGATTACAACGCCGCGCAAAAGGCAGTATTGCTCGCGCAGCTTGATCGCGTGGCTGAGGCTGAGCGCGAGAATGTCGAGCGAGAGAAGCGAGCCGAGCTAGAGGCCGACGCGGCACAAGCCGCCGATCTGATCTATCAGGCGACCGACCAAACGCTGCGCCTTCAACTCGACCTCGCCGACACGCAAGCCGACCGCAAGCGCATCGCGTTGGAAATCCTCGCCGCCGAACAGCGCCACCTTGAATCGGTGCAGGAAGCGGTCATTGCCAGCGACCTCGCCACCGACGCGGAAAAGGAACGCGCGCGGCTTATCCTTGCCCAGGTGCAAGCGACCGGCGCGGCGAAGGCTGATGCGGTGTCGCGTGCCAACGAGACCGAAACCGAGCGCTATTTGCGCGACCTCCGCAAGTCGCCGGGGCAGATCAACGAAGCGATCGACGGCATCAAGATCGACGGCCTCGAAGCCCTCAACGATGGCCTGGTCGATGCGATCACCGGGGCAAAGTCGCTGGGCTCGGTGTTCAAGAACGTGGCGAACCAGATCATCGCCGACCTGCTGCGCATCGCTATCCAGCAAGCCGTCATTCGCCCGCTTGCCGAAGCGCTGGGAGGTGGTGGCGGGCTAAGCGGCATCATTTCGGGCATCGGTGCTGCAGTCGGCGGCGGCTTCGGCGGTGGCACCACAGTAGGCCGCGCCAGTGGTGGCTATGTCGCGCCGGGCCAGACCTACCGGGTCAACGAGGGTGCTTCACCGGGCCGGGTCGAAGCCTTCATGTCGCGCGATGGCGGCACGATCATCCCGCTTGGCCAAATGAACGCGATGCGCGCCGGGGGGCAGCAGTCGGGCATCGCCACGGTGCGGATCGAACTGTCGGGCGATGTGGACGGCAGAATCCAGCGAGTGAGCGGGCCGGTCGCGGTTGAGATCATCCGCGCCGCCGCTCCCGCCCTGATCGACGCCAGCGCCCGCGAAACCCTCGCCCGCGCGGGAAGGCCGAAGGTATGAGCGAGATCGCCATCCCGGTTCCCGCCGACTTGCTGCTCGACAGCCTGAAACTCTTCACTCCCGCGCAGGTCAACCGCTCGGCATGGACAGGACGGCGCAAGGTCATTGGCCTCTCGGGAGCGGAACTCTGGCGCGGTCAAGCGACCATCGACCTGATCGCAACCGAAGAGGATGAACGGCAGTGGCGCGCGTTCCTGTTCGGACTACGCGGGCCGGTGAACTGGTTCCGCTGGGCATTGCCATGCCAGCGCCATATCGGCCCGCGTCCCGCCGTGGCGGCGGGCGCGAGCAACGGCTACACGCTCCCGCTGGACGGGATGCAGGCCAGCGCGACGATCCTGCGCGCCGGGCAGTTCATGACCGTGCCGCTGCCATCGGGGCACAGCCGGACGGTCTGCCTCACCGCCGACCTGCGCACCAACGGCTCGGGTCAAGCCACCGCGACATATGAGCCCGCGCTCAACGAGACGCCCACTGAAAACGCGACGGTCGAAACCGCCGACCCGTTCATCCCTATGTCGCCGACCGACCCGACGCAAGGGCTGGACAGTCAGGATGGGGTTTCCGGCGCGAGCTTCGACGTTGAGGAGGCGATGTGAGCACGCCCGATCCAACCGCTGTTGCCGCGCTACAGGCCAGCATCGTCAAGCCGGTGTTCTTTGCCTACCTGGACTTTCTCGGCGACCCGGTTCGCGCAAACACGTCGGGGGGGGACCTCATGCCGACTGGCTCGGGCGACCCCGATCTGGACGACGAGATATTCACCGGCATTTCGGGAACCGTTGTCACGGTGTCTGCGGTCAAATTCGGCGAGGGCGGATCGGACAGCGTTACCGCCGAACTGTCGGGCATCCCCGGTGTAGATGACGATACCTTGGCACTCTTGGCCGACCCGTTGAACTACCGGGGCCGCGACGCTCGGCTGTGGCGCATCATTCGCAACGCCAGCAACGTCCAACAGGGTGGGTTCCACGCCTATTACACCGGCAAGATGACATCGGTTCTGCTGTCGGGCGGGGCCGAAGAACAGCGCATCCGCGTCACCATCGAAAGCTATCTCGCGGCGCTTAGCCAGCCCAGCAACCGGACCTATATGGACCAGACCCGTTACGACTCCGGTGACGAAAGCGCGCGGGCCGCTATTGCCATCGCCAACGGGAACTACACCGGAGCGCCATCGACCGGCTCGGGCGGGCTCGGCACTGGCGGGAGCGGCGGCGCTGGCGGCGAGCGATTCTTCAACACGAACCCGCTGCTATGAGACTGCGCGATTGGGAGGCGCGGCTGAGCGCGTTTCTGGCCGAACGGCGCGATATGCCGTTCGCATGGGGCTCAATGGATTGCGCGCTGTTCGCCACGGCGGCTGCGGCGGCTCAGACCGGCGATGATCGTGCGGCGGAGTATCGCGGCACCTATACCGACCGCAAAGGCTCTGCGGCGGCGCTACGGTGCCTCGGGAAGGGGACGTTGCTGCGGACCATGGACAGCTTGTTTCCGCGCTGTCCGCCCGCTTTCGCGCGTCGTGGCGACCTTGTGTGGTTCAAGGGCAGCGTGGGGGTCTGTGTCGGCGGCGAGGCGCTGTTCGTGGGTGAGGTCCGGGTCGCCAAGGCGGCGGGGGTGATGCTGCGCGAGGGGCTGATTGCGGTGCCGCGCGGGGAGTGGACTCGGGCTTGGCGGGTCTAGGCTTGCGGCGGGCGCGTGCGAAGAATATCAAGCCGTCGATGAGAATTGCCGCTCTCGCTATTGGCCTTGCGGGGATTTCCTCGCTCTTCCTTGGCCTCCGCTTGGCCTACATCGGAGTGCTCATGCTTTCGACGGCTCCCGACCTTACAGGCGACGCGGCGTTTGGTGATGGCATGGCGCGGTCGCTCTTTCTGTCTGAAGCCTATGCGCGCCTTCAGCTTTCCGCGATCTTGGGCATCGGTGGTCTCATTGTAGTCGCGCTAGCATCGCTGATTTGGATTGGTGACGGCGGTAACGACTAGCTGCCCTAGAACCTAGCCTTTCGCGCACCCCGCGCGGAGGCTCCCTTGGGCAAGATAATCAAAAAGGTCGCGGGCGGCGTTCTCGGGGCCGTGTTCGGATTGAAGAAGGTTGCCGCCGTCGCGCTCATCGCCGTGGGCGTGGCGACTGGCAATTTCGCTCTTATCAGCGCCGGTGTCTCGCTCGGCCTGTCGAAGAAGCCCAAGACCCCATCGAACAGCGCGGGCAACATCGATCGCCTGCGCGCCAGCATCGAAACCCGCGCCCCACGCAAGCTGTGGTTCGGCATCACGGCGGGCGCGACCGATATCCGCGACGAAGAGTTCACCGACGACCAAGCATATTTTCACCGCTTCATCGTGGTCGCGAGCCACAAGATCGAAGAGATCACCGCGATATTCTTCGACGACAAGCTGGCATGGACGCTCGCGGGCGGGGTGCAGGGCGAGTTCGTCGGCTATCTGACCGTCGCGCCAATCCTAGAAGGCAGCGCGGGCAACGCTATCAACATCAGCGCGCGCATGGGCACCACCCGGCGCTACACCGGCTGCGCCTATGTTCACCTGCGCTACAAGCTGACCGGCAACAGCAAGAAAACCGACAGCCCCTTCGCGCAGTCGATTACCACGCGCATCACGATTCGCGGCAAGGGCGGTTACGTCTATGATCCCCGGCTCGACAGCACCGTGGCAGGCGGCTCGGGCAGCCACCGCGCCGACGATCAAGCGACATGGGAATGGGACGACGACGCTAACCGGAACCCCGCGCTCGGACTGCTGTGGTATCTGCTGGGCTGGCGGATCGACGACATGCTCGCCGTGGGCAAGGGCATCCCGCCCGCGCGAATCGACCTCGAAAGCTTCGCCATCGCGGCCAACCTGTGTGACGAACCCGTGGCGCTGGCAGCGGGCGGCACTGAGCCGCGCTATCGCGCCGATGGTGTGTGGAGCGAAGGCGACAGCCCCACGACCGTCATCGACATGTTCAAGGCGTGCATGAACGCCGATCTGGACGACGTTGACGGCAAGCTGCGGCTGACCGTGTTCCACAACGACCTCGCCACGCCGGTTGCCAGCTTCACCGCCGACGACGTGCTGGGCGATTTCGACTGGCAGCCCGCGCCGCCGCTCGATCAGACCTTCAACATCGTTCGTGGCATCTATACCGATGCCAGCGACACCGCGCTTTATCAGCCAGTGGACTATCCGCAGATCGAAACCGCGTCGCCCGATGGGATCGACCGCATCGACACATTCGACCTGCCCATGGTGGAGAGCGCGGCGCAAGCGCAACGTCTCGCCCGGCTGCGGCTCAACCGGCAGACGTTCGGCGGGATATTCGAGGCCGCGTTCCAGGCCACGGCATGGGCGGTTCAAAAGAACAGCGTGGTCGAGCTGACCTTTCCGGCTGCGGGCTTTACGTCGAAGCTGTTCCGCGTCGCCGAAATGGAACTGCGCGAGGACGGTGTTGTCCCGCTCAAACTGCGCGAGGAAAGCGAGGACATCTACACCGAAGAGGACGATTTGCCTCCGGTGGAAGCCGTGGCGACGACGCCTTACGACCCGACGCTCAACCCGATCATCGGGGCTATCGACACCACTGAGCAAATCCTGATCGCGACCAGCTACCCGACCGACTCCGACCCCGCCGATGGACTGCTGCAAGCGGACGCAACCTCGATCACAGTCGAGACGCACAACCGGACCTATTCGGATCGCAACCCGTCTGTCACCGGGGCGACGCTGACCCTTGAAGATGACGGCGTGACCGCGATTGTCGATGTGACCACCTACCACGTCTATTACGACGATGCGGGCCGGATGGGCGGGGCTGTCACCTTCAAGGTCACGCAAAACCCCGAGACTGCGGCGAACAGCGCGGCCAATCCGCTGCGCCATTACGTCGGGACGATCACCACGGCGGCGGGCGGAAATCAGAGCGGCGGGGGCCTTCCGCCGGGCTGGGACTACAGCAACTACTACCCCTGACGGCGGTAACGACGGCGGGGCTGCGGGCATAGCCAAAGCGCATGGCTGTCGAACTGAACATCGTGGCGGTATCCAAGCGGGTTCCGTGGGTTGAGGATTTGCCCGTCGAAGGCCCGGACTATTCCGGCGGCACCTTCAAGATGGAGTTTCGCCAAGACCCCGGCGACACGGGAACGGCACTGGTCACGTTGAACAACGCATCGGCGGGCAGCGAAGGTATCAGCGCGACCTACGATGCGGACTATGCCGACCCGGAGACGGGCGAGGCGTTCGGAGCCACCGTGTTCCTGTTCCATATCAATGAGGCGACGATGGAAGGGCTGGCGGTTGCTACCCCAACCCGCTCCCCGGTGGTGCTGCACTACGATCTCCACGTCACGCCATCGGGCGGAACCAAGTTCGTGCTGTGCTACGGCACCTTCACTTACATGCCGGGGGTGGTCCAGTGACCATCGCCGTTCTTCGCGCTTCGCCCGGAGCCAGTCTGGCTCAACCGAAAATCGCGATCATCCGTTTGGGCGAGAACACCGCCGAAGCCGCGCGACAGGCGGTGCTGGCAGCGGCGCAGGTCGCGCTTGCCGCCGAGTTCGCCGAGGACAGCGAGATCGCCGCCGCGCTGACGGCGGAGTTCGCTGGCACCGTGGCCACCATCGCCGC
>JAZKHF010000199.1:0-10007 GCA_040385545.1 Pseudomonadota bacterium
AACCGGCATAGCCCCCCATGTTCATCAGCACCGGGGTAAGCTTGCCGCTCGCAAGGTCGAGGCTGTGGACATCATGCCATTTGGCGTCGCGATTATTCACTCCAACCAGGATCCTTCCGGGGACCGATGGCGAAATGCCGACCACCTGAACCCGGGTCTTTTCGAACGGCGTCAGCGCTCGCTCGGCACCGGTTGTGACATTGACGCCGTAGAGCAAGAAATTCTCGTCGCCGCCCTTGTCGTTGACGTACATGATCTGGTTGCTGTCGGGGGCCCAAAAATAGCTACGGATCGGGCGGGTGCGCTCATTGGTGAGTGCCTTTGCGGCGGCGGGGTCGGACACGGGGGCGACGTAGATGTTCATCACACCGTCGCGCGGGGCTATCCACGACAGCCACTTGCCGTCGGGCGATATGCGGCCCGCGGCCTTAACGGGATTGCCGAACAGGGCATCGCGCGGAATGAGGGGAACGTCCGCCAGCGACTGGGCGGAAGCGGCGGCGAGCGGGAGGAGGGCGGAGGCGGCAATCAAGGCGGACTTGCGAATCATCGATTAAACCCCTGTTAATTGGATAACGCGTCTATAGCGTATTATGCGAGCAATACACAAGTGACGCGGCGCTATGTTGGGGCGGGTCATCTTTCAGCTATCCGGACTGATCGAGGGGGACCGATCCAAGTAGCTTGAGCGGGGTTCGATCTGGCACCGATATGCCGCCTAACCTGTGAGCAAGATCAGTTCGCGGCGGCGGTCTTTACCGGCAATTTGTCGCTGACGATGCGCACCCGCTGCAATTGATCGTCGCGCAGATATTGCGTGGCCAGTCTCTGCACGTCGGCGGCAGTGATCGATCGGATGATCGCGTCGCGGGTGCGGATCCGTTCGAGCCGGTCGGGTTCGCTCTGCGCCTCGTCGACATAGCCCAGCCAATAGGCGTTCTGGCGAAGACTCTTGGCCGCGCCTTCGATGATCGGTTGGCGGGCGCGGGCGAGCAGGTCGGCGCTCACCGGGCTGTTGCGGAGTGACGCCGCCACCGCCAGGATCGCTGCATCGACCTCGTCGGCCTTGTCCGGCGCGACCACCGAGCTGACCATCAGATAGCCGAAACCAGGATAGGTGTCCGACATGCTCGAGCTGACCGACACGCCATAAGACGCGCCCAGTTCCTCGCGAATCTTGTCGGTCAGCAGCAAGTTTGCGACCGTTCGCATCATCTCGATGCCGATCACATTCTTGTAATCGCGGTCGTCGGTGGTCGGCCAAACCGCGCCGACCAGCGCCTGGTCGATGCCGCCTTCATGGGTCAGCTGGATTGGGGTGCGGTCGGCGCGGAACGTCGCCTTGCGCGCCTCGGCATAATCGGGCGCCGACGCCGCGCGGGCCGGCAATGCGCCGAAACTCGATGCCACTGCCTTGATCGCCGCTGCCTCGTCGATGTCGCCGACAATCCCGATCTCGATTGGTGACGTGGCGATCAGCGGGGTAAGCGCTGCCTTGGCCTCGTCCTGGTTGCGCTTCAGAAGGTCGGCGGCCGGAGCCATTCCGAACCGCGTGTCGCCCGACGCAAGCAGGGTCGGAAGCCGCGTTCCGGCAACCGATGACGGATTGGCCGAGAATTGCTTGTCCAGCACCGGGATCAGGTTGAGCCACTGGCTACCCGCCTCCGCACGATAGCCCGGATCCGTCAGGTAGGCCGCGCTGAGTTTCATCTGCAGCGGGAAATCGCCGACCGTGGTCGACCCCGCGGCGACGATCGCATCGCTCGACACGGCAATGCCGGGAGTCAGCACGTGGCCGGCGCTGATCGTGCGGATGTCATCGAACGAATGCTTACCCGTCGCGGCGACCGTCGACAGTGCCGAAATCATCATCGACAGGCCCGGGCGATCGCGCGGCAAGGCCAGCACACCGCCCGCCATGCGCATCGTGTAGCTGACCCGTCCGACCTCGAAATCGGTGCGCTTGATATTGAGGCGGACGTTGTTGGCGAAGCGGATCGTGCGGATACCGAGATCGGCGATCCTCTTGTCCTCGACAACGGTTCCGGCGGGACCGAAATTGTCGTAGCCGAACGCCACCGCCGACTGCGCTTTGGGCGCGGCGACCGCCAGCTTGCGGCTTTCGCCATAGGCCGCCGCGAGCGCCGAAGGATCGACATCCTGCTTGCCCGACACATGGATCAGCGGCGCGCTGCCCGACCACATCTTGCGAAAGGCGGCGTTGACCTCGGCCGGGGTGACGGTCGGCGCGATCCGCTCGTAATAGGCCAGGCGAAACGCCGGCGTGGTGACGAAATCATCCTCTCCGACCACCTGCAGGATCGCATTGGCAAGCGACTGGCTGGTGCGGGCATCGGCTTGGGCGACCGCTGCCTTCAGGCGGCCGATCGTATCGGTGCGCTGAAGATCGAGTTCGGCGACGCTAAAGCCATGGTCCAGTGCGCGGCGGAGTTCCTGTTCACTTGCGGCAAGGGCATCCTTCCACGCGCCGTCCTTGGCGGCGATCGACATCGACGCATCCAGCGCGGCATTCTTGGCTTCGCCGGCATTCATTCCGCCGCCCAGCAGTACCGATCCCGGCGCATTGGCGAGCCGCTCGATCCGACGATTGAAGGCCGCCACCGCCAGCGCGCGAACCAGGCTGTCGCGTCGCGACGCGATCGTGTCGGCGGGGTCTTCCCATGGGCGATAGACGACGGTCGACACCACCGTCGCCGCGGCGGGGTGCACGAACGTATCGAACTGCGGGCCGCGCTTGAAATCGACGATCCCGCGCGGCAATGGCGTGCCGGCCTTGCCGACGCCCTTCCAGTCGCCGAATCGAGCGCGGATCTTCGCATCGATCAGCGCCGGATCGGCATCGCCAACAAACACCAAAGTGGCATTTTCCGGCCGGTAATAGCGCTGATAAAGATCGCGCATCGTCGCCGCCGTCGCGGTCTTGAGCACCGGTTCGGTGCCGATCGGGAAGCGGTCGGGATAGGGCGTCGAAGGCAGCTGGAAGGCGGCCTGGTCCTCGGCTTGCTTGAGCTGGAACGTGTCGCGCGCCCGGCGCTCGCCAAGGATCACGCCGCGCTCCCGGTCCACCGCCGCCGGATCGAACTTCACCTCGCTCGCCACTTCGCGCATCAGCATCATCGCGGTGTCGAGGCCCGCCCCCTCCGCGCGGGGCAAGTCGAGCATGTAGGTGGTGCTGTCGAACCCGGTCGCCGCATTGGTATCGGGACCGAATTTCAGGCCCTGCCGCTCCAATATCCTGATCATCTCGCCCTCGGGCACGTTGGTCGATCCGTTGAAGGCCATATGCTCGATGAAATGGGCCAGCCCGCGCTCTTCCTCGGCCTCGGCCAGCGATCCGAACTCGAACCGCAGGCGAAGCGACGCGCCATCCTTGGGCAAGGCGTTGCGCATGATCGCATAGCGCATGCCGTTGGGCAGCGTGCCGTAACGGATCGCCGGATCGGGCGTGACGTCGGTCAACGCGACACCCCAGCCATTGACCTGCTGGGCGGCGGCGGGGGCAAGTGGCGACCAGGCGGCACAGGCGGCAGCGGCAAGGAAGAGCGAGCGGCGCTTGATCGTCATGTCGTTGTGTTTCCCACGAAATTCGGCGCGGCCAGATGTAACCGCTCATATCCCAAAGGCCAGCGGAGTCTCGCCCAACGACGGCGGCGCTTCTGCGAACGACGGCGTCCTGCTCGCTAGCGCTCGTTCATCGCCGCCTCGATCGCTTCGACCGCCGCGGCCCAGGCCGGCGTTTCGGGGGCGATCAGTTCGACGTGGCCCTGGTTCGGGACGATGCGGACGGTGACCTTGTCGCCCTTGGCGCGCATCTTGGCGGCGTAGTCTGTGTTGAAATGGGTCGGGATGATGCGGTCGCGATTGCCGCCGATCATGGTGTGGGGGACATTGATCGGGGCGAGGCGGGGGATCGAGGTGTCGGCATATACGTCCCGGCTCGACAGGGTGGGCGGGCCGACGAGCTTATCCAACACTTCGGAGCTGCAGCCATTGGTTTCGGCGCGGTCCTGCTCGAGATCCTGCAGGCCGCCGAGGCTGACGACGTGGGCGATGGGGAGGGGGTTAGCTGAGCGGAGCGGGGAGGCGGCGGGAAGCTTGGGCCTTCCAGCGAGCCAGAGGGCGAGGTGGCCGCCGGCGCTATGCCCGATCGCGACCAGGCGGGTGAGATCGAGATTGTTGGCCGCGCCGTGGGTACGCAGCGCATCGGCCGCGGCGGCGACGTCGCGGAACGTGCCGGGATAGCCGCCGCCGGGCCGGTCGACCCCGCGATAGTCGATGTTCCACACCGCGTAGCCGCGCCGCGCGAGGTCGGCCGCGATCCAGTTCATGATGCTGCGGTCGGCGATGTCGGTGGTCCAGCAGCCGCCGTGGACCATCAGGACGGTGGGGAGGGGGGCGGCCGCATCGCCGCGAGGGAGCCAGAGGTCGGCGACCTGGAGCGGATCGGTGCCGTAGGAATAGGAGCGCGTGGGGGTGGGGCGGGGGCGGTTGAGGAGGGCGGGCCAGGTCATGACGGCTGGTGCGGCGGTCGCGGCGGCGGGTGCGGCATTGGCGAGGGGCGGGGCGGCGGGCGTGCAGGCGGCGAACATCAGGAATGCGGTGACGGCGGCGGTGGCGGCTGGACGCATGACAATCTCCCTATCGTCATGCTTTGGCGGAAGGCGCTTAAATTGTCGAAGTTTCCCTAGTGCGGCGCCATTTCAGGCCCCATTCGTCAACTTAAGCGGCGGCGTCAGAGCGGCCGGATCGACGGCATTCGGGGGCGGGGCTTGAGGCATAACTCGAGCGCGGCGGCATAGTCCGCGGCCCGCGCTTTTTCCGCCGCGCGATCGGCGGCCTGCGCGGCATCCATCGCCGCCTGCTCCCGCTTGCCGCGCCAGCGCAACTGGGCGGCATGGCGGAGGCGATCGGGATCGGCGTCCGCCTGTCGAAGCAGGGCCATCGCCAGCCGGTCGTTGCGGCGAAGCTCGGTGCGGACATGGCGACCACGGCGGAACACGGGCACTTCATCCTCCCCGATCAGGCCGCGCTGCGCGCTGCTCAGGCGCAACTGCATCAGGCCATGATCAATCGCGATATCGACCGCCTTGGCAAAGCTTTCCGCGCCAGGCCGTTCGAGCAACCGATAATAGCTTTGCGGGCTGAGGCCGACCTTTCGCGCGGCGAAGGCGATCGACGGCGTGTGCGACAGCCAGGCGACGAACGCCCGCTGGCGGATTGCGTCCCACCCGTTCCGCCGCCTGCGGACTTGCGGCACGGGGGTGAAGTCGATCACCGGAAACCCCTCGGCGGTGTAGAGCACGTCGAGCGGTGCCCGATCCTCCTCGATCCAGTGCGGATGGCGGAAGTTGAGTGGGGTCGATTCATAGCCACGCTGATCGAAACCGGTGGCGTCGTAAGCGGGGGCGTAGGGCGCGTTCTCGATCTGGCCGGATGGTGGTTCTGGTTCGCTCATGCGGCGGTGGTTATCCTATATGGTTTTTGTAGGACAGAGACTTTTTGGTTGTTTGGAGGGGGCGAGAAAAGAACCCCTCCGTCAGCCTGCGGCTGACACCTCCCCACGGAAGTCCGTAGGGAGGGGCGGGGGGAGTGTTGACGCTTGGGGGTTGGTCCTTATTCTCAGCTTGCTCGAGTTGGGGGTTTGGGATGCTGTTTGCTTATCTGGCGGTGATCGCCGCACTTTCGGGCACGCCCCCGCCGCCAGCCGCGCCGACTTCCGCTTCCGCGCCCGCGACGCGCACCGTGGTGGTCGAGACCTTGCTGGATAGCACCGACCGCCCGCCGCCGCCGCCCTCGGCGTGGATCGTGCCCACGCCCGCGAAGCGGGTCCGCGTGACGAACATGGAGGTGTTCAACGAGACCAATTATCCATTCTGGGCAAACCACAATGCGCTGGAGGGGGAGGTGCCGTTTCGAGTCGCGGTCGATGCGAGCGGGCGCGCGTTGGGATGCGAGGTCATCGAGCGGTCGAACGTCGCCGATCTCGATCGGGGCACGTGCGACCTGCTGATGGAGCAGGTGCGCTTCGCCCCGGCGCTGGACGCGCGCGGCCGGCCGATCGCGGGCATCTATCGCCAGACGATTCGCTGGCGATTGGAGGATCGCGCGCCATATCCGGTGGCCGATGAATCGGTGCGGGCGATCGTCACGGTCGATGCCCAGGGGCGGCGCCAGTGCCGGATCGAGGCGTCACCGGGGGCCGAGGTCGATCCCCGGATGTGCCGCGCCTTCCTGACCAATCCGGGGGTGGTCGCAACGGTGGCGCAGGTGATGATGGACCGCGCCGGCGATCGCGACGGGTGGGCGTTGGTGTATCACCAGGGCACGCTGGTGCCGGGCGGACCGGCGGGGGACGGCAGCCAGATCGGCGAGGGGCGGGGCGAGCACTTGCTCGATCGCGGCGGCGTGCGCCTGACGATCGATGCCGCGGGCAAGGTCACCGATTCCGCGACGCTGCCGACGGTGCCCATTGCGGGACCGGGCGGGGCCGACACCTGCCCCAGCAACCGCCTGATCCCGTACGAGCCGGGGGCGGCGGGGCGCGTGCTGATCCGGATGGGCGCGACGTATGTGCGGGAGCGGTGAGGGGGAGATAAGTATTGTGTCCCCGGAATTGTTTTTTCCGGAATTGTTTTTGTGTCCCCGGAATTGTGTGGTGTCCCCGCAATTGATACTTGACACGTAATTCCATTGAAGGCATATTCCTTCGGTGGCATGGGAAGTCGAATATACCGATGAGTTTGGCTCGTGGTGGGACGGGCTGGACGATGGGCAACGTGCCAAGATTGCCGCAACGGTGGAGTTGCTGGAGGAGCGCGGGCCGAGCCTGCCGCATCCCTTTTCTAGCGGGATTGCGGCATCATGTCATAACCACATGCGTGAATTGCGCATTCAGGCTGGTGGCGACCCGTACAGGGTTTTCTATGCCTTCGATCCGCGTCGCATGGCGATCTTGCTGATTGGCGGCAACAAGGCCGGCGACGATCGCTTTTACGAAACCCAGGTGCCGATCGCCGACAAATTATATGACGAGCATCTCAACGAACTGGCCAAGGAGGGCCTGATACAATGACCGGTCGCAAGTCGTTCAAGACGCTCACCGCTGGCTTCACCAAGGAGCAGCGCGGCCAGGTGGATGCGGCCAAGGCCGCGCTTCGCCGGGACATGTCGCTGGCGGAGCTGCGCCAGGCGCGCAAGCTAACCCAGGAAGCGATCGGCCAGACGCTCCATGTCGGTCAGCCCGCCGTCGCCAAGCTGGAAAAGCGTACCGACATGTATGTCGCCAATCTGCGCCGCTTCGTCGAGGCAATGGGGGGTGAGTTGGAGATCGTCGCGCATTTTCCCGACGGCGATGTGACGATAAACAATTTCGCGGAGCTGGAGGCGGCGGCTTAAGCGCGCGGCTGGATCAGGTGAATTGAGTAAACTGTCACCGTAATTATCGCCGTAATTCCAATTAGCCCGCAATCGGAGCGGGGCTATGCCCTCCAAATTCGCCCAAGAATCGGCTCACGTTCATACGTGCTGCTCCGTAAACAATCTGTGCGGGTGCAATCCCAGCGCCCAGAGCTGTAGCCATTGGCATTTCCCTAGAGGATGTTAGAATAAGAGTGCCTGGCTTCCCTGTAGTTGTTGACGCTTTGACGCGCGTAATTCCGACATAGAAAAGTCGTCGTTGCTCCTCAAGAAAATCCAGTTCTTGTTGCGGTGTGGAGCCTGCGGGTGCTCGTTGTGGAAGTAACCCCTCAATGCATCCGGCCACGAAGGTAACGGGCGCAGACAAACCCTTACTCTTATGTAAGCTCATGACCCGGACATCTGTTACTTCTTCTGGAATTTCTGGTTTAGCTATCGCCTCGTTGGTTAGCCGGAGAAACTCGGCCATGTCGGCATCAGGAAAGCCGCTTAGCGTCTCCGACAGCAGGGTGCGTAAATCCCGCACTCGGGGCTCGTCGGCCGGAAAAAGTTCGTCAATAACGGCGGCAATTCCCCCTTGTTCGAGTAGCCCAGACAAATAATCTTTACGCGCCCTAATCTCTTCAAAACGTAGTGTCAGTGGCCCGGTATAGGGGATATGTATTTCTCCCGATGCAAGACTCTCCAACGCTTGCCAAATCCCCACGTGGTTTGCTTCGCAGTATTCGCGGAGCCTTTTGTAGCCAGCCGCATTCCAATTGTTTCCAAAGAGTCCAAGGAGCCATCTGAGAGCCACTTTATCGTTTTGCCCTGCAACGATTCTCAAATATGTATAGCGTTCTTGAGCGAATTCGGTCTCAAGTTCCGCTTCTGAGTAATAGCTTCTGACTGGGACATCGCGCTCTATGAGTGATTCGTAAATGGGAGTGCCAATCACGCCCCGCTGGGCGAGGACGAGTATATCCCCCGGAGGCACGCCCTGAACGATAAATTCCTTAACTCGTTCGGCAACGCCAACCACTTCCGCTTGCAAGTTCTGATAACGAATGATCGCAACGACGCCTTGTCCATTTTCGGCTCTCTCATCGAGAATCCGATCCGCGTCTCGGAGTACGTTCCGAGAAATAAGGCTTGTCGCCATTCTCACGACTTGAACGGGGCAGCGGCGACACTCGTTTAGCCCCACGTCGGTGGGAGCGTTACCCTCTTCCCATTCCCGAATGCCGGCTGGATGAGCATGACGAAAACTGTAAATTGATTGGTCATCATCTCCGACGATGCAAACTTCAGCATTTACAGCAAGAAATTCAACGAGTTGTTGTTCAGCTCGATTTAGATCTTGGTATTCGTCGACCAGAATATGGGTAAATTCAGCTCTTTCCGGCGCATGGGGATCGTTTCGTATATACTCGTGAAAAATTGGAACGACTTCGCCTATCAGCATGCCCTCGTGAAATCGTAACCATCGAAGGAGGTCATTCTGAAAGGCAACCTCTTCAGCTGTTAGCGCGCCGGGTTGGTCACCCTGTTCACGCGCAAATGCGGCCTCGTACGCCTTGAGTTCGCGCTTCACTCTGTTTTTGCCGCCATGCGTAGCCATTAGATCAGACAAAAGGGGCCCTATTTCGAAATCGTTCAGTGGTCGGGGAGTCCGGCCCGTAGCGAGTAGTACGTGCGCCCGCATGAGCCTGCTAAGTGCCAGACTGTGAAGTGTCCTACCTTGAAGTTCCTCACAACCGGCGACACCCATCTGAACCAGTTCGCGGTGTAAGTCCTCCGCTGCAACACGTGTAAAAGTCACGGGCAAAATTCTCGACGCGGGTACGCCGCTTTCTAGCAGGCGAGCCACGCGACGTTTCATTGCAAATGATTTCCCGGTGCCGGGGCCTGCAATTACGCGGAGACGCTGTGCTTCATCGCCGGCGATTACGAAAGCAGGCGTTCCAGGTTCAAGTCCAGCATTCCACGACATTTGTCCCCCTTTATTCGGCAATTCACCACTAGATTTGGTGTGAGCCGAGAGCAAACAAATTACTTGAAGCACATTGGGCCGCAGCCAATTCGCATCATCCACAGAAAAGGCGGGCCCCGGATCAAGTCCGGGGTGACGGTTGGGGCTGGCGATTGCTAGGCTCCCGAAATGACCGATTCCCCCAACGACCTCGTCATCGACACCCCTTTCGACAGCGCCCTCTCCGAGCGCTATCTCGTTTATGCGCTCTCCACGATCACTGCGCGGTCGCTGCCCGATGTTCGCGACGGCCTGAAGCCGGTACACCGCCGCCTGCTGTGGGCGATGCGCCTGCTCCGGCTCGACCCCGCGTCCGCCTATAAAAAATCGGCCCGCGTCGTCGGCGATGTCATCGGCAAATATCATCCGCATGGGGACCAGTCGGTCTATGACGCGATGGTGCGGTTGTCGCAGGATTGGGCGCTGCGTTATCCGCTGGTCGACGGGCAGGGGAATTTCGGGAATATCGACGGGGATAATGCCGCCGCCTACCGCTACACCGAAGCGCGGCTGACCAGGGTCGCGGCGGCGCTGATGGCGGGGCTCGACGAGGGGACGG
>JAZKHF010000200.1:0-5510 GCA_040385545.1 Pseudomonadota bacterium
AGTTTCTCGCTGTTGGTGATCAGGATCGCCGGGCTGTCGGGGCCATGTTCGGCTTGGCCAAGCAAATCGGTGGCGCAAATCTCGCCATCGACGCTGTCGTCGGCGATGACCATCGTCTCGGTCGGACCAGCGAACAGGTCGATGCCGACTCGGCCGAACAATTGGCGCTTGGCCTCGGCGACGAAAGCGTTGCCGGGACCGACCAGCATATCGACCCGCTCGATGCTCTGCGTGCCCAGCGCCATCGCCCCGATCGCCTGGATTCCGCCCAGCGCATAGATGGCATCGGCCCCCGCCATATGCTGCGCCGCGACGATCGCCGGGGCGGGCTTGCCCTCGAACGGCGGGGCGCAGGTGATGACCCGCGGAACGCCAGCGACCTTGGCGGTGATGACGCTCATATGCGCCGATGCCAGCAACGGATACTTGCCGCCGGGAACGTAGCAGCCGGCGGCATTGACCGGGATATGCTTGTGGCCAAGCACCACGCCGGGCAGCGTCTCGACCTCGACATCGGTCATGCTGTCGCGCTGGATCTGCGCGAAATTGCGGACCTGCGTCTGGGCGAATTCGATGTCCTTCAGGTCCTGGCCGGTCAGCTGGTCGAGGCAATCCTGGATCTCGCGGCTCGTCAATCGATAGTCGTCGCGATCCCACCCATCGAACTTGATCGACAGGTCGCGGATGGCGGAGTCGCCGCGCGTCTCGATGTCGGCAAGGGTCGCTTCGACCGCGTCGCGCACTGTGCGGTCGAGATCGGCCCGCGCCGCCGCGGTCGATCCCCGTTTCAGCCATATTGCCATGCCGAAATACCTTTCGAATGTTCAGAAACCGTCGAACAGTCGCTCGACATGATCGACCTTCGGCGGTGCCGAAAAATGGGGAGCAACCAGGGCGCGCCATGCCGCAAAGTTCGGGCTCTCGCGGAAATTCACGACATGGTCGTGGACGCTGTCCCAACCGACCATCAGCCGATAGCGTCCCGGTTGATCGACCGACCGATCGAGCGCGAAACTGCGGCAGCCCTTCGCGGTGCGAAACAGCGGCGCCGCTTCTTCGACGGCTTCCTCGAACGCCGTTTCATGACTGGATAAAACGTCGATTTCGGCAATTTCCATGATCATGCCTGAACGACTTTCTGGTCGATCACCCCAAACAAAGGCGCGCCATCTGGAAGTGTCGCTTCCATCCGGATGCGGTCGCCGAACTTCATGAACGGCGTGCGCGGCTGGCCCTCGTCGAGCGACTCGATCCCGCGTCGCTCGGCGATGCACGAAGAGCCCACTTCGCGGTAATCTTCGTTCGATACGGTCCCGCCGCCGATGATCGTGCCCGCGCACAATGATCGCGTGCGCGCGGCGTGGGCAACATGCTCGGGGAAGGACCAGCTCATCGCATAGCCCTGCGCGGCGCCGAACCTTGTTTCGTTCCAGTCGACGATCAACGGCAAATCGACGCGCCCGTCACGCCAATGTGGGCCAAGCTCGTCGGGGGTGATCGCGACGGGGGCGAGGCTGCAGGCCGGCTTGGCCTGGACCCAGCCGAAGCCGATCTTCGATTCGCGCATCGCAAAGCCGCGCAGCGACCAGTCGTTGATGAGTATGATCAGCTTGATGTGGGCAGCCGCATCCTCTGCGCTGGTGCCCATCGCTACATCGTCGACGATGATGCCGAACTCGCCCTCGAAATCGATATTGTTGGCCTCGCTTGGCGTCGGGAAATCGGCGGTGGCGGGAAGGAATTGATGCGACAGGCCCTGATACATCAATGGACCATCGCTGGGCGGCGCAGGGCGGCCCGAGATCTGGCGAAGCAAGGCGCCGTGACTTTCATAGGCCGATCCATCGAGCCATTGCCACGCGCGCGGCAGCGGGGCGAGCGCGCTCGCGGGTTCGAAAGCGAGCGCGCCCGGCGCGTCGCCGCTTTCCAGCAATTCGGCGAGCGAGCGCAAGGCAGGCTCTACCTGGTCCCATCGCTCGAGCGCATCCTGCATGGTGGGCGCAATGCCCTCGGCTGAGACCGCGCGGCGATGATCGCGGGAGACAATGGTGAGGCGGCCATCGCGGGTGCCATTGTCGAGCGTCGCGAGCTTCACGCGGCGTCCTTCTGCGCAATTTTCTTGAGCAGCCACGGCGCGATGATTTCGCGGATCACCCGGTCGGGGCCCCAGCCCGCGCCGAACCCCATGTGCACGCCCTTGGGGTTGATCCAGCCTTCCTTGGCGTCGCCGCGGGTCAGCAGCAGCAATTGGTCGGCGATTGGCACCTGGCTGTCCTTTGCCCCGTTCATCACCAGCATCGGCGCGCAGGGGCGGTCGATCTGGTCGTCGATCAGCAGCGACATGCGCGGACCGTAATCGAGAAATTCGTCGAGCGTCGTGACCCCGAACACATTGGCCCGCGCACCGAACAGGTCGAGCAGATATTCGCGCGTGCCAAGCGCCTTCAACTGCCATTCGGGCTGGAAGAAATGATGGACCGCGCCGCCATGGTTGATCGCGCCAAGCAGGCGGTCCTTTTCGGCGATCGCCACGCGGGTCGCCCAATGGCCGCCCCAACTGACCCCGCGCATGAACATGGCGGTCGAATCCACCTCGGGCCGCGTTTCCGCCCAGTCGAAGATGGCCGAGAACATCCGTTCCGATCCAACATCGCCCTTGATCGGTGCTTGGCCGGTGCCGGGCATGTCGACCCCGAACACGCAGATGCCCAGCGCGGTATAGTTTAGCGCTTCCTCGGCGACCTGTTCCTTGAGATAATCGAGCCCCCCGCACTGAACCATGAAGGGAAACGGCCCAGCACCCATTGGTTTGCGAAAATAGCCGATGATCTCCTTGCCCTCGAACGGGATACGGACGATTTCGAGCGGCTGGGGAATGAGGTCGGTGTAGCGCCGATAGGCATCGAGCGCCTTGTCATAGGCGGCCTGCTTGGCGGGGATGGTCGCGGCAGGGAAGCGCCCCATTGTGTATGTCGCGTAGGCACTCCGCAACAGCTCGCGCTTATCCTCGGGCGTTGGGGCCCGCTCGGCCTCTGCACTGACCCGGTCGCCGACCTCTACCCACGTCCTGGCCCATTCCGCGGGATCGAGCGAGGGCAGCGCGGCCATTGCGGCCTCCGCGTCGGGGGGGCGCACGCCGCGACCCGGATAGCCGCCTGCGCTGATCCGCTTGACGGTATCGGCGCGCAACTCCTCCAATGTTCGAGGCGATGCAATACGTGGGTCATTCAAGCTCATTCGAACATCCACTAATAAGGGAGCGCAAGCGCCTGCGTGGCCGAGGCAAGCAGGCCGGTCTGCGCCACGCGGTCACCGCCGGCGATTTCCATTTCGCCCTGGCGAACCGAGGTCTCGACCACCATTTTCGCACGATCCAGGCGGCGGTCCATGAACCCGCGCAATGCCGTCGGCACATCGTCCGATTTCGCCAATTCCTCGGCCAGCACCAGTCCGTCCTCGACCGCGAGTCCGGCACCCGAGGCCATGTGCGGCGTGGTGGCATGAGCGGCGTCGCCGATCAGCACCACCCGCCCCTTGTACCAGGGGTCTGGCAGCATCAGCCACTCGAGCGGGCGGTAAACGATTTGCGAATCTTCGCACAACGCGGCGCGGATCGCGGGCACGTGGCCGCCGAAGGGCTCCATCAATTTGCTGAGATGCTCGACGTACGTGTCGGGCGCGAACCACGGATTGCCGGGGACGTGCTCGAGCAGGAAGACATACATTTGCGATTGCGAGATTGGCGACATGCCGATCTTGAGCGGGCCACCGAAATAGATTTCCGCGCGGTCGATCTCGGGCGGGCGTTTGGCGACGATCCGCCAGCATCCCTGGCCGGTGAACTGCGGCTTGGGCGCATCGGGAAAAATCATTTCGCGGGTCTTGGAGAATATACCGTCGGCGCCGACAACCAGATCGTATCGCGCGCTCGTCCCGTCGCTGAACGTGACATTCGCCCCACCATCGTCCTGGTCGAGCGCGCTGACCGTCACGCCCAGGCGCACATCGATGTCGGATTCGCGCACCTTTCCCGACAAGATGTCGTGCAGCACCGGCCGCATGATCCCGCCGCCGAGCATCACCGGCGGCGCGCCGGGCGGGGCTAGCCGTGGCTCGCCCATGGCCGTGCCGGAGAAATGCCGTGGCCGCATGCCGTTGTGAACGAAGCCCCGCTCGCGAATCTCGTCGAGGACGCCAAGATCGTCGAACGCGCGCAGTGACATGCCGGTAATGGTGATGCCGGCGCCATAGACCCGCCATTTCGGGTCGGCATCGATCAACGTCACCGCGACGCCGCGGCGGGCCATCGCCAGCGCCGCCGACATGCCGCCGATGCCGCCGCCGATCACCAGGACATTGTCGATCATCGGGCAGCCCGCGGCGTCGGATGGATCACGCCGGAACTTGCCATAGGCCGTGATCGGCCTCCATCGTCTGGTGCGGCACATTGCCCATGATGATCCGCCCGGTCCCCCACTGGTCGGTGATATCGGGCCGCATTTCGTAGGTGTTGGGCACCCAGTCGTCGCCGCATTCTTCCAGGTCCGACGTATATTCGACCGCATTGCCGTTGGGCGTGAGGTAATAGGTAAAGGTATTGTTGCCAGCGGTATGGCGCCCCGGGCCCCAGCTGAGCTTCACGCCTTCCTTGGTCAGTCGTCCGAGCCCGCGCATCATTTCGTCGACCGAGCGGACGTCGAACGCGACATGGTTGAGCGCCGGCTTGCCGGGCATGATCGCCAAGCGGTGATGTGCCGGGTTGCAGCGCAGGAAGACCATGAATTCGGCGATCCAGTCGGACAGCTGGAAGCCCAGCACATCCTCATAATATTTGGTCAGCGCCTTGTGATCGGGCGAGTGGAGCACAACGTGGCTGAGCCCGACGGGGATCGCTTCGCCAACCTTTAGTTCGCGCTTCGGTCGCTTGTTGGTGTCGCAGATCACCTCGAGCGCGCGACCATCGGGATCGAAGAAGCGTGTCGCGTAACCGCCCTGCGGACCGTCTGCGGGACCGGGCTCGGCGATCGATTTCGAACCGGCCGCCATCGCTTGCGCATAGATGGCATCGACATCGGCCGCGGTATTGGCGGAAAAGCCGATCAGGTCGGTCTTCTTCTCATCGTCCTGGCGCAGTCGGATGACGAACGGATGGTCCGACCCCTCGGCGGCGAAATAGACTTTGCCATCCTCCTCGCCGACCTCGGTCAGCCCCCAGGTCTCGCCGTAGAATTTGCGCTCCGCGGCGAGGTCGGGAACGGCGTGGGCGACATAATGAAGATCGGTAACGCGGGCGGTCATGGTCAAATTCCCAAATTTCACTGCACCGTAGATAATTCCTGTATGTAGGAATTACAAGCCCTGGGGAGGGATCAGAATTTGCCGCCGACACGCACGCCATAGGTGCGGGGATCGCTGGTGATTCCCGAGAGCGTTCCGATGCCTTGGTTGGTGGTGGCGACGACTAGACGGCGCTTGTCCTCGATATTGTTGACATAGGCCGAGATGAACCA
>JAZKHF010000201.1:0-19312 GCA_040385545.1 Pseudomonadota bacterium
TCTGGAAGTCGCCGTCGGTCTTCAGCGCACGGAAGTCGGGCTCCTCGGTCTGCTTCTCCTGAAAGACGTAGAAGGCCCCGCCGATCAGCGCCGCGCCGGCAACCACCGCACCAGCAACCAGCCCACGCTGCGTTGTCTTTTCCATCGTCCGACTCCCTGAAACATGTAAAGTCGAAACTCGGTCAGGCGACTGTCTGTTCCGTCACGGCCTTGATCGTCTCGGCTAAGCCGTGGCGTGAATCATGGCCGCAACAAAAGCGTCGGATAATCGGTGTAGCCTTCGGGACCCTGCGTATAGAATGTGTCCTTATCGGCCTCGGTCAACGCCGCGCCGACCCGGATCCGTTCCGCCAAATCGGGATTGGCGATATAGGTCCGGCCGAAGCTGATCCCGTCGGCGATTCCTTCCGCCATCCGCGCCTCGGCGCTCGGCCCGTCATAATCGCTGTTGAGGATGATCTTGCCCGAATATACGGCCCGCATCGCCGGGCTGATCGGCGGGGTTTCGGTCGGCTGGAAGGTCGATTGCGGTCCGGATTCTCGAAGCTCGATCCACGGCACGCCAAGCCGCTGCAGCTCGGCCGCGACGGCGACAAACAGCGGCTCGGGTTGGCGATCCTCGGCGCCTTGCGATTCCAGATTGGGCGACAGGCGGATGCTGGTCCGATCGACCCCGACCGCTTCGATCACCGCTTCCACCACCTCGCGCATGAAGCGCAGCCGGTTGGCAATCGATCCGCCATATTCGTCGCCGCGCTGGTTGGCGCTTTCGCGCAGGAATTGGTCGACCAGGTAACCATTGGCGCCGTGGATCTGCACCCCGTCGAAGCCCGCTGCGATCGCATTCTTTGCAGCGTTGGCATAATCACCAACGACCCGCGCGATGTCATCGCGAGTCATCGCCCGCGGCTCGACATAGGACTTTCGCCCCTCATAGGTCAGCGCACGATGCGGCGCGGTAATGGCGGATGGCGCAACCGGCGCCCCGCCGCCCAGGTCGGGATGGACCAGTCGCCCCATGTGCCACAATTGCGCGACGAAGCGCCCGCCAGCCGCGTGGACCTGTTCCACGACCGGCTTCCAGCCCTCGACCTGTTCGTCAGTCCACAGTCCCGGTGCATAGGGCCAGCCGAGCCCCTCGCGGCTGATCCCGGTGGCTTCGCTGATGATCAGCCCGGCCCCGGCGCGCTGGGCGTAATAATCGCCCATGATCGCAGTGGGCGCTGCTTCCTTGGTCGCGCGGCCTCGGGTCAGCGGCGCCATCATGATGCGATTGGGAAGCGAGAGCGCGGGGCTGAGGTCGAGAGGGTCGAACAGGCTGGGCATGGTTTGGCTTTCTGCTATCGGCGCGGTCATGCCGCAAGATGACCAGATAGTTGCGAATCGAAACGGTTCAACCGCGCATCGCTGGGCGTTCGTTGCGCTTCTAATTGGTAATGTCGCGCTCGCCACCGGGCCGTTTCTCGTCCGCCATGCCGGTGTCGGGCCGATTGCCGCCGGCTTCTGGCGCATGGCACTGGCGATCCCGTTCCTGTTCCTGCTCGCCTATCTTGCCCGCCAGCCGGTGCGCTGGCCCCGCGCCGCGCTGGTCGGGGCGATCCTCCTCGCGGCCTTCTTCTTCGCCGCCGATCTCGCCGCCTGGCACGCCGGAATCCTGCTGACCAAGCTCGGCAACGCCACCCTGTTCGGCAATATCTCCAGCTTCCTGTTTGCCGCCTGGGGCCTGTGGCTGGTGCGCAAATGGCCGTCGTGGATTCAAGGCAGCGCCCTAGCCCTCGCCGCGATCGGCTGCTTGCTGCTGATGGTCGGAAGTGCCGAATTGTCGGCGGCGCATCTGCGCGGCGACCTACTCGCGGCGCTCGCCGGCCTGCTTTACACCGGCTATCTGATCTTCGTCGAACGCACCCGCACCGAGCTGTCGCCGCTGCCGCTTCTATTCTTCGCCAGCCTGTTCGGTGCCGTCATGCTGCTTCCCGCCGCGGTCATCGCGGGCGAGCAGATCATCCCGACCGACTGGACCGCCTTGTTCGCGCTCGCGCTGTGCAGTCAGGTCGTGGGACAGGGTTTGCTGGTCTACGCGCTTGGCCACATTCCCCCGCTCGTGGTCGGCATCGCCATGCTCACCCAACCGGCGCTGTCCGCGCTGCTCGGCTATCTCTATTATGACGAGTTGCTGACCCCGCTCGACTGGGTTGGTGCGATGCTGATCGTCGCGGCCCTGATCCTCGTTCGCTTGCGCTCGTCCAAGCAAACCGTCAGTGAAGCGCCATGAGCCCGCTCGAAAAGATTCGCGCCCGCCTCGCCCTCGCCGTCGGCGAGAATGCGGTGTTCGACGGCTGGACCGTGCAGGCGGTCGATACCGCCGCCGCCCAACTCAAGATCGATCCGGCACAGGCCCGCCTCGCTTTTCCAAAGGCCAAGATCGACATGATCGACGCCTATATCGAGGCGGTCGACGCGGCGATGCTGGCCGAATATCCGCCTGACAAGATTGCCGCGATGAAGGTTCGCGACCGTATCCGGTCGCAACTCTGGTTTCGTTTTCAGCTGATGGGCCCGGCGCGTGAGGCCCTTCGTTCGGCGCTCGCGATCCTCGCCATGCCGCAGAATGCACCGCGTGCGCTGACAATCGGCTGGCGCACCGCCGACATCATCTGGCGCAACGCCGGCGACACGGCGAGCGACTATAATCATTACACCAAGCGGCTGACCCTGAGCGCGGTCTATGGTTCGACGTTGGTGGCGTGGCTAGACGACCAAAGCGACGAATTTAGCGACATGGCATCCTTCCTCGACCGCCGTCTTGCCAACGTGATGAGCTTCGAAAAGGCCAAGGCTCAGTGGACCGGCAATGACCTAACCCGGCCCAGCCTGTCCCGATTTCTTGGTCGGCTGCGCTACCCGCCGCTCTAGCCACTGGCGCTCCACTCCCGTTAATGATAATCAATCGCAATATGACCACGCTTTCCCTGGACGAGCTCAAGATCGGCGACCGCGGACGCATTGCCGGAATTGATTGGCTCTCCCTCGCCGACAGTGATGCGTCGCGCCTGAAGCACTTCGGGTTCGACGAAGGCGTATTCGTCGAGCCGCTTCATCGCGGCCCGTTCGGCGCCGATCCCTTGGCCGTGCGAGTCGGCCGCATGACTGTCGCCATTCGCCGCGCCCATGCCCGCGCGGTACAGGTGGTTCCCGAAGCAGCATGAGTGATGCCCCCCTGATCGCGGTCGTCGGCAATCCGAATGCCGGCAAGTCCGCCTTGTTCAACGCACTCACCGGCGCGAGACAGAAAGTCGGCAATTATCCCGGCGTGACGGTCGAGCGCCACGTCGGCAGGCTCGTCCTGCCCAGTGGCTCCGTGGCCGAATTGATCGACCTTCCGGGGGCGTATAGCCTCGACCCGAACAGTCCCGACGAAGCCGTCACACGGGACGTGTTGCTCGGCAAACAGGCCGGCGAACGGCTGCCCGACGCCATGCTGGTGGTGGTCGATGCCTCCAACCTCGACAATCACCTTCGCTTCACGTTGCAGTTGATCGACCTTGGCTTGCCGATCGTGGTCGCGCTCAACATGGTCGATCTGGCCAAACGCGACGGGCTGGACCTCGATGTCGCCAAGCTCCAGGCCGAGCTTGGTGTGCCGGTCATCGAAACCGTCGCGGTGCGGAAGCGGGGTATCGATGTCCTCCTTCGCCAGCTCGATACGTTGCTGCTCAGCCCACGCGAAATTCGCGCCGGCGATGGGCCGAGCCGCGACGCGCTGACGCTCCAGCGCCGCGCCCGCGACATTGCCGTCGCCGCGATCCGCAGCGAAACCCCGACCCGCCGCATTACCCACCGGCTCGACGGCGTCTTGCTCCACCCGATCGGTGGTATCCTGATCCTCGCGGCGATCATGTTCGTCATGTTTCAGGCGGTGTTCGCGTGGAGCGCACCGCCCGCCGACCTGCTCGAAGCGGCGACTATCGCCACCGGCAATGCCATCGGCAATGCGCTGCCCGACGGCCTGCTGCGCTCGCTGATCGTCGACGGAATCTTCGCCGGGGTCGGCGCGGTGATCGTCTTCCTCCCGCAAATCCTGATCCTGTTTCTCTTCATCCTGGTGCTGGAATCAACCGGCTACATGGTCCGCGCAGCCTTCATCATGGATCGGCTGATGAGCGGCGCGGGCCTCAGTGGCCGAGCCTTCATCCCCCTTCTGTCGAGCTTCGCCTGCGCGGTGCCGGGAATCATGGCGACCCGGACGATCGACGATCCCAAGGACCGGCTTACCACCATCCTCGTCGCCCCGCTGATGACCTGCTCTGCCCGATTGCCAGTCTACGCGCTCATCATCGCCGCCTTCATCCCCGCCCGCAGTGTCGGCCCCGGCATTGGACTCCAAGGTTTGGTCATGTTCGGCCTCTATATCGCCGGAATCGTCGGTGCCTTGCTCGCCGCTCTGGTCCTGCGTCGCACCGTGGTGAGGGGCGGCGGCGGGGCGTTCATGATGGAATTGCCCAAATATCAGATGCCCCGCCTGGCCGACATCGCCATCGGCCTGTGGCAGCGCGCATTGATCTTCCTGAAGCGTGCCGGCGGCATCATCCTCGTTACCACCGTCATTTTGTGGGCCCTGGTCAGCTCTCCGCAGGCCGGCCCCGGGCAGAAGCAATCCGACGTATCGATCGCCGGCAAGATCGCCGACGGCATCCACGTCATCGTCGCGCCGATCGGCTTCAACAAGGATATCAGCCTGGCGCTGCTACCCGCGATGGCCGCGCGCGAAGTCGCGGTCGCGGCCATCGGCACCGTCTATTCGATCGATGCTGAAGACGAAGCCAATCTCCAGACGCTCGAGCAAAGACTGACCGGCCGCTGGAGCCTCGCCACCGCTTTGGCCTTCCTCGCCTGGTTCGTGTTCGCCCCGCAATGCATCAGCACCATTGCCATCACCCGGCGCGAGACGAATGGCTGGAAATGGCCGACATTCATGGTGACATATCTGTTCGTGCTGGCCTACATCGCGGCTGGAGCGACATATTGGACTGCCGTGGCCTTCGGGCTCGGCTGAGGAGACAAGACATGGCGGGAAGTGTGAACAAGGTCATCCTGGTCGGCAATCTGGGCAAGGACCCCGAAAGCCGCAGCTTCGCCAATGGCGGCAAGGTGGTCAGCTTCTCGGTCGCCACGTCGGAGAATTGGAAGGACCGCAGCTCGGGCGAGCGCAAGGAAAAGACCGAGTGGCACAATGTCTCGATCTTCTCCGAAGGCCTCGCCGGGGTCGCCGAAAAATATCTCAAGAAGGGCAGCAAGGTCTATCTCGAAGGCCAGCTTGAAACCCGCAAGTGGCAGGACCAGTCGGGCAACGACCGCTACACCACCGACGTCGTGCTGAGGAACTTCAACAGCTCGATGGTCCTACTCGACTCGCGCGGTGAAGGCGGGGGCGGCTATGGCGGCGGCGGCGGATCGAGCTACGGCGGCGGCGGTGACGATTTCGGCGGCAGTGGCGGCGGCGGAGGCTCACGCCCCCAGCAGCGCCCCCAGCCGGCGGCCTTCGACACCGACCTCGACGATGACGTGCCGTTCTAAGCAACGCGAATCACTCAAAGGGGAGGACGAAGAAGTTATCCCTCCCCCATTTTCCCCTTGAGCGCCGCCAGCGCGGCAAACGGCCCCGCTTGCTCCTCGCTGATCACTCCCGCCTCCTGCAACGCGACCTCGGCATTGGGGCCGCGCGGATAGGGGTCGAGGGACAGGGCCAGCGTGTCGGCAATCGCTTCGCCGAGCTCGATCGCGCTTCCGTCGTGAAAGACCACGTCCAGCTCTTCGCCCGACAATTCGATTTCATCGTCGGGTGTCCGCGTCGGTTCGGGCTGAAAGTGGAGTTCGAATGCTTCGTCGACATAAGCGGGCAGGGGCTCGCCGCTGGCGACGCACGCCTGGGTCAGCGCAGCCTTGATCCGCCCGCGCGCCCGTATCGACCCAAGGGCCGCGCCCGCGACCCGGTCCAGCGCACAATGCGCGTCCAATCGCTCGATCCCGACCAAGCCCAGTCGCTTCGCCAGCGCCTCGCGCTCGGCGTCGGTGGCGGTCAGGTCGATGCGTTCGCCGTCGTGCACCTTGTCCAGGTTCAGTCGGCAGGAAAATGTCTCGCTCATCGAATCGTCCCTTCCGCGAGCGCAGCATCGTCGGCCGAGCGCAATCGCTCCCACCAGTCTCGCAGCATTGCGTCGCCCGCCGCGATCGCCTCTGCCGCGGGCGGTTCGTCACGATACAGACTTGCCGTCACCGCAGCGTCCCACGGCCCGTCGCCACTGATCGCATATTGCCATCGCTCGACCTTGCTGGCGAGCGATCCGACCATCATCCGCACCTGCTTGCCCAGTCCCGGATCGCCGAAGCCGGCTTCGCGCATCTGCACGTCCATGTCGGTGATGAACCGCTCGGTCACCCGCGGCGCCACCGCCTTGGCCGCCTCGCCGCCCTTGCCTAGTCTGATGTCGGTCAGCGCGAGCAACGTCGACAGGACCGCGAATCGCCCGTCGATCGTGTCGGGCACCGCGGCTGCGCGATACCAGTCGGCACGCCGCGTTTCGGCGACGATTGCGGCATAGAGCGCCCCGCCGTCGGGGCCGGTCGGTCGGCGGGAGAATAGCCAGCTCATTCAGTTTCCTTTAAGGCGAACCCGTCTCCACTTGCGGCACGGGGTCGCGTTCGCATATTGAGGCGGCTCGGCGTCTGCGCAAGTCGCGGTCCTCAACCAATTCGGGAGTTTCAATCAATGGCGTCCATCTGGCTCAAGCTTGCCGCAGCATCCATGCTCGCGGTCACGACGGCCGGGTGCATGGGGATTCGCGATCATCGCGGCTACATCCTCGACAAGCAGTTGAGCGCCAACATCCAGGTCGGGATCGACAATAAGGAATCGGTCACCAAGACGCTTGGTCGCCCGAGTTTCGTCGGCCAGTTCAATCAGGACGACTGGTATTATTTCTCGCGCGATACGAAGACGTCGCCGTTCCGCACCGCACGGGTGACCGCACAGGATGTGCTGCACATCCGGTTCGACGCCGCGGGCAATGTCGCCTCGGTTGGCAACACCGGTCCGGAAACGGTCGTCGCGATCAATCCGGTCAACGACAAGACGCCGACATTGGGTCGCAAGCGCGGCTTCTTCGACGAATTGTTCGGCAATATCGGTGTGCTCAACTCGGGTGCGCTCGGTCAGACCCAGCCGACCAACTAGGCCAATTGTCGCAGCGCTTTTTTCCAGCGCCGCAATGCCCTAAGCCACGGCCATGACCGCGACCCCCGCCGGCATGACCTATGCCGATTATCTTCGCCTTGGCGACCTGCTCGGGGCACAGCGTCCCAAGAGCGACCTGCATGACGAGATGCTGTTCATCGTCATCCACCAGACCAAGGAATTGTGGCTCAAGCAAATGCTCCACGAGGTCGCGCTCGCGACATCGCTGGTGCGTGAGGATCGCTTCGCCGAAGCCTATAAGGCGCTGTCCCGGGTCAGCCGAATTCAGGCGGTGATGACCATGTCATGGGATGTGCTGGCGACCATGACCCCGGTCGATTATGCCGCCTTCCGCGATGAGCTTGGCCGCTCGTCGGGTTTCCAGTCGGCGCAGTTTCGGGAGCTGGAGTATCGGCTTGGCATCAAGGATCCCAAGTTTCTCGACTATCATGAAGGTGGCGAAGAGGGCCAAGTGCGACTTCGCGCCGCGCTGGCCGAGCCGTCGCTGTGGGAGGAGGCCAATGCCGCCCTCGCTCGCGCGGGTTTCGCGATCGGCGATAGCGAACAGGTCCGCGCCTCCTGGCTCGCGGTCTATCGCGACCCCGATACGCATTTCGACCTTTATCAGCTGGCCGAGAAACTCGTCGATATCGACGATGCCCTGGCCGGCTGGCGGCACAAGCATGTGCTGACCGTGACGCGCATCATCGGTGGCAAGATGGGAACCGGCGGTTCGTCGGGCGCCGCCTATCTGGAATCGACGCTGACCAAGCGCGCCTTTCCCGAGCTTTGGGCCTTGCGGACCGAGCTGTGAGTCATAAGCGACTGTTCACGCGCAGCCTGTCCGCCGCGTCGGGGCGTCTCCACATGGCGGCGCACAGCCATCATCTGTGGCCCGATGCCAGTTATGACGGCCAGGTCGAATGCTGGAATGATGCCGCGCGGCTCGCGGACCGCAAGTGGGACCGGATCATGGGCGAAGTCTGGCCCGAGGCCCAGGCGGAGGTCGCCGCCGAAATGGGAAGCGGTCTGTCCGACGCCATCGTCTTCGCCGCCAACACGCACGATTTCATCATCCGCCTCGCTGCCGCCTGCCCCCGCGCCGATCGTTCAAAGCTGCGGGTGCTGACCAGCGATGGCGAGTTCCACAGCGCCCGCCGCCAGTTTGCCCGCTGGGCCGAAGACGGCTGGCTGCAATTGGAAACCGTCCCCGCCGACCAGGTGCTGGAAACTGCCCGGGCCGGGAATCACGACCTCATCATGGTCAGTCAGGTCCAGTTCGCCACTGGCCAAATCGTCGAAATCGACCAGCTTGCCGCGCTCGGACGCCCCGACGGCCCGTGGGTGGTGATCGACGGCTATCACAGTTTCATGGCGCTCGATCGCCCGTTGCCCGATCCGGCGGGATCGTCCGCTTTCTTCCTCGCCGGGGGCTATAAATATGCCATGGCGGGGGAAGGGATCGGGCTGATGCATTGCCCGCCCGGCTTCGGCCCGCGCCCGCCGATTACCGGCTGGTATGCCGAGTTCGGCGATCTGAACGCCCCGCCCGGAGGGGTAGGCTATACAAGAGACGCGATGCGATTCATGGGCGCGACCTTCGATCCGTCGGCGCTTTATCGCTTCGTCGCCATCCGAAGAGCGCTCGCCGGCGAGAGGCTAAGCACCACCGTCATCAGCGCCCATATCGCCATCTTGCAGGCGCAGTTGCTCGACGCAATCCGGGGCACGGCGCTGGCCGATGCGCACTTGCTCAATCCGCTGACCGTCGGCGCGCACGCCCGTTTTCTCGCCTTTGAATCCCCCCAAGCAGCCGACTGGCAGGCGCAACTCAAAGCGGCCGATTGCATTACCGACGTTCGCGGGGACGTGCTTCGTGTCGGGCTCGGTCTCTATCATGACGCGAACGATATTGACGCGTTTGCGAAGATCGCGGCGACGCTTACTTAGCGTTCCAGCCCCCGGCGGAGCAGTCGGTTCACTTCAGCCGCGACGGCTGACGGCGGCTCGTTGCCCCACACGCCGAAGCGCAGGCCCAGAAACACGTTCATCCCCATGATCGACCAGGCCCGCACTTCGTTCGCAAGCGCGTCGCCGCCCTCGATCTCGCCCCGCGCCGCCGCCGCCTGCAATCGACCCGCGATGCGCGACGCCGTAGTCTCGTAATGCGCGCGAAAGCCTGCGGGATCGACGAATTCGGCCTCGTCGATGATGCGGTAGACTTCCTTGTGATCCTTGACGAAACCCAGATAGGCTTCAAGCGCCAGTCGCTCGCCATCCAGTCCGTCGGTCGCATCGACCAGCGCGGGGGCGACATGATCGCGCACCCGGCCCGACATGTCGCCGACCAGCGCCGCGAACACCGCCTCCTTGCTGTCGAAATAGGTGTAAAAGGTGCCCAGCGCGACCTTGGCGCGGCTCGTGATCCCGACGATCGAGCTTTCGCTAAAACCCCTTTCGCCAAACTCGCCAAGCGCCGCATCCAGAATCTTGCGCATCGTCTTTTGACCGCGCGGGGTGCGCGGCTGCTTGCCCTCGCTGGCCAGCTGCGACCCCGCGGCGTCACCTTTTGCTTCACCCTGCGCCAATGTCTTTGTGTCGCCCATCTGCCACTCCCCGATTGCGATCAATATCTCATAAGTTGAAAGATGGTTCAACTTTCATTATGGCGGCATCAACGACGCGATTTAGTCCGTTTCCAGATCGCGCACCAAGGGGAGGACTTTATGACCAACGGATCGATGATGCGCGCGTTGCTGCTCGCTGGCGTTGCCTTTGCGGGCACATCCGCGGCGCACGCACAGTCTGCTGAAGAAACGACCGCCCAGGCGGCGGTGGAGCCTGCCGCTCAGGAAGCGACTGCGGCGACCGACAACGAAGGATCTGGCGAGGAGATCGTCGTCACCGCCCGCCGCACCGAAGAATCGCTGCAGCGCGTCCCGTCGGCGATCTCGGCATTCAACGAACGCACGCTGGACCGGATTCAGGCGACCGACACCACCGGCCTGCAGGGGGCGGTTCCCAACCTCAATATCGTCCAGGGCCGCGGCTCATCCAACGCCACCAACATCTTCATTCGCGGCATCGGCCAGCCCGACGCATTGCAGACCTTCGATCCCGCGGTCGGCGTCTACGTCGACGATGTCTATCTGTCGCGGATCCGCGGCAACCAGCTGGAGCTTCTCGACCTGGAGCGGATCGAAGTGCTTCGCGGGCCGCAGGGCACGCTCTACGGCAAGAACACCATCGGCGGCGCGATCAAGTTCGTCAGCCGCAAGCCGGGGCAGGATTTCCGCGCCACCGGCTCCATCTCGATCGGAAGCTATGATCAGATCGACCTGAAGGGCGCAGCCTCCGGTCCAGTGACCGATACGCTGGCGGTCGGCTTCGCGGTGATGCGGTCGAAGCGCGACGGCTTTGTGAAGGATAGTTTCCGCTCGGAACGCTATAATGACAAGGACAGTGTCGGCGGCCGCGCGGCAGTCGCCTTCACCCCGTCGGACCGGGTACGACTCGATCTCACCGCCGATTACAGCCATGACGACGCCTCGCTCAACGTGGGACGCCCGGTCAACAATTTGACCACGATTCTTGGCGTGCCGCTTCCGGTCTCCGATACGGTCGCGTCGGGCAGGTACAATTGGCGCGGCCGGACGACGCCGGGCCTCCCCATTCCACCAAATTGACCCATTGGGGAACGTCGGCAACGCTCGCAGTGGACCTGACCGAAGCGCTGACGCTCAAGTCGATCACCGCCTATCGCGACCTCAAGACCGACGATTATATCGACATCGACGCCACCCAATATGAGGTCGGCGACGTGTTCGTCGGGGTTCGCCAGCACCAGACCAGCCAGGAATTCCAGCTCGCTTATGCGGGTGACCGTTTGAGCGGTGTGGCGGGTCTCTATTACCTCGATGAGCGGGTGAAATCGCATCAGGAAGCCTATGCCGACGATTTCCTCGGTGCGGCATTCTTGTTCAGTGGTTTCCTTCGCACGGTCGATGATCGCCTCAAGACCAAAAGCTATGCGGCTTATGCCAATGCCAGCTACGAAATTGTCGACAATGTGCGACTGTCCGCCGGTCTTCGCTACACCAAGGAAACCAAGGATTATTTCCGCACCACCAGCACCTTCTTCTCGCTGCTTCCGGGGTTCAACGGGACGTTCGCCTTTGCGCCTCCGCGGGGCAAATGGACCGACACGTCACCGATGGCGAGCATCGACTGGCAGGCGATGCCCAACCTCATGCTCTATGCGCGGGTGTCGAAGGGCTTCAAATCCGGCGGCTTCAACGGGCGCGCCAATTCGCCCGGCGAATCGAGCATTTATGAGCCAGAGACGGCCTTGTCCTACGAAGCCGGGTTCAAGAGCCGCATCGCCAATCAGCTGACCCTCAACGGCTCGGCATTCACCAGCACCTACAAGGATTTCCAGGCGCGTGTGTCCGGCATCGAAGACGATCCCATCACCGGGATCCCGTCGCCGACCCTGTCGGTGCTCAATGCCGGCAAGCTACGCATCAATGGCGCGGAGCTTGAGGCCGCATGGACACCCGTGACCGGCCTGCTGCTCGACACACAGATCGGCTATCTCGACGCCGAATATAAGGACTTCGACGACATCAGGTTCACCTCTTTCGGCGGCAGCCGCGCGTTTCAGACCCCGGCCTTTGCGCCCAAGTGGACCGCGCGTTTCGGTGCCCAATATGCGTTCGACATCGGCAATGCCGGGGGCATCACCATCGGCGCCCAGACACGCTACAAGTCGCGCACCGCGCTCGCGGTCGACAATACGCTGACCAACAGCGACGTGGAAATCGATGGCCTGTTCCAGAAAGGCTATTGGGTCCACGACGCGCGCATCGTCTATGAGACCGCCAACAAGAATTTCGCCTTTGGTCTCTATGGCAACAATCTGTCGGAACGCGCCTACAAGACCGACGCGCAGGAATTCTCCTCGGTCGGCAGTATCCGGACGGTCTATTACGGTGCCCCGCACACCGTGACCTTGCGCTTCACCGCGCGCTATTAGGCGGGGGCAGCACGGGGCGCTGGCAATCGCCGGTGCCCCGTGCCACGTCTATGTTCTCGCCAATTGTCGAATGAGGCCGATGTGACCAGCGATCGCGTATCCGCCATTCCCGGCCGCACCCTGATGATGACCATGCTGGTCATCGCCTACACGCTGAACTTCATCGACCGCCAGATTGTCGGGATCCTCGCCGAACCGATCAAGGCCGACCTCGGCCTGACCGACGGCCAGCTCGGCTGGATGGGCGGAACCGCCTTCGCCCTCTTCTACACCCTGCTCGCCATCCCGATCGCCATGTTCGCCGACCGGCGCGACCGAAGCTGGATCATCACCATCGGGCTAACCCTGTGGAGCGCGGCCACGGCGATGTGCGGACTGGCGCAGAATTTCTGGCAATTGTTCCTCGCGCGGATGAGCGTCGGCGTCGGAGAAGCCGCCGGCGTCGCCCCGGCCTACTCGCTCATCTCCGACCTTTATCCGCCGCACCAACGGTCGCGCGCACTGGCCATCTTTTCGCTCGGCATTCCGCTTGGAAGTGCCTTTGGCGTGTTGTTCGGCGGGCTGATCGCGGCCTTCGTCGACTGGCGCTACGCCTTCATCATCATTGGGATCGTTGGCGTCCTGTTTGCGCCCTTGTTCAAATATGTCGTTCGCGATCCGGGTCACGGCCGGTCGGACGAAGCGCCGCGCGAAGCCGCTCCGGGCCTCGGTCTGGTATTCAAGACGATTGCCGCCAAACCGGCCTTCTGGCTGCTCGGTTTCGGGGCCGGCACCGCAAGTCTTGTCTCCTATGGCCTTGCCTTCTGGATCCCGAGCTTCCTGGCACGAAGCTACGGGCTCGAGCTGGAGGAGCGCAGCTGGATCTTCGCCGCGATCCTGCTGATCGGCGGCGGCGCGGGAATCTGGTTCGGCGGGCTGGCCGGGGACAAGCTGGGCAATGTGAATGTGCGCGGTTATGCGATGGTCCCGGCGATCGCCTTCACGATCACGCTTCCGGCCTATCTGCTTGCTTTCTCGACCGAGTCCCTATGGCTGTCGTCGTTGCTGTTCCTGATTCCGACCGCCCTCGGCCTGACCTGGCTCGGACCTGTCGTCACCGCGGTGACCCGTCTCGTCCCGCCGGAAATGCGCGCCACCGCCTCGGCATTGTTCCTGTTCATCAACAATCTCATCGGCCTTGGCCTCGGGTCGACCGTGATCGGCCTAATCTCGGATTCGCTGACCGAGCGATATGGCGACGAAGCGCTGCGTTACTCGGCCATGGCCACGACCACCCTATACGCGCTGGCGGCGTTGCTAATGTTCCTCGCCGCGCGCCGGCTGCAGCGCGACTTCCACGCCGCCTGATCCTTTCACCCCGATGAACGGGCGGGGAACGCGCGGTTGTGCCATGTGTTCATGGACTTCGAAAGGAGATTAATTATGAGCAAGTTTCTACTTGCACTCGGCGCCGCAGCGCTTGCGATCACCGCGCCTGCGATCGCCCAGCCGGAAGGCAAAGGCGGCGGCAATAAAGGCGGAGGCCAGCAAAAGGCCGAACGCGGCGGCGGCAACCAGGGCGGTGGCAACGCCGGTCGCGGCAATGGCGGCGGCCGTGAGACGCGTGGCAATCCCGGCAACGGTGGCGGACAGATGGCGCGCCAGGGCGGCGGCAACGGTCGCGGCAACGATCAGGCGCGCGGACCCGACCGGGTGATCGAAAAGGCACGCGGCAACAATCGCGTCGATATCGCGCGCGGCAAGGGCCGCAACGACGACAATGGTCGCATCGTTGGCGATGATCGGCGCGACTTCGATCGCGATTCCAATGTCCTCGCCATCGCGCGCAACTTCGGCGGTTTCGGTGGTCGCTATGACAATTGCCCGCCGGGCCTGGCCAAAAAAGACAATGGCTGCATGCCCCCCGGACAGGCGCGCAAATATCTCGGTTCAAGGCTGCAGCAGAATTATGCCAACAGCCTGATCCCCTATCAGTATCGCAGCTGGTATCGGGACAATGACGACTATTTTTATCGCTACGGCGACAATAATATCTACCGTGTCAGCCGCAGTAATAATCTGATCGACGGGATCATCCCGTTGCTCAGCGGCAGCGGCTATGGCGGTGGCTATTATGCGCTCGGCGACCAATTTCCGAGCAGCTATGATTTCTACAACGTGCCCTATCAGTATCGCAGTTTCTATGGCGACACGTCCGACTATCGTTATCGCTATGGCGACGGGGCGATTTACCGGATCAACAGCGGTTCGGGAGTCGTTGACGGGATCGTCGCGCTGCTCGCCGGCGATCTTGGCGTCGGGACCCGGCTTCCGGTCGGCTACGACACCTATAACGTGCCCTTCGCCTACCGCGATCGCTACGCCGATTCGGCCGACAATTGGTATCGTTACAATGACGGCTATATCTATCAGGTCGATCCCAAGACCCGCCTCATCTCGGCGGTGATCGACGCGATCGTATAGCGATCACGACCATGGCGGCGGGGTTGGCCTTGCGCGAACCCTGCCGCCTGACATTCACTTCATCGACGAGGAAATTCCATGCGTATTGCCATGACCTTGTTCGCCGCTTCCGCGATGACGCTGGCCGCGTGCGACACCCAAACCAGCGATGCCGCCGCTCCGACCTCCGAAGCCGCGAAGGACGCGGCGGGCGACAAGACGATTGCCAGCGGCCTGACTGCCGAGGACAGCAAGTTTGCGGATGCCGCGAAAGCGTCCGGTCTCGATGCCACGCTTGCCGGTCCCGGTCCCTACACCGTGCTGGTGCCGGTCAACGCCGCGTTCGATAAATTGCCCGCGGGACAGGCCGACACATTGATGAAGCCGGAATCCCGCGCCCAGCTGACCAAGGTGCTGACCGGGCACATCCTGCCGGGCGAAATTCTTGCCGCCGACATCGGCAAGGCAATCGACATTGGCAAGGGCAAGGCGAGCCTTGCGACCTTCGGCGGCGGCACCATCACCGCGACCAAGGATGGCGACAATATCGTCCTGACCGATTCCGCCGGTGGCAAGGCAAGCATCAGCGGCTCTGACGAACGTCGGTCGAATGGCGTGGTTCATCACGTCGATGCCATCCTGATCCCCGGCTAAGCTCGGGCTCAGCCGATGCAATGGTAGCAGGCGGGCGTCGATGTGCCCGCCTGCTCCTTCGCGACACCCTCTAAGTCATCTGATTTTCGCTTGGTTTCCCTCTGGCGGCGCGCAATCCGCCCGCTATAACGATGTCCGCAAGATCATGGGCCGGTCGACCACGGCGGCCCCGGGGCAAGGAACGGGAAGCGGCATGAAGGCGACGATCGAACGGGCAGTTCTCCTGAAGGCGCTGGGCCACGTCCAGTCGGTGGTCGAACGCCGCAATACGATTCCCATCCTCAGCAACGTGCTGATCGAAGCCAAGGACGATGGCTCGATCCGCCTGATGGCAACCGATCTCGACCTGCAGGTCGATGAAAGCGTCGCCGCGCAAGTTTCGCAGGCCGGGGCCACCACCGTCCCCGCCCACACCTTTTTCGACATCGTCCGCAAGCTTCCGGAGGGCAGCCAGGTCGAATTGACCGCGTCGGACGGCAAGATGCAGGTCGTCGCCGGCCGCGCGCGGTTCAACCTTTCGACCCTGCCGCGCGACGACTTCCCGGTCATTGCCGAAGGCGAACTGCCGACCCGGTTCGAGCTTCCCGCCGCCACGCTCCGCCAAATCATCGACAAGACCCGCTTCGCCATCTCTTCGGAGGAAACGCGTTACTATTTGATGGGCATCTTCCTTCACGTCGCCGACGACAAGTTGAAGGCTGCGGCGACCGACGGCCACCGTCTCGCCCGCATCACGCTCGACCGCCCCGACGGCGCCGAGGGCATGCCGGACATCATCATCCCCAAGAAATGCGTCGGCGAATTGCGCAAATTGCTCGACGAGGTCGAAGGTACCGCCGAAGTCTCGCTATCCGCGACCAAGGTCCGCTTCGGTCTCGGCAGCGCGGTGCTGACCAGCAAGCTGATCGATGGCACCTTCCCCGATTACAATCGCGTCATCCCGACCGGCAACGACAAATTACTCAAGCTCGATCCCAGGAGCTTCGCCGCGGGTGTCGATCGCGTTGCCACCATCGCCTCGGAAAAGACCCGCGCGGTCAAAATGAGCGTCGACCGCGACAAGGTGACTTTGTCGGTCACCAGCCCCGAAAGCGGCACCGCGACCGAGGAAATCGCCGCCGACTACGGCTCCGACAATATCGAGATCGGGTTCAACGCCCGCTATCTGATGGACATCCTCGCCCAGATCGAGGGCGACCATGTCGAGGTGCACCTGGCCGACGCCGCCGCCCCGACGCTGCTGCGCGAGAATGACAATAGCCCGGCACTGTACGTGCTGATGCCGATGCGGGTCTGACCGAGGGCGACTTGTCCGACGCGTCGTCGCCCGGCCCGGGCATGGTCATGTGGCGCTACCGGCGCCCGTTTGCGATCGGCGGACAGCGGGCGGAAGTCGTCATTGCGTCGGGCGTTCGCGGGATGGAAAGCCGCCTGCTGATCGAGGGGACCGAGCGTTCGATCGACTTCACCCCCGCGACCGGCACGGAATCGGTCCGCAATCACCGGCACCGCCTAATGCTCGACGATGGCCGCACCCTCGATGTCGAATCGGGCTATTTCAATTGGACCAACGTCGCCATCGCCGTCCGCATTGATGGCACACTGGTCCACGAAAGCCATCCCGGCACCGTCATCCAGCTGCCCGAACGCGCCCGCAAGATGATGGCGTCGGCGACGACGCCGGAAGGCAATCCGGCCTATGACATCGGCAAGCTGAAGGATAATCGCTACGCCATCGGCGTCGATATCGCGCTCGGACTGTTGTTCTTCATCGTCGCAAAATTCACCGACTTGCGCACTGCTGCTTTGATTGGTGCCGCGGCGGGCCTTGCGCTGATCGTCGTCCAGCGCTTTGTTAAGGTCGACATTATCGGTGGTATGGCGCTGTTCGGTATCTTTATGCTGCTCGTCTCGGCCGGTTTTGCGATCGCGTTCGAGGATGAGGAAATCATCAAGCAACGCTCGACCATCGTCGGACTGATCGGCGCCAGCCTGTTCCTGCTCGACGGCGCGCTGGGCGGCAAAAGGCTCGGCCGCGGAATCTCGCGCTACATTGCCTACACCGATCTCGACGAGCGTCGGCTGGCGATCGCGATGGGCATGATCGGCCTGATCATGGCCGCGACCAACTGGCTGGTGGTGAGGCTCTTCTCGACCGATGTCTGGCTATTCTACACCACCTTCGTCGACATCTTCTTCTCGATCGGGATGGTGCTGGTGGGGATCCAGTGGGCGCGGCGAAAGGCAGCGACCAACCGTTAGGGCCCTGTGGAGCTTGTTCGGATCGTGGCTGGCGCTACCACGCAGTCATGATCGCCCGTCTCGCCTTGACCGATTTCCGCAATCACGCAACGGCGTTGATGGAGCCGGGGACCGGCTTCGTACTGTTCAGCGGTCCCAACGGCGCGGGCAAGACCAACATATTGGAGGCGGTCTCCCTCCTCACTCCCGGCCGCGGCCTCCGCCAGGTCCCGATCTCGGAAATGGCGCGAAGCGACGGGGCGGGCGGATTTTCGGTTTCCGCGCGGCTCGCCGGGGATGTCGATCTCGGCACCGGCACCATCCCGACCGCCCCAGACCGCCGCCAGGTTCGCATCAACGGCGCCGCCGCCTCGGTCACTTCGCTGTCCGAATGGCTCAGCGTTCTGTGGCTGACGCCGGCAATGGACCGCCTGTTCACCGACAGCGCTGGAAGCCGCCGCCGCTTCCTCGATCGCCTCACGCTTGCGCTCGAGCCCGGCCACGCCACCCACGCCGCGCGCTACGAAGCCGCCATGCGCGCGCGCAACAAACTGCTTGCCGAACCCGAGGGCGCCGACCCGCAGTGGTTGGCCGCGCTCGAAATCGGCATGGCCGATCATGGCGTTGCACTCGGCGAGGCCCGCGCCCGCACCGTGGCCGCCCTCACCGAAACGATGGCGACCAACCCAAGCGACGACTTCCCCCGCGCGTCCCTCGCGCTCGATGGATGGGACGGCACCGAGCTCGCCGCCGCGCTCAAATCCTCACGCGGCCGCGATGCCGTCGCCGGCCGTGCGTTGGTCGGCCCCCATCGCCAGGATTTGGCCGTCACCCATGTCGTGAAGCAGCAGCCCGCTGCACGCGGCTCAACCGGCGAACAGAAAGCATTGCTGCTCGGCCTGGTCCTAGCCCATGCCGATCTCGTCGCCAGCCGCCGTGAAGTCCCATTGATCCTCCTGCTCGACGAAGTCGCCGCACACCTCGACCCCGCCCGCCGACAGGCCCTGTTCGATCGCCTGTCGGGTCGCGGTCAGGTGTGGATGACCGCGACCGAGCCCGCCTTGTTCGACGCCATCGGCCCCGCCGCCACCCGCTTCCACGTCGAATCCGGGGCGGTCATCCCCGCCTGACTGGACAAATTCGTTTTCTTCTCTATATTGCACTGCAACACGAGACGCTTCGACAAGCGGCGTGATCGGAGTCTTCGCCTTGGTGCGATGTCCGGCCCGCGTCTCGATCCAGCTTAAACGCTCTCCTTTTCACGCGGGGTGCCCAACCAAACCCCTGGTTGGACGTCGCCATGTCGCGCGTCCGATCGTCACATATTGGATTTTCATTTGACCAAATTTACCGACCTTGGCCTCTCGCCGTCGCTGTTGAGCGCGCTTGCCGCCAAGAATTACTCCATTCCGACGCCGATCCAGGCCCAGGCGATCCCGATCGTCCTGCAGGGCCGCGATCTGCTCGGCATCGCCCAGACCGGCACCGGCAAGACCGCGGCGTTCATGCTGCCGTCGCTCGACCGCCTGATGGCCGCCGATCGTCCGCGTCCGGTCAACGGCCGCGCCCGGATGCTGGTGCTCGCCCCGACCCGCGAGCTTGCGTCGCAGATCGCCGACCATGCCCGCATCTATGCCAAGGGCCAGCACATCAGCGTCGGCGTGATCTTCGGCGGCACCCCGGTGCCCCGCTCGATCCGCGAAGTCAGC
>JAZKHF010000202.1:0-10801 GCA_040385545.1 Pseudomonadota bacterium
TCGGCACCTTCTACATCATGTTCACCAAGTTCCTGCAGCAGCAGAAGATCATCAATCAGGGCAAGAAGGTGCGCGCCAGCTTCTGGAATTCTGCCAACTTGCGCGAAGCATCGAGCAAGCTTGATGCCAAGAGCGCTTATCGCTCGATCGTCGAGGACGCGCTCGTTGCGCAGGACCAGCACGGCAAGCTGACCGATCCGGTCGACCAGCATGAGTGGGTGGCGGGCAGTCTTGCACGCTCGCAGGGCGGGATCGCCAACCGTCTCGGTGAAGGCCTCGCCTTTCTCGCAACCGTCGGTTCGACTGCGCCGTTCATCGGCCTGTTCGGCACCGTCGTCGGCATCTATCGCGCGCTGATCAAGATCGGCTCCTCTGGCCAGGCCTCGATCGACACCGTCGCCGGCCCGGTCGGCGAAGCGCTGATCATGACCGCGCTCGGCCTGATCGTCGCGGTTCCGGCGGTGCTCGCCTACAACTGGCTGATCCGCCGCAACAAGTCGGTGATCGAGGATCTCTCGGCGTTCACCAACGACGTCCATGGCTATCTCGCCTCGAACGGTTCGGTGAAGCCGGCGATGATTGGTGTGACAAAGGGCACGGCCCAGACCAAGTCGGCCGCGGCGCCGACCCAGCGCGGCAGTGAGCCAGTTCGCCCGGGCCTGACTTCGACGGGCGCGCAGGCGACCCCGTCGACCGATCGCGTTGGCTAAGTGATCGATTGTCCGGCCGGCGCCCACTGTGCTGGCCGGACGACCGCAACCAAGATTGAATTAGCGAGGAAATCCGAACCATGTCGATGAGCGTAGGACCAGCGGACGGCGACGAAGACGTCCCGATGTCCGACATCAACACGACGCCGCTGGTCGACATCATGCTGGTGTTGCTGATCATCTTCCTGATCGCGGTCCCGGTGGTGTTGCAGACGGTTCCGGTATCCCTGCCGACGGTTCGCTACGAACCGACCCAGACCAAGCCGGAGAACGTCAATCTGTCGATCCGCGGTGGCCCAGGGGGCACGTGCGAGGTTTACTGGAACCTGACCAAGGTTGACAGCGACCAGTTGCTCGAAAGGGCGGTGCAGAAACTCGAAACGCTGATCGAGGATGTTGGCGGTGTCGAAAATGTCACTGAAGAGAATATGCCCGAAGCGCATATCCGTGGTGACACGAACACGCCGTACAAGTGCATCGGCGGAGCCGTCATCACCATGCAACGCGCCGGTTTCGCGCGAGTGGGTTTCATTTCCGAACCGCCCGCCGGCCAGGTCACGTCGCGCCTGTAAGGGCGCGGCTTTAGGAGTAGTCTTCAATGGCAATGCAAGCGTCCAGCAACAATAGTGCCGGCGAGCCGATGATGGAAATGAACATGACGCCGTTGATCGACGTCCTGCTTGTGCTCATCATCATGTTCATCATCACGATTCCGATCCAGAGTCATGCGGTCAAACTCGATTTGCCGCAGAATGACGAAAGCAGCACGCCGCCCCCGATCGATCCGGTGAAGAACAAGATCGTGATCACCAGCGGCGGTTCGATTTTGTGGAATGGCGCGCCGGTCGATCAGGTCACGCTGCGCAACTATCTCGATGCGTCACAGCAGCAGCCGGTAGTTCCGGAATTGCATCTGCAGCCGGAAGCCGAGGCTAGTTACGGCCTGGTCGACGAGGTACTTGCGATCACCAAGCGCGCCAAGGTCGAGAAGATGGGTTTCGTGGGCAACGAAGCCTATATGAAATTCTAGTTCGCTCCGGCGACCGTGAATGGAGAAGGGCGGTCCGCGAGGGCCGCCCTTTTTTGTCCAGCCTGATTGTCATCTACAATGGCGCGCTATCGCCCCTTGGTGGACCAGCCCTTCGCGATTCCCGATCCGGCACAACAATTTTCAGATTTCATTAACCAAAGGACATCCTTCTGAGTTCGCGCACGTATCTCAATCGGGCTGAAAATCCTTGGCCTGATGGAGGCATCTATGCGTAGATTTTTGTTACTTTGCGGTGTGGGGTTAAGCGCGGCGTTCGCGTCCATGCCCGCCAGTGCGCAGGCGTTGGTATTTAATCTCACCGGGTCGCGCACGGCGACGTTCACGCTGGCCGATTCGATCCCGGATCGCTTCAACACGAGCAGCCTGATCGGCAACCAGATCTTCTTCGATGCGGTGTCCGGATCGTTTGGTGGATCGCCTGGCACCGGCAATATCAGTTTCGGTACTAACCTGATTTCACCGTTCCAGATTCAGTCCGCCAATCTGGGATTCACCCAGTTCAACGGCCCAACCCTGTTCGCCGGTTCGCCATCCAATCCGACGTTCCTGCTCGGCACATTCAACCTGACCAGCATCGTGTCCGGCAACAGCACGCTAACCATCTCGCAAGCAGTTGCGGCTGTTCCGGAACCCTCAACCTGGGCGATGATGCTACTTGGCTTCGGCGCGATCGGTATCGCCAGCCGCCGTCGACGCGCGACGCTGACGTTTCGCAAAGCCTGACCTCTGATGTTTCGTTCCCCGGGGCAAATTGCCCCGAGGGACGGCTCAGGCGGGCTTGAAGATCAATGACAAGCCGTTGATGCAGTGGCGCTTGCCGGTCGGCTTGGGGCCATCGTCGAAGACATGGCCCAGATGCCCGCCGCAGCGTCGGCAATGTTCCTCGGTTCGCTCCATGAACAGGGAAGTGTCGCGCTTGAACGAGACGTTGCCTGGGATCTCGCGCCAGAAGCTTGGCCAGCCGGTGCCGCTGTCGAACTTGGTGGTCGAGGAGAAGACGGGCAGGGCGCAACCGGCGCAGGCATAGATGCCGCGGCGCATTTCCTTGTTTAGGGGCGAGCTATAGGGAGGCTCGGTGCCTTCCTCACGCAGGATAGCATAACGCTGGGGTCCAAGCTGCCTTTTCCACTCGGCCGACGTCTTGGTTATCGCGAACTTGCCGGGTGCGGCGTCGGAGCGGCTGCCGCAACCTATCGTCAGGATCGTACCGAGGGCGATGCTACCGGTGCCGAGCAGGTTGCGGCGGGTGATCATGTTGGTCATGCTGTCATATACGGCGGAAAGCGCTGAATGGTTGCGGATCGCGATTATCGCGCGGGTTTGGGGTCGGCGAGGAAAGCCTTCGTGATGCGGAGGAATTCGGGCAGACGCGAACCGTAGATCGGGACATGGTCGCCATTCGGGACGATCCACAATTGCGAGCCGGGGATCGCGCGATAGACCTCGACCGGGATTTCGACCGGGAAGAATTCGTCACGGTCTCCGTGGACGATGAGCGTGCGTGCCTTGATCGTCGCCAGGTTGGCCGGCGTCAGGTTCATGTCGTCATAGCTGCTGGCGAAGCTTTGGAACTGGGCCATCAGGTCGCGCACCTGCGGCTGACCGCGCGAGGCGCAGCTGTCGAACATGTCCCGCACTTCCTTGGGCAGCGGCGCACTGACTTCGCCTTTGATCACGCGTCGTGCCTGATCGCCGAACTGGTTGGTCGCGCCGATCAGCGCCATGGTCTTGACCCGGTCCGGATATTTGGCGGTGAGGTGGAGCAAAGTCATGCCACCGGCGCTGATCCCCATCGCGCGGATATTTTTCAGGCCGAGCTGGTCGAGCAGGCCGCGAATGTCTTCAGCCGACTGGCGCATGGTGAACTTGCCCGACGGGTTGGTCGACCAGCCATGCCCGCGAAGATCGGGCATGATGACTCGATACGTCTTGGCCAGCTCGTCGAGATGATCGCCCCAGTCGCCTTTCCCGCACATGCCGAAGCCGTGCAGCAGCAGCAGCGGCTCGCCGCTTCCACGTTCCACATAATGGATGGTGATGTCGCCGACCTGCACGAGCTTGCCGGGCGCCGTGGGTGATGTCTGGGAAAGAGCGGGCGAGGCAATCGAGAGGGCCGCGAGTGCGAGCCAGGTGCCGAAGAATTTCATCGTTGCTTACCCCCTGTGCGTTTTTGAACCCTAGGCCGCCTCGCCCTGGAATTGCAGCCGGGCGAGGCGGGAATAGAGCCCACCCGATCCGGCCAGCGCGGCATGCTTGCCTTCCTCGACGATGCGGCCGCCATCCATCACGACGATGCGGTCGGCGGCGCGCACGGTGGCAAGGCGATGGGCGATGACGATCGTGGTGCGGCCTTCCATCAGCCGCTCCAGCGCATCCTGAACGGCGGCTTCGCTTTCGGCGTCGAGCGCGCTGGTGGCCTCGTCGAGGAGGAGGAGCGGGGCGTCGCGGCGCAGCAAGGCGCGGGCGATGGCGAGCCGCTGGCGCTGGCCGCCGGACAGGCGCGCGCCGCCTTCGCCCATGAAGGTGTCGAGCCCGTCGGGAAGCTGGCGCAGAAAGGTGTCCGCATTGGCATCGCGCGCGGCCGCCCAGATATCATCTTCGCTGGCGTTCCAGTTGCCGTAACGCAGGTTGTCGCGGGCCGAGGCGGCAAAGATGACCACTTCCTGCGGGACCATCGCGATCCGTTGGCGGACATCGGCGGGGTCGGCATCGCGCAAGTTGATGCCGTCGAGCAAGACACGGCCGTCCTGCGGATCGTAGAAGCGTTCGGCGAGCTGGAAGATGGTCGTCTTGCCCGCGCCCGACGGGCCAACCAGCGCAAGCCGCTCGTTATGCCGCACCTTGAGCGAAAAGTCGTGGAGTGCAGAGACTTCCAGCCGGGTCGGATAGCGGAAACCGACGCGGTCGAATTCAAGCTCTCCGCGCGATGGTTTTGGCATCCGCGCCGGACTGGCGGGCGCCTTGATCTCGGGCTCGGCGTGGAGCAACTGGCCAAGCCGCTCGGATGCACCGGCGGCGCGGAGCAGATCGCCATAGACTTCGCTGAGCGCGCCGAACGCGCCGGCCAGCAGCCCACCGTAGAGCACGAACGCAGCGATGGTGCCGCCCGTCATGCGGCCTTCGGCAACGTCGTTGGCGCCCTTCCAGATGATCATCGTGATGGCGGCGAACATCAAGGCAATGACCACTGCGGTCATGATCGCGCGGAGCAGAATGCGCTTCTTCGCGACCGAAAAGACTTCCTCCGTTGCGACGGTGAAGCGTGTCGCCTCGCGGCCCTGCTGGTTATAGGCCTGGACGATCTTCATCGCGCCCAGCACTTCGCTCGCAATGGTGCCGACATCGGCGATGCGGTCCTGGCTCCGGACCGACACCGAGCGGATCCGGCGGCCGAGGATCACCAGGGGAATGACAATCAGCGGGATCGCGATCAGCAGTCGGCTGGCAAGCGCGGGGGCGAGGAAGAACAGGATGATCGCGCAGGCGGTGCCCATGACGATGTTGCGCAAGGCGACCGAAATGGTGGTGCCGACAACCTGTTCTATGATGGTCGTGTCGGCGGTGATCCGGCTCGCGATTTCCGCCGGGCGGTTTTCCTCGAAGAAGCCGGGGGCGAGACGGAGCAGGTTTCGGTGCACCGCGAGGCGGATATCCGCCACCACGCGCTCCCCGATCCAGCTGACGAAATAGAATCGGACCGCCGTGGCGATGGCCAGCACAACGACCAGGAGGAGCAGATATTCGAACCAGCGGCCGATCTCGCCCGATCCGGAGAAGCCTCGATCGATGATCAGCTTGAACGAATAAGGCACCGCGGACGTGGCGGCGGCGGCGATCAGCAAGGCGACGATCGCCGCGCCCAATTGCGCGCGATATTGCCGGGCGAAATGCCAAACCATCGCCAGACCGGAGAGATTTTTCGCCTTGGGCGGTTCGGGACGAGTGGCCATATGCACTACGCCTAGCAGCGTGGCGCGCGAGCCTCAATTGCCGCAATGCGCGGTGTGCGCTGCAGCAAATTGGCTTGCGAATGGAGCAATTGGGGTCCAGTCTCGTTGTCAATCCGAACTAATTCCAGGGAATTTGCATGCTGTACGACGCCTATGAGGTGCAACGCTCGTGGCTGGCAGGGGCCGGCCGGGCCGCGTCGATGGGCGCCGGATGGCTCCAAAACCCGGTCAATCCCTGGGGCTATGGCGCAATGGGGCCGATCGTCGCCGCCAGCCTGGACGTGTTCGCCCACGCCGCCGCGCCGCGAGGGAAGCCCGATTTCGGGATCAGCCAAGTTCCCGTCGGGCGCAGGCTGGTCGACGTTAGCGAAGAAATCGCTCTGACCAAGCCGTTCGGACGGCTGAAGCATTTCAAAAAAGACGGGGTGGAGAATCAGCCCAAATTGCTGATCGTCGCGCCGATGTCGGGCCATTTCGCGACCCTGCTGCGCGGCACGGTCGAGCGGATGCTGCCCAGGCATGACGTGTTTATCACCGACTGGCACGACGCCAAGTTGGTGCCGGTCGAACAGGGGAGGTTCGATCTCGACGACTATATCGATTATCTGATCGAATTCGTCGAGCATATCGGGCCGGATACGCACGTGCTTGCGGTGTGCCAGCCGGCGGTCCCGGCCTATGCCGCGGTCGCATTGATGAATGCCGACAAGCATCCCGCCACGCCCAAAACATTGACGATGATGGGTGGACCGATCGACCCGCGAAAGGCCCCCACGGCGGTCAACACGCTGGCGACCGAACGGCCCCACGCCTGGTTCGAGCGCAATGTCATTGCCACCGTGCCGATGATTTATCCGGGCACCGGGCGAAAGGTCTATCCCGGCTTCCTGCAACTGGCCGGCTTCATGACCATGAACCTGGGGTCGCACCTGGTGAGCCACTGGGAGATGTTCAAACATCTCGTGGTCGGCGACGAGGAAAGCGCGGATTCGACGCGCGACTTCTACGACGAATATCGATCGGTGGCCGACATGTCGGCGGAATTTTATTTGCAAACCATCGATGTCGTGTTCCAGCGCCACCTGCTGCCCAAGGGCAAGATGATGCACCGCGGACGAAAGGTCGATCCGGCGGCAATCACGAAAACCGCGCTGATGGCGATCGAAGGCGAACGCGACGATATTTCAGGGCTCGGGCAGACCAAGGCGGCGCTCGACCTGGCGACCAAGCTGAAGCCGACGAAAAAGCTTTACCACATGGCCAAGGAAGTCGGCCATTACGGTATCTTCAACGGCCGCAAGTGGCGCGAGCAGATCGCACCGGCGGTCGAGAAATTCATCGCTGCGAACGTCTAAAGCCGTTCCATTCTCAGCCAGCGCGGGTCGCCGCTCCACGCGCGATTGAGGGCCATTTGTGCGGCGGCGGCGTGGGCCCGGCGGCCCAGTGCGCGCTCGGACGCGGCAAGGCCATATAAGGCCCAGCCGTTGTTTGGACCCTTGGCGAGCGCCGACGTGAATGCCCGCCGCGCCTCCGGATAGCGACCCGCCCGATACAGCGCTCCGCCCAGCGACTGGCGCACCGGATAATACCACCAGGGCGGTTCCATGTAGGGAATGCGATCCTCAAGCGCGACGGCGCGACGATAATGATCGACGGCCTGCCCGTGGCGTCCACGCGCCGACGCCAACCGTCCGCGTGCAACGTGCTCCGCCAGCATGACCAGGTCGGGCGCGGGTACGCCCTGATCGACCATCGGCTGGAGCGCTTCGGATGTGCGGATCCGCTCCATCTCGGCCAGTTCGCGATCGAAACCGCGCTGATTGTGCTGCTGCGCGTAGGCGACGGCGCGAGCATAATGGCGCATGGCGCGAACGTAGGCGAGGCGCGGATCGGGGGCGGGCATCGCCAGCACATCGACCGCCGACGCATATTGCAACGTCGCGAAATAGGGCGCGGCGTGGATCGCCTGGATCCACGCGATCTGGGTCGCAGTATCGGCATCGACAATCATCGCCAGGCGTTTCGCTTCGCGGATGGCGGTGGGGAGGGCACCGGCCATTTGCGCCGAGGTGACGATGAAATGCACATTGTGGGGGTAATAACCGAAGCGCACGAACCCCTTGTCGTCGGACGCGCGGATATAGGCTTCGTCCTGCCGCGCGGCATCGATGTTGACGCGGATCGAATCCTTCCATCGGCCGAGCCGGTAGTAAATGTGGGCCGGCATGTGGACCATGTGACCCGCATCGCGTGACAGGCCGCTGGCAAGGCGGTCGGCAGCGGCCTCGGCGCGCTTCGGGTCGGGGCCATTCTCCATCAGATGGATGTAGAGGTGCGGCGCCTGGGGATGATCGGCATTGCGCCCCATGACCCGCTCGACCAGCGTGATCGCCTCGCCCAGTCGGGGCTTGGCCGACTGCTTGTCCGGCTCCCAATAATCCCATGGCAGCGTGTCCATCGCCGCTTCCGCCGCAAGCACGGCGATGTCGTCATGCCCGGGATAATATCGCGCAACGGTCAGCATGGCGTCGGCATAGGCACCGTCCAGCGTGGCACGGTCGGCATCGGGACTAGCCGAGTAACGCTTGGTCAGCGCCATGATTAGCGCGCGTTCAGCCGGTGTAATATTGGCCGACAAGGATTGTGCGCGAGCAATGGTTTCAAGCGCCAATTTATTGGCGTCGGGCGTGATCGGGGCATTAATGTTGGGTCCGTGCGCCAGCGCCTCGCCCCACCAGCACATCGCACAACCGGGATCGAGTCGCTGGGCGGCGCGGAACGAAGCGATGGCGGCGGCATGGTTGAAGCCATAGGCATAGCCGAGCCCCTGATTGAAATAGCGCTGCGCGAGCGGTTTGGCAGTGGTGATTGGAAAATCGATCTTGCCAAGACCGTCGGTGAGCGGGATTTCCTTGGAGGAATTCATTTCGACCGTGGTGGCGGCGGCAAGCAGCATCGATCGCATCGACGAGCCGCGCCCCTGTCCGCACATGTCGGCGGCCCGTGTCGACGGGTCGAGCAAGGCGAGCTGTTCCTGACTGTAGGATTCGGTCGGCGCAATGCCCATCAGGCTGGTCGCCGCCAACGCAATCGAGAGCGTCTTCAATCCGTCCATCGCGAGCCTCCCCTCAGAGCCTGATGACGAACCAATATCGTAGCACAACGCCCGGCTGGAGTCAGCGCAGCAGTATCCCCTATTGCCCGGAGGGCGGCGTCACATCCTTCATGCGCGGCCTGGGTGTAATGACGTCCATCACACGCTTTATCGCGCGCCGGGCCTTCATCGCCAGCCAGATCGACAGGAAGACGAGCAACGCCGCGACGATCGCGGCGGCGACCGGATTGGCAATTGCCAAAGCGAGCAGGCCCACGGTCGCGACATCTTCGCCGGTGGACACGACCACGTTGCTATATGGCTCGGGACTCGCATTGATGAGCGTTCGAGCGCCAGCCTTGCCGGCATGGGCGACCAGCGCCGCACCGCCGCCGGCCAGGAAGCTGGCGATCTGCCACGCCGGATCGCCGGCATCGACGATGGCCAGGCTGAGCAGCGCGCCGCCAACCGGCCGGATGAAGGCATGAACACTGTCCCAGGCGCTGTCGACCCAGGCGATCTTGTCGGCGAAGAATTCCGCGAACGTGCCGACCGCCGCAATGCCAAGCACCCAATTGTTGGCCAGCACATCGAGCGCCTGGAGCTGCTCGGGCAGCGCGACATATCCGAACTTCATGGCGAGGCCGGTGACGAGCGTGACCAGATACAATCGCCACCCTGCCAACAGGCTGGTCGAGGCGGCAAGCGCGATCAGTTCGATTCCGGTCATGTCCTCGAAGGTAGCGCGGCGTGACAAAAGGACAAGGCGGCGGCAGTGAGGGGCGGATGAGCGATTTGCACGATCTGGAGCGACGGGCGCGGAACGATGGGGCAGCGGCGCTGTCGCTGGCAGAGGCGCGGCTGATGGGGGACGGGGGCACGCCCGATGCGGCGGCGGCGCTGGCGCTGGTGGAACAGGCGGCGCGGCTGGGCAATGCCGATGCGCGGCGGGCGTGGGTCTACATGACCGCGGCGGGTATCGGGCGGACGGCGGATTTCGACGCGGCCAGGGCGATGCTGGCCGAACTGGCGAAGGAGGACCGGTTCGCGGCGGTGCAGCTGGCGTTTCTTGGGCATGTCACATGTGGGGCGAGGCTGGCCGAGGTGGCACCCGAAACCTTGTCGGACGATCCGCGCATCACGATCCATCGCGGCCTGTTCAGCGCCGCGGAGTGCAAATATCTGATGCTGCTCGGCACGCCTTGGCTCGAGCGGGCGAGGGTGATCGACGAAATAACCGGCGAAGGCGTCCTTGATGCGATCCGCGACGCCGATACGTCGAGCTTCCCGCCACTGGCCGAGGATCTGGTGGTGCAGCAGATCAACGCCTGCATCGCGGCGGCGAGCGGCACCGACAGGAAATGGGGCGAACCGCTGACCATCCTGCGCTACCAACCCGGCCAGCAATATCGCCCGCACCATGACGCGGGCGCGAAGGCGGCGCGGCAATGGACCGCGCTCATCTGGCTCAACGACGATTATGAGGGCGGCGAGACCGATTTCCCGGATGTCCGGCTTCGCGTGAAGGGCGGGGTCGGGGACTTGCTGCTGTTCCACAACGTCACCGCCGACGGATCGCCCGATCCGCGCATGATGCACGCCGGACTGCCGGTGACGCGCGGAGTCAAATGGATGGCAAGCCGGTGGATCAGGGGAGAGCGGTACTTACGAGGCTAGGACCGTCATGGGAACAAGCCCCATGACGTCGATCCTGTCCCGCAGTCGCGGGCAAGTCGGCCGGCCTTTCGCGTCTCTCGGTTAGCGCCGGCGTCACGCTTCGCGCGTCGGCGGCGCTAACCTCGGCGCTACAGGACTTCGAACAATCCCGCCGCGCCCATTCCACCGCCGATGCACATGGTGGTGATGACGTAGCGGGCACCACGGCGTTTGCCTTCGATCAGGGCGTGGCCGGTGAGGCGGGCGCCGCTCATGCCGTAGGGATGGCCGATCGAGATCGCGCCGCCGTCGACGTTGAGCAGTTCGTCGGGAATGCCGA
>JAZKHF010000203.1:0-23164 GCA_040385545.1 Pseudomonadota bacterium
ATTGCGAAGGCATCACCCGCCTGTTCCACGCCTTCGTCAAGGAACGCGACTGCCTCACCCCCGCGGTGCAGGACGACATCATCGACGCCTGCCAGAAGACCGTGCGGCTGGAAGATGCGTTCATCGACCTGGCGTTCGAGCATGGCCCGGTCGAGGGGATGACCCCCAATTCGATCAAGAAATACATCCGCTACATCGCCGACTGGCGGCTGGGGCAATTGGGCTTCAAGCCGATCTACATGGTCGAGGAGCATCCGCTCCCCTGGCTCGCCCCGCTTTTGAATGGGGTGGAGCACGCCAACTTCTTCGAGCAGCGCAGCACGGAGTATTCCAAGGCGGCGACAAGAGGGAATTGGAACGAAGTGTGGGACAGCTTTGACCGGCGGCAGAAAGCCAAGGCGAGCAACGATGTCGAGGCGGTCGAAGAGGGCGGCGAGGATATGTTCTCGCGGGCGGGCGTGGCGGCGGAGTAATCCAACCCTCTGCCCTATGTGGGAGAGGGCGACTCGCCAACGGCGAGCGGGCCGTGGCCCGCTTAAGACTTCACTGGCGTGCTTGCGTGGATGGAATGTCGGCGAAGGGGATGGGCATGCTGAGGTTTCGAGGCTCAGTTGATGCGAAGCAACTGACGGCGCGTAGCGCTGTCAACTTATTTGCGAAGAAAGGGGGGCGCGCTAGGCTGGATCAGTTGAAGAAGAAAGCAATCATAGGAGGCTACCTTGGCTGGTGTGATCAAGTCTTATAAGGCCGACCAACAGCCATTGATTTTTCGTTCCAAACTCAACATTGCGGCGACTATGGGTGCTTAAACCTAGAACAAGACCCGCCTTGAAATACTGATCTTCGTACTTTTCTTTTATGATTTCTAGTGCGCGCTTTTCGCCGTACTGATGATCAAAACGATTGAACGCTGCTGACGTTTCCCAATCGTCGCACTCTTGCCGGTGCGACTTACCGTCTTGGTCCTTCCAATTCACGATGAACTGCATCCGACAGGGCTTGAGGGGCTCGGCGGGCACGTCGCCTTCAAGCAAAGAGAGTTGCGAGGCCAACGCTTTGTGCTTCGCGATCTCTGCCACGAGTTCCACATCGGATTTAGCGTGCGCTGAAATTTCAACCGACTGTGGTCTCACGAGCGCCAGAGAGTCATTCGCTGAATCCGCCTCCGTTAGTGAGCCACGAACCAGCGGAGCTAAAAAGTTTGCGCGCTCTCCGATCCGAAGCTCGCCGCAGGTCAACAGGCTGTGAGACAGTACCTTTTGACTTTCCTTGCGACGATCGTCCTTCGGAACAACGAATTCGTACTTAATCCAAGTCCATCGCCCAAATTTCTGACCTTCTTTCAAAATCCGAAACGGGACTGGGTACTGTCGTCTCCATTTGCGGTCGCGGCCAACGCCAGCGCAACAGACCGTTTCAAAATAACTGCTAGAACGATGCGGCTGCGCCTTGATCAAGATAACGCACTCGTCTTGCAGCGCCCTTTCTTGACGCATCCTTTGATACCCCTAAGTGCCTAGCCTTCACCGATAGTGAGGCTTCTAAGTATTCCGACACGATCTTTCTATGGCACTGGAGTTGATCGCGTTCAAAGCACATTAAACAAATGCTCTGACTGCTAGCGAGTTTTTTGAGGTCGTTTAGTGCTTTTTTGGCGGCATCGCTCGCCATTACCGCCGAGAATATTTGCCGGAAAGCATCGTAGTCTCCCCTTCGAGCAGCATCTCGACCTTCTTTGGGGTCACCAAGCTCTTTATAATGCAGATACTCAATCCCCGCTTCTGCCAGCGCATTTGACAAGGCAGACTTCGAGAAACCTGGTCGCCGTGATTGGGCTCGGTCCCTTATGTCGACCAATACGTCGATGTCGCACGCCCCAAGGGTGGCAATGAAGTCATCTATTTCAGCGCGTTCGTAACCGATCGTCGCTAGCATTGTATTTGTCCCGCCTTTATCATTCGCAACCCATCACCCGAATGTTGCACGCGCGCAATCGTTCTGCGCTGAAACGAGTCGAAACGGGGTATGGAGAGTATCGAAAACAAATGGGTGTGGCTCCAGTGCATCGCGAAACCGTCGTCAATTGCTGGCACAACCAGTCCGGAGTGTGACAATCGTGTTGCCCAGTTTGACGCATTTTCGCGATCAACCTGCACTTTGACGTGCCCACCTCATCACCCGCCTGACCCACCGCCTGTTCGGCTCCCCGCTTCTCCGCAATTCCATCCGCGGCGAGCTGGTCGAGGAGATGGTGGCGCAGGCGCTGGAACCTGACTGGGCCTTGTGCGCGGACGATTGGGGGGCGTGCGATTTGCGCCAGGTGGCCAACTTGACGGTGGGCCGTCCGCTGCGCATCCAAGTCAAGCAATCCGCCGCCCGCCAAAGCTGGCACTCCGACGGCGCCCCGCCGTCCCGCCCGAGCTTCTCAATTGCCCAAAAGATCGGCCGCTACGAAGGCCAAGCCTGGATCGCCGAACCCAGCCGCCGAAATCTTCGTCTTCGGTTGGCACCCCGTCACCGAGCCCACCGCTCGCCATCGCGAATTTGGTAAGCGCGATTTGGAGTGTCAGGCTTCCGCCATCAGTCTTGACGTATAACGGAAATTAAACAAATATGTCGTTGCCGAATCGATAAAGTGATCGCCACCATTGGTGCGCTTGCTTTCCCTTACTGGGGCGAGATCGATGACGGACATAACATTTTCTGCTGACTCCCCGCTGATCTCTAAGATGTTTGAATCGATAAGCTACCCATGGAGGAAGCGTATCGATGGTGACCGTATGAGTGTTGGGGAGCCTGAAATTGATGTTACAGTGGAAGGGCCAACATCAGGCGAGGATTTATCGGCGAATGAGCCCGACTATTTGAAGGACTGGGTCGAGGAGTACCTAGACGCAAGCGAAGATGCACGTCGTGAGGGTGAGGGGGAAAAAGCATTAGATGAACTCTTAAAGCCTCATGCAGTTGGATCAACGAATGCCGACGAGGTGATTGAAAAACTTCTTTCCGCTCCAGACTCCGAGCAGCAAGTACAAAGATTTCTCGGTGCGCTAGGATTGAAATTCTCAGTTGACTGGATTGAAATCGAGCTGAGCCGAAAGCCAACCGCAGTCCTCGGAAATCCGATGAAACTCGGAAATATTAATATCGCCGCACGGGTAAAGGCAAAAGCGTGTATCAAAATCCTTGGTAAGGAGAAGTGCATTTCAATTACCTCACCATGGGTGCGTTTCGTTATCGGCGGGACACAAATTGCTATTCAAACCAATGGCCTCAAAGTCTTTGCCTTGGCGTCCGTTTCTGACTTCGATCTGGTGCTAAAGTTTAAAATACTGAAATGGTCGTTCTCGGTTCGCGTGGGTCTCACAAAGTATGTGAACCGATATCTTGCAGCCTCGCGGCCTGAGATCGCCGACTTCGGTGCGATATCGATCGTAATTCCAGGTTTGGACCGCCGATACGCGCCAACCAGCGTTACTGTCCCTAACCATCCGTCTGAAACTTCGGTGCTTTTGGAGGGCGATTTTAAACCTAGCTGATGGCCAATTTTCTCGGCCTGCTCGCGATCCGGGTTAGCCCGCCGAAACCAGCTGTCGCGCTGGGTATCGAAGGGGAGGGCGTTCGCTCCTTATCGGACGTCCCTCACCCGCACCAACTCCGCCGCCCGCCGCCGTAAGCCCGCGCCAGCCCTTCGCCGATCAGCGTGTCCCCGACATCCGCACCGCCCACCGCGACGTTGCGCAATTTTCGGCCGTACACATCCTCGTCGCGGTCGATGCTGGTGAGCGTCACCGCGCCGCCGCTGTTGAGCAAGGCCTGCAACCGGCTAGCTGCCCGTTCGCCCAGGCCGAGTTCGGACGGGCACCCGTAATCGTGCGTTTCGGGGGCATCGATGCCGGCGATGCGGATCTTGTCGCCGTTAAGGTAGATGGTGTCGCCGTCGACCACGCAATTGGTCCCGCCGCCCCATTTGCAGGCGCTGAACCCGCCGGTGATCGTCGGTGCAACCGAACTGGCCAACTCGCCCGGCGATCGGAACATCGGCATCGAATCGACTAACTGGAAAAGCCCGATGCCGCCAAACACGAAGGCAGCCCAGATCAGGCGCTGCCGCGCATAATGTCCTTTGCGATAGCGCGGCTGCATGGGCCGAAATTGCCGCTCATGCGTCCGCCGTGCCCACAGCTCGCGCTTCTCCTTCGCGCTGAGCGCGTCATAATAGTCCGGGCTCAGCCAGCCCCTGCCGCCGGGCCGACCGAACCGCCCGTGGACCACGTTGTTGGGTTTGAAATGCTCGCCCATGCCCGCAAGCTACGTCAGCCATGCCTACCGCCGGGTTAAACTTCGGTCGAAAGCGGCGTCATCTCCGGGCGAAGAATTCCCTGTCCTATTCGCGCGCGACGCGTCATCGTCGTCGCCGCACCGGAGCGCGTGGCCGATGGCGGCGCGGGACAGGCGGGGTCTTTCGAATTCTGGCGATCGACGGGCGGGGGAAGGGGCCGAGGGGCGAAAAGCGTTAAGTTGACGAAATGGGCCCAAAATGGCGCCGCACTAAGGAAACTTTATCAACCTTAGGACCTAGACATCCAGGCGATAGCTCCGCGGGGTCCAGCCCATCCAGCTCATCACCGCCATCCCGATCACCACCAGCGCCAGCGCGAAAGTGATGATCCCGATCGCCACCATCCGCGCGTCGCGCTCGTCGCGTTCGGCCACCACCACTTCGGGCGTCTTGGGCGGCGGGTCGCGGCGGATGCGCGACACTTTCGCGCCGGACGTCGCCAGGCTGACGGATTGTTTGCCGGTGGGAAGCGGACTGGCCATGGCTGAAGTGTGTAGCGCGATAGGGTTACCAGCGGGTGAAAGCGCTGCCATCATATTGTCACCGCCGCGACATCGGGTTCGATCATTGCGCGTCTAACGCCAAACCGACGATCAACGCCAACGAGGGGCCTTCGATATGCTGATCATGTTCTATCTGGCGATGACCGGGCTGCTCTTTCTCTGGTTGATGACCCGTGCGCCGCTGTGGCGGGCGATCGAAATCAGCATCGACCAGGGGCTCGAAGAACGGGACCGCGATCCCGGCACGCTCGTTTAAAGACGCTTCAACCGCACCAGCTGGGAGGGGAGCGTCCGGGGGACGCTTCAACCGCACCAGCTGGGAGGGGAGCGTCCGGGGGACGCTTCAACCGCACCAGCTGGTCTTGCGGCCCAGGTAGCGGTGCGCCAGCCCGGTCGAGCGCATGTCCTCCGCGATCGACTGGGTCGAACCGTCGGGCTTCTCTCGGCTGATCGCCCGAAGTTCGCGGCCGTAGCGATCGGTCATGTCGTCGATCCGCCCGGTCATGACAAACGGCCCCTGGTTGAGCAACCGTTGCAGCTCCGCCGTCGCCTGCTCGCCCAGCCGCGCTTCCTCCGGGCAACTGGCGCCGTTTGTCTCGGGCGTGTCGATCCCGACGATACGGATCTTGCGCTGGCCCAGCTTAAACGTGTCCCCGTCGATCACGCAGGCATTCCCGCGACCGCGACCGCAGCGGGTGAAAGTCTGCGCGACCCGTTCCGGCGCGGCGGACAGGAAGGCGGGCGGCTCGATCAGCGCCGGGTCGAGCGTCGGCCACAGCGCGGCAAGGATCGCGGCGAGCAGCAGCGGTCGAGCGGAAGCCCCGGCGAACTGCCCCGCGAACTGCCGCTTGCGCCGCGGTGCCGCCCAGTCGCGCCGGACCGGCTGTCGCCTGACTGGTTGGCGCCTGAATCGAGGCGGTTTAATCGTCCTTCTTCCGATCGCGCTTCAGCGGAAAGTCGGCGATCGGCTCCAGCACGCCGAAGCTCTCGTCCAGCGGCTCATGCGCCAGCGGCGGCCAGTCGATCTTGTCTTCTGGAACCGTCGTATTGGGCAGTCGGTCGAGCAGGTCGCGCACCAGCGTCAGTCGTCCGCGCTTCTGGTCGTTGAAATTGACCAGGGTCCACGGCGCCCATTCGGTGTTGGTCGCTTTCAGCATGGCCTCGCGTGCGGCCGTGTAATCGGCATATTTCTCGCGTGCCGCCTGGTCGATCGGTGACAGCTTCCACCGCTTCAACGGATCCGCGACGCGCTCGGCGAAGCGCTCTTCCTGGCACGCCTGATCGCTGGTCAGCCAATATTTGAACAGCAGGATGCCGTCGGCAACCAGTTGAAGTTCGAAGAGCGGTGCCGATTGCAGGAAATCCGCGACCTGGCCCTCATCGGCGAAGCCCATGACCTTTTCGACGCCGGCGCGATTGTACCAGCTGCGGTCGAACAGCGCGATCTCGCCCTTGCCGGGCAAATGGCAGGCATAGCGCTGGAAATACCATTGGCCTTTTTCGGTATCGCTCGGCTTGGGCAGCGCGACGACCTTGCACTGGCGCGGATTGAGCTTCTCCGCGATGGCGCGGATCGCACCGCCTTTGCCAGCCGTATCGCGGCCCTCGAACAGGATGCAGATTCGCTGGCCCGTGGCCGCCGCCCAGTGCGCCATCGCCACCAGCTCGGCCTGCATCGGCTCGATCAGTCTGTCATATTGCTTGCGTTTCAACGTCGCCATCGCCGCCTCCCGTGAAGGAGACGGCGTAGCGGGTCGATTGCGCGGCTGCTAGTTGCCGGCTTCTTCTTCCTCGAACGTCACGGCGACATCGGCGTTGGCCGACAGGCGCACCTGGTCGCCTTCGATCGTCGCGACGAGGCCCTGCGAGATGAAATGATGATGGCCTTCGTGGGCCCCTTCACCGCTGTCAGCCTTGGTCAGCTTGATGCGGTTGCCCTCAACCTTATCGACCGTGCCGACATGGACGCCGTCGGCACCGATCACTTCCATATGCTCGCGAATTTGCGTCAGGTCGGTCATCGATCTTCTCCTTGTTGATTGCTGTTCCGGCAACGCATGGCCGCGACGGAAGGATGCATCGCCGCGGCAACCGCATTTTAACGCCTCATCGTTACGCTGCGGCGTCTGTTCGATGTGCGTTGGGGGATGTGATGAAGTATCTGTTGCTTGGCGCCGCGTTCGCCGGGATCGTTGGCTATGCCTGGTTCGGGCGCGGTGAGGCGAACGTCTACGCCATGACTCCGACCGAGGTGTATGCGGCGCTTCGCGCGGCACCGGTCGAACCTGGCGGGCAGGGCGTCTTTGGCCGACTCGACACCAGTGTCAGTGGCAATGGCGACAATGCGGTTTATTGGAACGCCAGCGGATCGCATGCGGCGATCCGCTGCGAGGCCAACATCACGCCCGAAGGTGCCGACAAAAGCCGACTGACCGCCTTTTGCGGGGGCGGCGGTGCAGGCAGCGGTGCCGCGGCGGGCATGCTGTCGGCGATGAACCGCAAGGCGCTGATCGAACATATCGACGCCACGCTCGACAAGCGTGCGTATGACGTGAAGCTTGCACAGGGATCGACCGCGTCCGGCTGGCCGTCCGATGCGCGCCAGGCCGACGGCAGCCTTGGCACCGCGATGGGCGATGCGATGAAGATGGAACGGGAAATGAAGAAGATGATCAAGGAGGCCGAAGGCGAAATGGCATCGGCCCAGGCTCATCGTGGCGTTCAGTTCCAACCCGGCCAGCCAATGGTCCAAACCAACCCCCAGAGCCGCTGACCACCGGACGCGGAACGCTAAACGCGAGCGCATGAATCCAAATGCGGTTTCATGCGTTATGTTGTGCATGACCCATCCAGCAATCCGTGCCGCCTGGTATCAGTCCAACCGGCGGCAGCTCGACCTGATGTTCGGCAGTGGTCGGCGCTATCGCTATTCCAATGTACCGGCGGAGGTTGCCGAGCAATTCGCGCGCTCCCTGTCGAAGGGGCGCTTTTACAATGGTGAAATTCGCGGTCGATACGTTTGCATTCAGCTCGATGTCGAACTGGACGACGCCGCTTAGTTCGATCGCCATCAGATAAGGCAATTGTTCGGCTGGTCGAGCCGCCCCATATTGGCCTCATGGCCATTCAAATCCGCACGTCCCTTGCCGAGCCCGATACCGGCGACACCTTCGTTCCCCATCGTCCCGCTCGTCCAGACAAGAGCGAGGGCGGGCGTAAGTTCGTGCTCCAGTCGGATTATGAGCCGGCGGGGGACCAGCCGACCGCGATCGCGGAACTGGTCGAGGGGATTTCGGAAAATGGCGAGGTGAACCAAGTGCTGCTCGGGGTCACCGGCAGCGGCAAGACCTTCACCATGGCCAAGATCATCGAGGCGACCCAGCGGCCGGCATTGATTTTGGCGCCGAACAAGATCCTGGCCGCGCAGCTCTATGGCGAGATGCGGCGGCTGTTCCCCGACAATGCGGTCGAATTTTTCGTCAGTTACTACGATTATTACCAGCCCGAGGCGTACGTCCCGCGGTCCGACACCTACATCGAGAAGGAAAGCTCGGTGAACGAGGGAATCGACCGGATGCGGCATTCGGCCACGCGGTCGCTGCTGGAGCGGGACGATGTGATCATCGTTGCATCGGTGTCGTGTCTCTACGGCATCGGATCGGTCGAGACTTATTCGGCGATGATCTTCGATTTGAAGAAGGGCGCGCACGCCGACCAGAGCGAGATCATCCGCAAATTGGTGGCGCTGCAATATCGCCGCAACGACGCCGCCTTCGCGCGCGGCAATTTCCGGGTGAAGGGCGACAATCTGGAGATTTTCCCATCGCATTATGAGGATAGCGCGTGGCGCATCTCCTTCTTCGGCGACGAGGTGGAGGAGATCGTCGAATTCGATCCGCTGACGGGCAAGAAGAGCGCGTCGCTCGACACCGTGCGGGTGTTTGCCAATTCGCATTATGTCACGCCGGGGCCGACTCTCAAGCAGGCGACCGAGGCGATCAAGCATGAGCTGTCCGAGCGGCTCAAGGAACTGGAAGCGGAGGGCAAATTGCTCGAGCTCCAGCGGCTCGAACAGCGCACCAATTTCGACCTGGAGATGATCGCGGCCACCGGTTCCTGCGCGGGGATTGAGAATTACAGCCGCTTCCTTACCGGCCGTTTGCCGGGCGAACCGCCGCCGACTCTGTTCGAATATCTGCCCGACAATGCGTTGCTGTTCGTCGACGAAAGCCATCAGACCGTGCCGCAGATTGGGGCGATGGCCAAGGGCGATCACCGGCGCAAGATCACGCTCGCCGAATATGGCTTTCGCCTGCCGTCCTGCATCGACAATCGCCCGCTGCGGTTCAACGAATGGGACGCGATGCGCCCGCAGACGACGTTCGTCTCGGCGACCCCGGGCACGTGGGAGATGGAGGCGACCGGCGGCGTGTTCGCCGAACAGGTCATCCGCCCCACCGGCCTCATCGATCCGCCGGTGGAGATCAAGCCGGTCGAGGACCAGGTCGACGATCTGGTGCATGAGGCGAAGAAGGTCGCCGCGCAGGGCTATCGCACCTTGGTGACGACGCTGACTAAGCGGATGGCGGAGGATCTGACCGAATATCTCCACGAGGCGGGGCTGCGGGTGCGCTACATGCATTCAGACGTCGAGACGCTCGAGCGGATCGAGCTGATCCGCGACCTCAGGCTGGGCGTCTACGACGTGCTGGTCGGGATCAACCTGTTGCGCGAGGGGCTCGATATTCCCGAATGCGGGCTGGTCGCGATCCTCGATGCCGACAAGGAGGGTTTCCTACGCTCCGAAACCTCGCTGATCCAGACCATCGGGCGCGCGGCGCGCAACGTCGACGGCCGGGTGATCCTTTACGCCGATCGCATTACCGGCAGCATGGAGCGCGCGATTGGCGAAACCGACCGGCGGCGCGAGAAGCAGGTGGCGTATAACCTGGCGCACGGAATCACGCCTGAATCGATCAAGAGCCACATCAACGACATCATGAGCGACGTGACCATGCGCGACGGTGTGCTGGTCGAAACCGGTGACGACGAGCGACCGCATTTGGTCGGGCATAATCTGAAAGCCTATATCGGCGATCTGGAAGCGCGGATGCGCAAGGCGGCGGGCGATTTGGAATTCGAGGAAGCGGGGCGCCTGCGCGACGAGATCCGTCGTCTGGAGGAAAATGACCTCGGCATCCCGGTCCAGGAACGCCGCGCGCCGAGGCCGAGCGGCAATTCGACGCAGGGCAAAGCGGGGACGCGGCGGACGGGGTTCGGGAAGACGCAGCGGAAATGGGGTGGGAAGAGGTGATCCGTTCATGACGGATTGGCATATTCGTTCGCTGTAAGTGTTGCGCGGACAGAAACATCTTGTGCCTGATTCAATTTGTGATTCTTAGAGGGTTGCCAATTTGAAGAGGCGGCCATGTTTGCACTCGTCAATCATTTAAGCGCGAGCACTCAATCTGTGGTGCATCCTGGTTGCGCCAAGCGAACCTACAGCTCGCAATGCAATGCGGTTAGAGTGCCGCAATAAGCAAATGGTCGAAACTTTACGCGAAACTCGTCAGCGATCCGCGCATGGCGCTTCGGTTCGAAGACTTGGAGGGTCTTTTCCGAGCCTGCGGCTTCGTACTGAAACGGGTGAGGGGCAGCCATCGCCATTACAAGCACCCGTCCGTGCCCTACATTCTGACCTTGAACCCTCAAGGGAAAGCCGCGCATCAATATCAGAAAGACCGTTTTCTTGAAGTTGTAGAGAAATATGGCCTACATACGGATTTGTGAGCACGCCCCATTATCATATCAACATATTCTGGTCCGATGACGATCAGCTATGGATAGCAGACGTGCCTGATCTGCTAGGCTGCACGACTCATGGTTCGACCCCCGACGAAGCTGCAATCAATGCGATTGAAGCGATGGAAGGATGGCTTGAAGTGGCTGCTGACGAAGGCATGGAAATTCCCGAGCCACGCTATCGTCCAGCAATCTATGCGGCGCGTTTCGCTGCCTGATCTTGACGAGCTTGGCGCGCGGAAGCGCCTGTTGCGCTAGGGCAAATGAGCGCTTTCGTCCTGGCCCTGCTCCTCGCCCCCGACCTCCCCGCCGAGACGAGTCGCGAGGTGGCTAGGGGCGAATGCAAGGCAGTCGACAAGGATGAAGTGATCGTCTGCGCCGACCGCAACCAACGCAGTCGCTTCCGCCTGCCCGACACCAGCAACCTGCCTTTCGACCCGTCCGGTGAGACCAAGAGCGTGATGAACGAGCGCGTCGGCTGGGCGGTCGAGGGCGATACCGGGATCCAGTCGTGCGGCGTGGTCGGGCCGGGCGGGTGGACGGGTTGCATGGTCAGAAGCTGGAAGGAAAGCCGCGACCAGACGCAGTGGAAGAGCAATATCCCGACCAAGCGCTGGTAGGCCATTCAGCGCCAGGCAACCCAAGCCGGGGCAGGGCGTTGGTTCGACAATGCTCAGGGCGAACAATATGCAAAAACTGACGATCTTCCTTGGCGCCATCGCTGTGATCGCGACCACGCCGTCCCCCGCCCAATATCGCGGTGACGAACCGGTGGCGGTGCCGCGCGCGGTCCGCCAGGGGATCGATTTCGTCTATGTCGATCCGCAGATGTCGACCGTCGCGCGCAAGAAGCAGCGACCGCAGAACTGGCTGGCGCGGATGTTCAGCGGTGACGGTGGCGGGCGGCAGGGCGCGCCCAACCCGATGTTCGTCGATCTGGCGCGCGGGCTGCAGCAATATCAGTCGCAATGGGGATCGCTTCCCCAGACCAAGATTCCTGCTGGAGCGGCCTTGAAGCGCGGATCGACCGGCAAGCGCGTTACCCAGCTCCGGACCCGCTTGGGACTCAGCCCGAGTGGCGGCTTTGACGAGCAGCTCTTCGCACGTGTCGCCGCCTATCAGCAGGTCCACGGCCTCGGACCGGGCGACGGCATTGCCGGCAAGGCGACGATCGCTTCGCTCAATCGCGGCGCAGTCCATTATTCGCGGCGCATCGCGATCAACATGGAGCGGGCATATCGCTTGCCCACGCTGCGTACGTTCAACCGCTATGTGGTAGTCGATTCGGGCGCCGCCGAAACCTATCTGTTCGATCGCGATCGGCGGGTCGATTCGATGCGCGTGATCGTCGGTTCGGCCAAAACCAAGACGCCAATGATGGCGGTGCTGATGCGCAATGCGAAAGCCAACCCCTATTGGCACGTCCCGCCCGAATTGGCGAAGAGCCTGACCGCGACCAAGGTCAAAGAAATGGGCGTCGGCTACTTCAACCAGTTTCACTACGAAGTGATGTCCGACTGGGGTCCTAACCGCCGCCCGGTCGATCCCAAGACCATCAACTGGCGCGCGGTCGCGGCATCCAAGAAACTGCCGACCTTCATGGTGCGACAGCAGCCGGGACCGTGGAACTCGATGGGCGCGATGAAATTCGAAATGCCCAACGATTTCGGTATCTATCTGCACGACACGCCCTTGAAGGAAAAGTTTGCCGGCGACCGCTGGATCAGCAACGGCTGTGTTCGGCTGGAGGATTATCGCCGCTTCGGGTCTTGGGTGTTCGGGCGCATGCCGGAGCCAAGCGGGACGCCAGAGCAGATCATCCCGCTGCCGCGCCCCGTGCCGATCTACATGACCTATCTGACCGTCGCGGCCGGGCCGGGCGGCGTGACGTTCCGCCCCGATCCCTACGGCTTCGACGCGCTGGCGATGCCGCAGATGTTCGGCGGCTCCAGCAAGATCGCGGCGAGCGGTGGCCAAGCCCGGAATAGTTGACCTCGGCGGGCTAATTGATTGTTAGGCGAAACCGCATAGCATTGCGGAATGACCGGGATAGACGATAATTTGATCCGGCGCATTGTCGCGCGCGCTTCCGACCCACAACGTCGGTACATGACCGCAGCTGCGGATGAATCGAGGGTCGAGTTGCCGGTCGAGGAAATCGACCGCCGCTTCGACGAATTTGATACGAGGATTCGGGAGAAGTCACGTGAAGCCGCCATTTGCGACTGGATGACCGCCGAAGAGTTTGACCGGAATGTCGAGGCCGACCGGGAGATCGATCAGCGCGGACACGATCCCCGCCGCATGATCGAGGAGCAGATGCGCGCTTGGGGCCAGACGCCGCCGACGACGATGAGCTTCGTCGAAACCGACGGTCATGTCAGCGCCTCGAGCCGCCCTCCCGGCGCCAAACCACTATCGCCGCCTCCGGGCGAAGACGAATGGTTGGGGCTGGAGCAGATCATCGGCAGAGCAATGCCGGACGAGCTGAAGCAGCTCTATTCGATCGCCAACGGCGGATTCGGTCCCGGTTTCACCGGACTTTACGACCTCCAGATGGTCGGCAGCGTCTATGAGGATTTCCGCCGCCGTGGGCCGGACTATTGCGGCACGATCGCCTATCCGGCCAGCTTTGTCCCGATCGCCGGCGAGATGCTCGATTATCACTATGATCTCGACACCGGTCAAATCATCTCCAGCGACCAGGATTGGTCCAACCACGAGCTTGAACAAGAGGATATATACGTCATCGCCTTTCCCGATTTGGCGGCGATGATGGAGCATTGGCTGGCAAGCTAGCCGGGCCAGATTCACGGTCGCTCCTCCGTTGGTCGAACCGTGCCTTGCGCGAGGCGCGTGGACCGTCATGAATAGCCGAAACATCGGGAGACGGACATGCGGCGCATTGGCGGGATTGGATTGGGGTTGGCGCTGATGGCGTCGTCGGCACTGGCTCAGCAGCGCGCCGCGCCGCCGACCCCTCCGCCCGCCAAAGTCGAGACCTCGAAGCCACCCGAACTGGTCGTCCCGCAAAAGCGCGTCACGCGCCACAGCGGCACCTTCGGCGGGCAGCGGATGAATTACTCCGCAACCATCGGCGAGACGATCATCAAGGCCGAGGACGGCACCCCCAAGGCGGCGATCGTCACCACATCCTATGTCCGCGAGCCGCGCGACCCCAACCGCCCGGTGACCTTCCTGTTCAACGGCGGGCCGGGGTCGGGATCGGTGTGGCTGCAGATGGGGGCGTTCGGGCCGAAGCGGGTCGCGATCCCCTCCAACGGCACCGACGACGGCGCGCCGCCTTACCCGATCCTCGACAATCCGGACTCGCTGCTCGACGTCACCGACCTGGTATTCATTGATCCGCCGGGGACTGGCTTCAGTCGCCTGCTGGGCAAGACCGAGGGCAAGGAATTTTACGGGGTCACCGCCGATGCCCGAGCGGTCGCGGAAGTGATCCGCCGCTGGATCGGCGACAACGGCCGCTGGAACAGTCCCAAATATCTCGGCGGCGAAAGCTATGGCACGTCGCGCTCGGCGGCGGTGGTCAATCAGCTTGCCAATGCCACGTATAACGATGTCGCGCTCAATGGCGTAATCCTGATTTCGACGATCCTCGATTTCGGTGCGGGCGCGGACCGGCCCGGCAATGAATTGTCAAACATCACCAACCTGCCGTCGATGGCCGCCGCGGCCCATTTTCACGGCAAGGCCCCCGAAGGCCCGCTCGAACCGTTTCTCGACGAAGCCCGCGCCTGGGCGATCGGACCCTATGCGACCGCCTTGCTCAAGGGCCAAAAATTGCAGGGCGAGGAGCGAACTCAAATTCGCCGCCAGCTAGCGCGCTTCACCGGCCTCTCGGAAACCTACCTCGACCAGGCCGACCTCCGCGTATCGGCCGACCGCTTCTACAAGCAATTGCTGCGCGACCGCGGCCTCTCGATCGGCCGCCTGGACGCTCGCTACACGGGTAAGGATTATGACAGCGCGGGGGAAAATTACGACAATGACCCCAGTTTCTACGGGATCGACGCCGGATACACCGCTGCGATCAACGCCTGGTCACGCGGGCCGCTGGGCTTCGTCACCGACCGCGAATATCAGTCTATCGGCAATCTAGGGCGCGATTGGGACTGGAAGATCGAGGGCGGCCGCGACGCCAATGCTTACCTCAACCTGACGCCATATCTCGGCACGGCCTTGCGCGAGAATTCTGGCCTCAAGATCTTCGTTGGCCAGGGCTATTACGATTTCGCCACGCCCTTCTTCGCCGCCGAATATGCCCTCAGCCGCAGCGGCATTCCGCAGGACCGGGTGGAATATCATTATTACCAGTCCGGCCACATGATGTACGTCCGCGACGCCGACCGCTCGAAGCTGACCGCCGATGTCCGCGGGTTTATCCGGCGGCGCCGAGGCTTAGCGCAGCACGCCCCTGATCCGCATCGCGCGGGCGTAGAGGAACAGCCCGAGCGCGATGGCGATGATGATGTACGGCATGACCGAATTGATCCCCATCGAGAGCTCCGCAATGCCCGACGGATTGGCCATCTGGTACACGATCCCCACGACCGCGCCGACCAATGAGGCGAGCAGCACCGGCACCGCCCACCGATGCCTCATCAGGAGCAGGATTGCCCCGACAAGACCGCCCCATACGCCGACCCCCCATCCGGCCGCCGCCCAGATCGGAAAGGCGTTGATATACGACACAATGGCCTCGCCCTGGTCGGTATGCATCATCGATTCGATATAGGCCGCACCGCGCGTGCGGGTCATGAAATAATCGAAGCAGCCGAAGCCGTTCCACAAGGTGCCAATGACGCCCACGATCCACAGATGGACCGGCGTCTTGAGCGTTTCAGCGTTCATGATGTCCTCCCCCGGCCCGGTAAGTCCGGGTCTGGAGGGAAGCAAATGCCGATCCGGCCCGCCTGTCAAGACGGAGCCGGAACGACCTTGGCCATGAGGTTGAGGCTTAGAAGCTCGCCTTCAGGCCGACATGACCCGACGTTTCATTACCCTGCTTCTTGCCCGCAGTCATCGAGATGCCCGCGTCAAGATTGATGCCCGAGAAGATGCGCGCCGACGCACCGACCGTGCCGCGACCGTAGATCTTGCGCGACACATTCTCGAAATCGAAGCCGTTGACGATGGTCGGTGCCGAGGTCTGGGCGAAGCTGACGTCGCGGCTGCCGCCCGACAATTCCTTTTCGGCGACCAGCGCCGCATAGGGCCGCAGCTGGATCCCGTCACCGGCAAAGTCGCCGCGGATCTCGGCGCCAAGGTTGCCGCGCAGGCTGTTGTAACGGACCGAGCCGACATTGAGCGTCAGCGCGGAATCGCCATCCTCGGTGTAGCCGTCGACGCGGACGCGGGCGTAATCCAGTCCGACCACCGGGCCGACACGAACCGAACCGAGACCCATCAGATAGCCGGCCTTGGCACCCGCCACCCAGTGGCTGCCGTCGGCTGATGCGGACATGTTCTCGACCACGCCGCGGCGGTCTATGTCGTGATCATCCCAACCATAGCCGAGATATCCCTGGGCGAATGCGCCGGCGATCCCGAAGCCGGCATAGACGCCAAGCTGGGCCGACTTCGACCTCACGTCCGCCGCGCCGGTGTCGAAATCACTCTTTGGCTTGCTGTAATTGCCGGCGACGCCGATCACGCCGCTGCCGAAACCATATTCCAGGCCGACGGTCACGCCGACGCTATCGCTGTCGAACGGCTGGTTGCCGCGGCTACCGCCGATCGTGCGCGAGTAGCTGTCACCGACGATGTAAGCGGCGAGACCTTCGGGCATGTCGCCGTCGCGCGGCGCGCCCAGATCGAGCCGGCTGGTGAGGGTGCGACCGAATTGCTGGCCGACATTCATCGCCGCCTCGCTCGGCGCCTGCAGGGTCAAAGGCGCGTCAAGCTGTGCGGCAACATAGCGGCCGACGATGGCGAAACCGTCCGAGGTCAGGTGCAACTGGTCGGCGTAGAACAGGAATCCCCTCGAATTGACCACGCAGGTCGGGTTGGGCAACGCCGGGCAGACCAAGCCATTGGTAATCCCGAATGCGGTCGGGGTGGCAGCGATATTGTCGAGCACCCGGTTGAGATCGAGATAGTGGACGACCACGCCATTGGCGGCATAGCCCGACAAGGTCGATTGCATCGAGGTATTGAAGGTGGTCGAGAAGCTGCTTCGAACCCCCTGCGCGGCGGTGTTACCGGCGATTTCGGGGAGCCGCCCGGTGTCACCGGCCAGGAAGCTGATGGTCGGCGCGCCCGCCGCGACCAGTCGATTGAGGTTGCCGGTTGCGAATCCCGCGGCGACATTCGCTGCTGCCGGGGCTCCGGCCAGGGTGCCGCCGGTCAGTTGATAATTGCGCGCATCGTTGCCGCCGATCGAAACCGCAAGCAGATCGCCCCCGGCAAAGCTGCTGGTGGTCGGGAACACCGCCGACTGGGTGCCGACATTGAGGAACTGGTCGACTTCATAAGTGAAGCCCCAGTTGACCGGATTATTCTGGTTGCTGTTGTCGGCGCGTGCGCCGCCGATCGCGAAATTGTCGATCGGCACGGCCAGGATCTGGCCCAGCGTGTCGATATAATTGGTCCCGCCCGAGAAGCGGCCACTGGTGTAGACCCCCGAGGTCTGGGTCAGCGGGTTGATCCCCGCCAACTGGAAGAAATTGTTGTCGTCGGCATAGCTGTCGCCGAACGCCACGATCCGGTCGATCTGCTGCGCCGCGGCGGGCGCGGCGATAAACGTCAGTGCGGTGGCGGCGACGAGCGCGTTGCGCAGGTTGCGGTAGGTCATGGACATCCCCTCCAATCGAGCCATCTGGTCGTGGCCCGTTGGTACGAGCCTAAAGCCGGGGGATGATCAAGCACAAGGTGATGCGGACCGCTCACTTATGCTTCGCGCGCGAGTGACGCGCATCGGCAACAGTTGACGCTACGGAAAAGGCTAGCGCTTGACCGCGCTTAGCCTGCTCATCAGGATCGCGGCGCGCTTGGCCTGGGTCCAGATCGAAGGAATGTCGACCGCCTCGCCCGGCGCATGGTCGCCGGTCGAATAGGTGCCGAGCCCGGCCAGCGCATCGACATCTGCCGCAACGAAGCTGACGTCGCCAGCACCGCGCTTGACCGGGTCCAGTTCGCCAATCTCGGGCAGGCCGAGGTCGCGATTGGCCCCCTGAAGCACGGCGAACAAGGCGCGATTGCCGGCCGTCGGCGCCATCGGCGGATAGCCGTCGGGGTGAAACTCGATGCTCGCCTGTGCGCCGGGCAGGGACTGGGCAACGATCGCCCGCATCCTCGCCTTGGCGCGCGCGATCTGTTCGGGCGACAATGCGCGCAGGTCGCCTCGGGCAATCGCGGTCGAGGCAATGATGTTGGTCTTGCCGGTTGCCGCGATGCGCACCCGGCCCGCATCGAGCGTCGCCCCGTCGCCGCCACCGATCAGGCCGACGTTGAAGGTCAGATTGGGCTCGCGCAGTTCGCGGCGAAACGCGTCGACGATCCGCGCCGTCTCGTAAATCGCGCCATTGCCCGACCCGACCGAAAAGATGCCGCTTGAATGCCCTGGGCGCGCTTTCACCGTTAGCGTCCATTCGTCGCTGCTGCGCCGGGCGACGGATCCCATGTCTTGCCCATTGTCACGCACCAGGCCTTCGAAATCCAGCGCGGCGTCGGCCTTCCGGCCCTCCTCGATCAGCGCCTTGCGGCTGATCGCGACCGGCCCGCTGTCTTCCTCGTCCCCCGTCAGGAAGACGGTGATGTCGGCATTCTTCAGCGTTCCCGCGGCTTGCATCGCGCGCAATGCCGCAAGCATCACCACCATGCCGCCCTTGTCGTCACCCGCGCCCGGACCCTCGCCCCGGTCGCCATTCCGGGTCCATTTCTGGAACGGGCTATCAAGCTCGAACACCGTGTCGAGATGTCCGATCAGGAGCAGTTTCTTGCCGCTGCCCGGCTTGCGCGCGACGATATGGCCTGATCGATTGGCGGCGCTCATGTCCAGCCATTCGACCTTGAACCCCAATGGCTCCAGTTCGGCGCGCATCATTTCACCGACCACCTTCACCCCGGCCGAATTGAGCGTCCCGCTGTTCTGGTTGACCAGCTGTTCGAGCAAGGCGAGGTGCCGCGCCTGCTCGGCATCGACGGTGCGGACCATCCGCGTTTCCGCCGGGCTAAGCGCGGCGATTGCGGGGGCTGCTGACAGGAGCGCGAGCGCTGCGAGAAGAATTTTCATTCAGCCAGCCTAGCGGCGCGTCGCGCCAATTCAATGCTGTGACTTCGTGGAATACTATCTTAAACATATTGCTGTCCTATTTATAACCACAAAGGTTATTTCATGCGACTCAGGAGGGTCGCATGCTGGAACATTCGCAAACGGAATATGATATTGGTCACCTGGTCGATGCGCTGATCGAGCGCGAGGGCGGCTACGTCAATCATCCCGCCGACCGGGGCGGCGCCACCAACTTCGGCATTACCGAAGCGGTGGCGCGGGCACACGGCTATAGAGGCTTGATGCGCAATCTTCCGCGGGGGGAGGCGGAAACAGTTTACCGCCGTCTCTATTGGCTTCGGCCCCGCTTCGATCAGGTTGCGATCCGGTCGCCACGGCTGGCCGCGGAACTGTTCGATAGCGGCGCAAACATGGGACCGGCGGTTGCCGTGACATTTCTTCAGCGCGCGCTCACAGCGTTAAACCGCAGCGGCCGCGATTATCCCGATCTGGTTCCCGATGGCCGGGTTGGCACGGCGACGCTGGCGGCGCTCGATGCATTTCTCGAAATCCGGGGGAAGTCGGGTGCCGAAACCGTGCTGATGCGCGCACTGGAGGCGCTGCAGGGCAAGCGTTACCTGCGCCTTGCCGAACGCCGACCCGCCAATGAAGCGTTCCTTTATGGCTGGTTGGCGAACCGGATCGGTGATCTTCATGAATAAGCGCCGCACCATCAATTTCATCAACTTCCCCTCCGTCGAAATCCAACAGGGTGGTTGTGGACAAGGTCACAGGTTGCGCGCGACCGATGCCGATGTCGGGCCGCGATGACCCGCCCTCAATGGCCCCCGCGCGACTGGCGCGCGCTGCTCGCCCTGACCGCCTCGATCGCCGGCGCGGCGGTGCTGACCGGCTTCTCGGTCTGGCTGGTCCAGCTGCTGGTGATGTTCGCCCGCGCCGACCCCAAGGTCCGGATGGACGTGATCCAGGCACTCGCCACCAGCAACTACGGCCTTCTGGCGATCATCGGCGCGGTGCTGCTCAGCCTCGGGCTCGCGATCAATCGCCGCAGCGTCAAGGGCAGCGCCTTCGGTGCCAGTTTCGAGGCCGCGGGCGGGGAAGGGGACGACGATGATGATCCTCGCTGAACTCGCCCGCCGCTTCGCGCCCTGGATCGCGCTTGCAATGCTCGTCCTGATCATCGCACTGGTCGGTCCGTCGACCTGTCGCAAACTCGCCCAGGAAAGCGCCCGCGCCAGGCTCGGCGAGGAAAGCGCTCGGGCCGCGACCGGAAGCGGTCGCGACGCCGTTGCCACGGTCGGTGCCGCCGCCCGCCGCGAAGCGCAATCGTCCGACCTCACCAGAACCAACGAACAGGAGATTCGCAATGCCCAAGGTGCCGCTGTCCCGGTCGATCCTGCCGTTCGCGATGCTGGCATTGGCGGCTTGTGCCGGCGGCCCGCCTATCGTGACCACGAGCGGTGCCGGCTGCGCCGCGCTGCTGCCGAATGAGTGGCGCAGCGGTGTCGTCCCCGCGCCCCTGCCCGAGGGGGTGACGGTCGGCGACTGGATCGCCTTCGCCGATGCCCAAACCGGCAAGCTCGACGAAGCCAACGGCCGCACCCGCGACGCCATCGGCATCGTCGAACGCTGCGAAGCGCGGGACGCGGACGCCGTCCGTCGCGCCGGGCGCGGATGGGTACGGCGCTTGATCGGCTGAGACCGTCATGACAAAATGATAGGCAGTTCCGGCACTGGAGTGGCCATGAAGCGCTGGGCAGGCGGCATCCACGGGTTCGCACTTGGCGTCGTGCTGGCCGCCGGGTCGCCCTCCGCCGCTGCCGCCAATCCGGGCAATGGGCTGATCGGCGCGGTTCCGCTCCCGGCGTTGGACGGATCGCTTGCCGACGGGACGACCAGCTTTAGCAATGGCGCAATCGCCTATCGGCCAGCGCAATTGCCAGACCGTCCGGCCAGCGTGCTGGTGCTGCTTCACGGCGCGGGCGAACCGGCCGGGGCGATGATCGGCCAGCTTCGCCAACAGGCCGACCGCTTCGGGCTGGTCCTGCTCGCCGTCCAGTCGGCGGGGCCAACTTGGGATCTGGTCGCATCGCTCGCCGCATCGGGCGATCCGATCGGCCTCAAGCTGCGTCGTCCCCCCCGCTTTGGCCGCGATCCGCAGCGGATTGATCGCGCGATGGCGCAATTGTTCGGTTTGATCGCGGTCGATCGGTCGCGGATCGCGATCGCCGGTTTCTCCGACGGCGCGAGCACCGCTTTGTCGATCGGACTCGCCAATCCGCAACTGTTCAGCGGGGTAATCGCCATGTCGCCGGGACTCGTGCTGCTTCCGCCGACGGGCGTGATGCGCCAGCGGATCGTCATCACCCATGGCCACCAGGATCGCGTGCTGCCATTCGCGGTCAGCAAGCGCGACATCGCCGGGCTGATCGAGCGGGCCGGATACCGCCCGTCGTTCATCGCGTTCGACGGCGACCATCGGATCGATCGCTCAAGCCTGGAGCAGGGACTAGCGATTCTGTTTCCCGGGGCCGAGGGCCAACGTGCATTGCACCCGAACCCGCCTCCGGCGCATTGAGCGAGGATGACCATTTCCGCCCTCCATTTTGCCCGCCGGGCCCTGCTGCTCGGCGCGGCCGGGCTGGGACTTGCCGGATGCTCACCTGCCGGGCTGCTCAACTCGGTCAGCCGGCTGACCGGCGACGGCGGGGTGCGGACTGCGGTGCGCGGCGCGGCTTATGGACATGTTCCGCGTCAGAAGCTCGATGTCTACGTCCCCGCCGACCGTCCTGCGGAAAGCCTCCCGGTGGTGGTCTTCTTCTACGGCGGCGGCTGGGTCGAAGGCAGCCGGAGCGATTATGCCTTCGTCGGCCGCGCCTTTGCCGCACAGGGGTTCGTCACTGTGGTGGCGGATTACCGGCTGGTGCCGCAGGTTCGCTTCCCCGCCTTCGTCCAGGATGGCGCACTGGCGGTGAAATGGGTCCGCGACAATATCGCTGGCCATGGCGGCGACCCGTCGCGGATCGCGCTCTCGGGCCATTCGGCGGGAGCCTATAATGCCGCGATGCTGGCCCTCGACCCGCGCTTCCTCGCCGCGGTCGGGGTCGACCCCAGGATCGTGCGCGGCGCGGCGTTGCTGTCCAGTCCGGCTGATTTCTACCCGTTCACCGAAGCCCGCGGCCGCGATGCGCTTGGCCAATGGCCGCGCCCGCTCGAAACCCAGCCGATCAGCTTCGCCCGCGCCGACGCTCCGCCGATGCTGCTGATGCACGGTACCGCCGACACGGTCGTGAAACCGTACAATAGCGAACGACTGGCGGCGAAACTCACCGCGCTCGGTGCATCGGTCGAGCTCAAACTCTATTCCGGCAAAAACCATACCGACACGATCAAGTCGCTATCCCCGGCGTTCCGCGGCTCGACCCCCGCTCTGGCCGACAGCATCGCCTTCTTGCGCCGCCTGACCCCGCTTCCCACATTCCCGGCCTGATGGAAGCGGGAACGAATATGGAAAGCTGGCACGGAACGACGATCCTGGGGGTCAAGGTCGGGGGGCGCACGGTGATCGCCGGCGACGGGCAGGTCAGCCTCGGCAATACGGTGATCAAGCCCAATGCCAAGAAGGTGCGGCGGCTGGGCAAGGACGGAACCGTGATCGGCGGGTTCGCCGGTGCGACCGCCGACGCCTTCACGTTGTTCGAGCGTCTGGAAAAGAAGCTGGAAGCAAGCCGCGGCCAGTTGCTCCGCGCCGCGGTCGAACTGGCCAAGGACTGGCGGACCGACAAATATCTTCGCAACCTCGAAGCGATGATGATCGTCGCCGATGCGGAGGTGATGCTGATCCTCACCGGCAATGGCGATGTGCTGGAGCCCGAAGGCGCTGACGGCAACGCCATCGCCGCGATCGGCAGCGGCGGCAACTACGCGCTCGCCGCCGCGAAAGCGCTCGCCGATTACGAAGCCGATCCCGAAAAACTCGCCCGCCGCGCCATGGCCATTGCCGCCGAGGTCTGCGTGTTCACGAATGACCGGCTGACGGTCGAAACCGTCGGCGATCCCGCCACTCCCGCATCTTAGGAATCACCACATGCTTTACAGCAAGCTGGGCAATACCGGCCTGATCGTCTCGCGACTGTCGCTTGGTACGATGACCTTCAGCGAGGGTGGCGGCAATCCCAGCATCGCCCGGACGCGGGAGGCCGATGCCAAGTCGCTGGTCGACCGGGCGATCGACGCCGGGGTCAATTTCATCGACACCGC
>JAZKHF010000204.1:0-3856 GCA_040385545.1 Pseudomonadota bacterium
ATATTTAGGATATTTGCATGCCGGCTGCTGGCAAGGATGGCGAGGAGCGTGGCTATATCGTTCCAATCGGGGGGAGCGAGGACAAGGATTCCCATCCGGTGATCCTGAAACGCGTGTTGGCAATTGCTGGTGGTCGGGAAGCCAATATCGTTATCTTGCCGACAGCCTCACGGTTGGAGGAAACGGGTTCATTCTACGAAAGTATCTTCACCAAACTGGGCGCCGGTAGGGTCAGCAGCATCCCGATCGCAACCCGCAGCGACTGTAACAATCCGGAATTTGCCGAACGCTGCAGCCAGGCGAGTGCGATTTTCCTGACCGGCGGAAACCAGTTGCGGTTGAGCAGCATTCTGGGCGGTACGGCAGTCGCCCAGATGATCCGGCGCAAGAATGCGACGGGTACGTTGGTGGCGGGAACGTCCGCCGGGGCGTCGATCATGTCGGAACATATGCTGGCCGGCGGCGAGCCCGACAAAGGACCGTCGGGCGGCGGTGTCGTTCTGGCACCGGGACTGGGGCTGACCAACGCGGCAGTGATCGACCAGCATTTCTCCCAGCGCAACCGGTTGGGCCGCCTGCTCTCCGCCGTGTCGCTCAATCCCTTCCTGCTCGGCATGGGAATAGACGAGGATACCGCGGCGTTCATCGACCCGCACGGGATGATCGAGGTGGTCGGCAGCGGGACGGTGACGTTCGTCGACGGTAGCGAGATGAGCTATTCCTCCGCCCACAGCGTCTCGCCGTCGCAAGGAATCGGCATGATCGGGCTCAAGCTGGATATCCTTGACGGGGGATGCCGCTATGACCTCAGTCGGCGTCAGGCCTTTCCGCCGGACTACCGCCATCAACTCGTGGGTGGCTTGTGACAATTCGCGACGGCGTGCTCGGCGCGGAAATGGAAAACCGACCATGAAGATCCTTAGTACCAATGTTTATGTTGGCCCGAACCAATATGCGGGGTTCCGCTGCATCCGCCACGTATTGGACATCGGCGTCCTGGAGCATTGGCCATCGGCGAAGCTGGGCCCGGAATTCATCGACGGGCTGATCGCCGCGCTGCCGGGGTTGGCGGACCATGGCTGTTCCTATCGCGCACGCGGGGGCTTCGTTCGGCGACTGCGGGAGGATGAAGGCACGTGGATGGCGCACATCACGGAGCATGTCGCGCTTGAACTCCAGGGGGTCGCGGGCAACGAAGTGACGTTCGGGCGAACACGGTCCGCCGGCGAAGTCGGTCATTACAACATGGTCTATGCTTACGTTCACCGCGACGTCGGACTGGCCGCGGGCAATCTGGCGATCAAGTTGCTGATGCATTTGCTACCCGCCCATGTGCAGGCGCAGACTGGCTACACGCTGGATCCGAAATTCGACTGGGACGAAGATCTCCGGCGGTTCATTAAAGACGCGCAACGTCACGCCTTCGGGCCGAGCACAGCCTCTCTCGTCAAAGCCGCCGAGCAGCGCGATGTGCCGTGGCTGAGGCTCAACAAATATAGCCTCGTTCAATTCGGTCACGGCAAATATCAAAAGCGCATCCAGGCAACGATCACCAGCGAGACCAAGCATATCGCGGTCGAGATCAGCTGCGACAAGGAAGACACGCGCCATCTGCTCAATGATCTGGGTCTGCCAGTGCCGCACCAGCATATGGTCTACGAGGCCGATGAAGCGGTCAGCGCCGCGCGGATGATCGGGTTTCCGGTGGTGCTCAAACCGCTCAACGCCAATCACGGGCGCGGCGTGTCGATCCACCTGACCAGCGACGTTGAAGTGCGTCATGCCTTCGATATTGCGCTGGAACAGGGGACGAGTAAGGCCGTGCTGGTCGAGAATTACGTCAGCGGTTTCGATCACCGGATGCTGGTGGTCGACAATGAACTGGTCGCGGTCGCCAAGCGCGTTCCGGGCCATGTCAGGGGCGACGGCAGGCAGACCATTGCCGAGCTGATCGACGAGGTGAACAGCGATCCGCGACGCGGGGTCGGTCATGAGAAGGTCTTGACTAGGCTCGAACTCGACTTTCAGGCGCGGCGGCTGATGGGCAATGCGGGCTATGACGAAAGCACTGTTCTCGACCCTGGCCAAATATTCTATCTGCGTGACACCGCGAATCTGTCGACGGGCGGAACCGCGATCGATCTGACCGATGTGGTTCACCCCGATAACCGCGAAATGGCGGTGCGCGCGATCCAGGCGGTCGGACTCGACGTCGGCGGGGTGGATTTCCTGACCGACGACATCTCGCAATCCTACAAGGATATCGGCGGCGCCATTGTCGAGGTCAACGCAGCACCCGGCTTTCGGATGCACGTCGCGCCGAGCGAAGGACAGCCGCGCGACGTCGCCGGCAAGGTGATCTCGATGCTGTTCCCGCCCGGCACGCCCAGTCGGATCCCGATCGCGGCGATTACCGGCACGAATGGAAAGACCACGACATCGCGAATGCTCGCGCATATCCTCAAGACCTGCGGAAAGACCGTCGGGCTGACCACCACCGATGGCATTTATGTCAACGGCAAGCAGACCGTGAAAGGCGATACCACCGGCCCGAAATCGGCGCAGATGGTGTTGCGCGATCCGGTGGTCGATTTTGCCGTCTTCGAAACCGCGCGCGGCGGCCTAGTCCGAAGCGGGCTTGGCTATGACAGCACCAACATCTCTGCCTGTCTCAACGTGTCAGCCGACCACCTTGGCCTCGCCGGGATCAACACCGTCGAGGATCTGGCGAAGATCAAGCGGATCGTGGTGGAAGCTGCCACTGACACCGTCGTCCTCAACGCGGATGACAAGAATTGCCTGTTAATGGCCGATTATTGCAACGCCGATCATATCGTCTACGTCACCATGCATCATGACCACGCGCTGGTTAAGCGGCATATTGATGCTGGCGGAAAGGCCATCGTGCTGGAAAAGGCGATGAATGGCGACATGATCACCATTTACGACAAATCCACCCACATCTCGCTCATCTGGACCCACCTCATTCCTGCGACCATCGAGGGAAAAGCGGCCTATAATGTCCAGAATGCGATGTTCGCGGCCGCCATGGCCTATAGCACTGGCGAGGATATCGATCAGATTCGTCTCGGACTGAAGACGTTCAACACCACCTTCTCGCAGGCGCCGGGACGAACCAATGTGTTCGACCAACTCCCGTTCCGGGTAATCCTCGATTACGCGCACAATCCGGCTGCGTTCGAAACACTTACCAGATTGGTCGACAGGCTCGACAATCATCCTCGCAAAATGATCGTTACGTCCAGTCCGGGGGATCGCCGTAATGAAGATGTGCTGGAATCGGCCCGCATATTGGCGGGTCATTATGACCATTATATCCTCAAGGCCGACGACAATCGGCGTGGCCGGGCGGACGATGAAATTCCGCAATTGATGAAGCAGGGCCTGTTGGCCAACGGCGTGTCGGAGGATGCGATTACGGTAATCGCCGACGAGCAATTGGCGATCCGCCATGGTCTTGAGATGGGAGCCGAAAAGGACTTGCTGGTCGTGATCGGCGACAATGTCGCACGCTCTTGGAAGCAGATCGTGCATTTCGGTGAAGCACCGGCAACACAACAGGCAGGTTCGGGTGACAAGCCAGTAACGTCCATGTCCTACGGTTATTTAGCGGACGACGAACAAGCGCTGATCAGCGATGAACGTGGTGTCCGGCTGGCCCGCAACGACGATGAAGATGGCGACTGACGCTGCAATGGACGAGGTTGCAGCCCGGACCATCGATTTCGAACGGATCGAAAATTATCTGACGATTTCCCAGCCGAAATCCGATCGGCTGCGGATCGAGGATAGTCGCCGAATGACCGGTCCCGGAATGATCTGGGACAGACGCGGC
>JAZKHF010000205.1:0-20209 GCA_040385545.1 Pseudomonadota bacterium
CGACGAACCGCGCGAGATTGTCGACATGGCCGTCGGTATGGTCGTTGAGCAGGCCATCGCCGAGCCAAACCAGTTTGGTCGCGCCCAGTTGCTCGGACAGCAATTTTTCGATGTCGTAGCGGCTCAATTCGGGGTTGCGATTGGGATTGAGGAGGCACTGCTCGGTCGTCAGGAAGATGCCCCTGCCGTCGCCATCGATCGCTCCGCCTTCCAGGATCCAGTCGGCTTTGGTGTAGGGCAGTCCGGCCTGCGCAGCGAGCCGTTCGCCGATGCTGTTGTCGCCCGACAAATCATATTTGCCGCCCCAGCCGTTGAACTCGAACCCTTGGGCGCGGCGGTCCGCGCCACTGCCGAGGATGATCGGACCAGTGTCGCGTAGCCAGATATCGCCGAACGGTTCGATGATGACGGTTGCGAATGGACACAGTCGCCGCGCTTCATCGGCCGAGGCCGCGTCCGCCGCGACCACCCAGACTTTTTCCCCGGCACCATCGGCATGGAGCGCGGCGGCGAACGCAGCGACTTCGGCCTGAGCGGGGGCGAGATCGTCCTCCCACAGCTCGGCATGGCTCGGGAAACCGATCCACATTGCTTCATGCGGTGCCCACTCGGGAAGGGGAATGTTCGAGCTTTCGTTCATGGCTCCGCGCCTAACAGGCGGATAAGCATCGGCCAAGACGGCTTGCATCGGGCGCGATTAAGTGGATGATTGCAAACGCCGATTGAAGGGGGGGTTTTCCATGATGCGTCCGGCCATTGCGCTGCTTTTGGCGGCGACCGCCGCAAGTTCGATTCACGCCCAACCGACCAACACCATTGCTCAGGACGCCAGCTTGTTCGCCAAGCGGGAAAGCGCTTGGTCGGTCGATATCTCTCCGGGCGGCAGCAAGGTATTCATGCTGTCAGCCGGTCCGGCCGGTTCGACCATCGGGCGAATCTATGACCTCGCTACGGGCTCGGCCAAAGGCATATTGGGGTCGAAGAGCAGCCAGGAGAGTCTCGACTGGTGCCAATTCGCCAGCGAGGCGAGCCTGATTTGTAATTATAGTGGCAATCAACGCCTCGATGGGCAGCTTGTCCCTTTCAGTCGCCTGGTCGTGGTCGCTGCGGACGGCAGTGGGATGCGTCAATTGGGGCAAAAGGCGTCATCCAACGAAGTGGCGCTGCGTCAATTCGACGGCAACATCATCGATTGGCTACCGGGCGAGCAGAATGCCGTCCTGATGGCGCGCAACTACACCACCAAGGTAGGCGAGACCGGGAGCAACTTCTTTCAGACCGCGAGCGGGATGGGCGTCGACCGGATTGACCTTGCCAAGATGGATTTCAAATCGGTTGAATCGCCAAGGCCGGAGATCAGCGGTTATCGAACCGACGGCCAGGGCAATGTTCGTATCGCCGTTGTCGACGGCATGCGCGCCGATTCGATGACCGGAGTGACCAAGTTCCGCTATCGGAAACAAGGGTCGCGCGATTGGGAAACTCTCGGCGAATATAATTCGCGCGGCGGCGAAGGCATTTGGCCGGTCGAGGTCGAGGGACAGTCCAACACCGCCTTCGTCCTCAAAAAAACCAATGGCCGCGATGCACTCTATCGAATGGCGCTCGACGGATCGGGCACGCTGACTCCAATCGCGTCTGATCCCAAGGTGGATATCGATGGCGTGGTGCGCATCGGAAAGGGCCGCAAAGTGATCGGCTACACTTATTCCGATGACCAGCGGCGGGTGGTCTATTTCGACCCGGAATATAAGAAGCTGGCGGGCGCGCTGGCTCGCGCAATTCCGAAATTCCCGCTCATCCATCTCGATGGATCGAGCGCCGACGGACAAAAGTTGCTGATTTTCGCCAGCGCCGACACCAATCCCGGCGGCTATTATGTCCTCGACCGCGCGACCAAGAAGATGACCGAGCTGGCGCTGGTACGGCCGGCGCTGGAGAGCAAAGCGTTGGCTTCGGTCAAACCGATTACTTATGCAGCGCGCGACGGGGTCAAGATTCCCGCCTATCTGACGCTTCCACCGGGAAGCAGTGGCAAGGCGCTCGGCGCGGTAGTGCTTCCCCATGGCGGCCCGAGCTCACGCGACGAATGGGGCTTCGACTGGTTGGCGCAATTCTTCGCCGCGCGCGGCTATGCTGTGATCCAGCCCAATTATCGCGGGTCGTCGGGCTATGGCGAGGAATTTCAGAATGCCAACGGTTTCATCAACTGGAAAAAGTCGCTGTCCGATATTACCGATTCAGCAAGGTACATGGTAAGTGAAGGCATTGCCGATCCCGCTCGCATCGCCGTCGTCGGCTGGTCCTATGGCGGCTATGCGGCGCTGCAGTCTGCGGTGATCGAGCCGACCCTGTACAAGACTGCGATAGCAATTGCCCCCGTTACCGACATGGCTTTGCTCAAAAAGGAGAGCGAGGGCTACACCAATGCAAAATTGGTCCAGGCTTTCATCGGTTCGGGGCCGCACGTCTCGGAGGGGTCGCCGCTTCGGAATGTGTCGAAGATCCAGGTGCCGGTGCTGATGTTCCATGGCGACATGGACATCAATGTTGGCATTTCGCACAGCGAGAAGATGGAATCGGCGCTTCGCGGTGCCGGCCAGAAGGTTGAGTTGATCCGTTACAAGGATCTCGATCATCAGATCGACGACAGCAATGCTCGGGCCGACATGCTCAACCGCATCGGCATGGCATTGGAGGCCTCGATCGGGCGCTAGGCCTACCCCGCAAACAAGAAGGGCGACCCGCGAGGGCCGCCCTTTTTGTTGGCAATGCTGGTCGTTCACTTAGCGCGAGTAGAATTCGACCACCAGGTTCGGCTCCATGCGCACCGGGTACGGCACTTCATCGAGCGTCGGGATACGAGCGAAAGTGACCTTCGCGGTGCCGTCGGCCGAGACATATTCGGGAATGTCGCGCTCGGCGAGGCCTTGCGCTTCCATCACCAGCGCCATCTCCTGCGCCTTCGGACCAAGCTCGATCACGTCGTTCACGTCGCAACGACGCGAGGCGATGTTGCACTTGATGCCGTTGACGCGAATGTGGCCGTGGCTGACCAGCTGACGAGCGGCCCAGATGGTCGGCGCGAACTTGGCGCGATAGACGATCATGTCGAGGCGGCGCTCGAGCAGGCCGATGAGGTTCTGCGACGCGTCGCCCTTCATCTTGGCGGCGTGCTGGAAGGTCTGCTTGAACTGCTTCTCGGTGACGTCGCCGTAATAGCCCTTGAGCTTCTGCTTGGCGCGCAGCTGGAGGCCGAAGTCGGAGACCTTGCCCTTGCGGCGCTGGCCGTGCTGGCCGGGGCCATATTCGCGGCGATTGACCGGGCTCTTGGGCCGTCCGAAGACGTTTTCGCCCATGCGGCGGTCAAGTTTATACTTGGCGCTTTTGCGCTTCGACATGTGTCACTCCAATTTGCATGCTGACTAAAGCCAGCGGATATGCCCGGAACCGCACCAATCGACCAAATGTCGACTGCGATCACCGCTTCACCGGACGTGCGAGATCAATTGCGAACGGCGCGCCTAGCCGAGCGGTCGGTCGGGGTCAAGCAATGCCGCCGATTAGCGCGGTCCAAATTGCTCGGCGGGCGTCGAATGCCTGTTCTGCAGCGAACTCATGGTTCCGGCGCTCTCGTCCCACATGCGCTGCCATTCGCGCTGGGGGAGGCACGTCCGTTGGGAGGTCAAGCGGGTGCCAGTGGCCTTCAACACCCGGCAAACGACGCGGCTATCTTCGTTCATCGCAAAAGCACTTGGGCGGCCCAGCGAAGCATCGCTTTTCGTCGGTGCGCAATAACGGGTCACGTTACGGCAACTCTCCGCCCTGAGCCACTGCGCCTTCGTCCGGCAGACCAGGATCGCCTGACTACGCGATGCGGCGGTGCCTACCTCCCGGCACTGCAAATCCGGTCCGGTATGGCGGGCGGCCTCCGAAAACGGGACGGGATCTCCAGCAACGGCCATCATCGATGCCATCATCAATACGAACATCTGCACTCTCCCCTGTGAGAAACTGATTGCGTATTATCAAACCCCGATTCCGCGTCGCAACGCCGAATCAATACGGACTTCGATTAACGGCCCATATTGCCTTGCGCCTTTTGCCGGTTCTCGGCGGCGATGCGGTCCCATTCCGACTGCATCTTGCATTCGCGCGTCCCGCCGAGACGCGATCCGGTTTCCCCGATCGTTCTGCATACGCGCTTATCGACCACGACCTTCTCCGGCTTGGCGACCGACGGCGCGGGGGCAGGGGAAGCAACAACTTGCAAGATGGCGGCTAAGATAGCGAATGACATGGATACGCACTCCGTCGAGGATCGCACAAACGCTGTCGAGTGCGCGGAGAAATAGTAACATGCCCGATAGCATGGTTCCAGTGAAGGTAACAGTTCTTAGCGTCGTTTCCCCTTGGCAATCGAACGAAGCATGCCGCGCATTGCGCGAACCTCCCGGCTCGACCAACCCGGCTTGGTCAGCATGGTGCGCAGGTTGAGGCGGGTGACTTCGGTCCGGTCGGCAGGGTAATAAAAGCCCGCGTTCGATAGCGCCTCGTCCATTTGACCGACCAATCCTTCGACTTCGAATTGAGACGCGGGAGGCTCGGTCTCTCGAAAGGTTGGCTGGGCAAGGCGCTCGGCGCGCGACCATTCATACGCCAGCAGGATCACGGCCTGGGCCAGGTTGAGGCTTCCGAACTCCGGATTGATGGGAACGGTGACGATCTTGCGCGCCAGCGCCACGTCCTCGGTTTCCAGCCCGGAGCGTTCCGGCCCGAACAGAATTGCGGTGCGGCCTGTCGAGGCGTGAATTTCTTCGGCCATCTCGGCAGGCCCGACAACCGGAAGCACAATGTCGCGGCGGCGCACGGTGGTTGCGAAGACCTGACTGCAATCGGCCACTGCGTCGGCGACGCTGGCGTGGATGGTGGCCTTCTCCAAGACAATATCGGCGCCGCTGGCGGCGGGGCCGGCATCCGGATTGGGCCAGCCATCGCGCGGCGCGACGATCCGCAAATCTGTCAGGCCGAAATTGAGCATCGCTCGCGCCGCCTTGCCGATGTTCTGGCCGAGCTGGGGGCGGACGAGGATGATGATCGGGGGTACTGCCGGGTCCTTCGATACGCGGCCCTCGGCTTCGCTCGGTCCGCTACTCAGGACGAGCGGAATGTTGCCCGATCCTTCACCTTCCATTGATAGTCGGTCTTCGCCTTCGCTCAGAAAGCTACTCAGGACTAACGCATTTGTTTGGCCACCATCCCGCTTGTCCTGAGTAGCCGCTGAGCTTGTCGAAGCGGCATATCGAAGGAAAAGCTTGCGCGAAAGATATTGGAGTCCCTCAAAGTCGCCCCGGATCAGCGCTTCCTTCTTGGCCCTGGACCAGCCCTTGATTTGCTTTTCTGCATCGAGGGCCGCCGCGCGATCCGGAAAATCCTGCGACCAGACCAGAGTGACGGGCAGGTGGCGTCGGGTGTAGCCTTCGATCAGTCCCGACTGGTGGGAACCAATACGCGCCTCCAGATCATCGGTATGTCCGGCATAATAAGCGCCGTTCGAGCAGCGCAGCAGGTAAGCGTAAAAAGCCAAGGTTATATCAACTTATCCAGCAACCCCGGCCCATCGGGCGGCACTGGCGCGCCTTCTACCGCTTCGGCAATCTCGGCGAAATCTCCCGCTTCGGTGAAGTCCTTGTAGACGCTGGCGAAGCGGATGTAGGCGACTGGGTCGAGGGTCTTCAGGCCGAACATCACCAATTGGCCGATCATGTCGGTGGTGACTTCGTCGCCGCTGGTTTCCAGGCGGCGCTGGATGCCGCTCGCCATCTGCTCGATCTTGCCCGCCTCGATGCTGCGCTTGCGGCAGGCGTGGCCGATGGCGCGCTCCAGCTTGGCGCGATCAAATGGTTCGCGTTTGCCGTCTTTCTTGAGCACGGTGAGATCACGCAATTGCACGCGCTCGAAGGTGGTGAAGCGCGCGCCGCAGCCGGCACATTCGCGGCGGCGACGGATCGAGGCACCGTCCTCGGACGGACGGCTATCCTTTACCTGGCTGTCTTCGTGGGCGCAGAACGGGCAGCGCATGTCAGCGCTTGATGCGGAGCCAGAAGGCGATCGCCGCGCCGCCGATCAGACCGATCGGGATCGTGATTACTGGCAGGATCGCGGCGACGACGCCAAGCGCGGCCCCGCCGAGCACGGGCTTGGTCGAGGGATGCGACAGGCCTTCGTTGGCCATGCCCTTGATCTCGTCGGTCGCGCGGCCGAGCAAACCGGGGTCTTGATCGTTCGGATGAGTCATAGTGCGGTTCAATCCTGATAGATGGGGAAACGGGCGCACAAGGCGCGGACGCGGGCGTTGACGTCCCGTTCCATCGCCGCATCGCCCTTGCCGACGCCTGCCAACACGTCGGCCACCATGTCGCCGATCTCGGCAAACTCCGCCTCGCCGAAGCCACGCGTGGTGCCGGCGGGGCTGCCGACGCGGATGCCGCTGGTCTGCATCGGGGGCAAGGGATCGAACGGAATGCCATTCTTGTTGCAGGTGATGCCAGCGCGCTCGAGCGCTTCGTCGGCGTCCTTGCCGGTGATTCCAAGTGGGCGCAGGTCGACCAGGGCGAGGTGCGTATCGGTGCCGCCCGCGACGAGATCGGCACCGCGATCCTTGAGGCGACCGGCGAGGGTTTGCGCATTCTTGATGACCGCCTTGGCGTAGGTCTTGAAGCCGGGCTCGAGCGCCTCGCCGAAGGCCACCGCCTTGGCGGCGATGACGTGCATCAGCGGGCCGCCTTGCAGGCCGGGGAAGACGGCCGAGTTGATCTTCTTGGCGATCGCCTCGTCATCGGTCAGCACCATGCCGCCGCGCGGGCCGCGCAAGGTCTTGTGGGTGGTGGTGCTGACGACGTGGGCGTGGCCGAACGGGGTCGGATGCTCGCCTGCGGCCACGAGCCCGGCGAAATGGGCCATGTCGACCAGGAAGGTCGCGCCAACCTCATCGGCGATGGCGCGGAACTTGGCGAAATCGATGTGCCGCGGATAGGCTGAGCCGCCGGCGATGATCAGGGTGGGGCGATGTTCCTTGGCGAGCGCCTCGACCTGATCGAAGTCGATCAGATCATCGTCGCGGCGAACGCCGTACTGGATGGCGTTGAACCATTTGCCCGACATGGCGGGCCGCGCGCCGTGGGTGAGGTGTCCGCCGGCGTCGAGGCTCATCCCGAGGATGGTGTCGCCGGGCTTGGTCAGCGCCAGCATGACCGCGCCATTGGCCTGCGCGCCGCTGTGCGGCTGGACGTTGGCGAAACCGCAATTGAACAATAATTTGGCGCGTTCGATCGCGAGCGTTTCGACCGTGTCGGAGGGCTCGCAGCCTTGATAATAGCGGCGGCCGGGATAGCCCTCGGCATATTTGTTGGTAAGCACCGATCCCTGCGCCTCCAGCACGGCGCGCGACACGATGTTTTCTGATGCGATCAGCTCGATCTGGGTCTGCTCGCGGGTCAGTTCGGCGGAGATTCCCTTGGCGACTGCGGGGTCGGCATCGGCCAGGCGGCGGGTGAAGAAACCGTCGGGCTGGACGTCGCTGAGCGGGGGATTGGCGAGGGTGGCCATGATTAGCAATCCTTGAGCATGTCGACGCGGCGCTGGTGGCGCCCGCCTTCGAATTCGGTGGTGAGGAAGGCGGTGACGCAGGCCTTGGCCATGTCCACGCCGATCAGCCGAGCGCCAAGCGCGATGGCGTTGGCGTCATTGTGGCGGCGGGCAAGTTCGGCCGAGAGCGGCTCGGCGACCTGGGCGCAGCGGCAGGCCGGGTTGCGGTTGGCAGCGATCGCGATGCCGATGCCGGAGCCGCAGATGGTGATTCCGCGTTCGGCGCGGCCGTCGGCAAGCGCTTCGGCGAGCGAGGCGCCGTATCGCGGATAATCGACGCTTTCGCCGCTGTTGGTGCCAAGGTCGATCGTCTCATGCCCGGCCTCGTGCAGCCAAGCGATCAGAACGTCCTTGAGTTCGTAGCCGGCATGGTCGGCGGAGAGGGCGATGCGCATGGCCATTATCTAGAGGATGCGGCGGGGATTCGCCAGAGGCCGTCCTTCGATATGCGGCCTTCGACTTCGCTCAGTCCGCTACTCAGGATGAGCGGTACTTTCTCGCACAAACTCCGCTCGTCCTGAGTAGCCGCTGAGCTTGTCGAAGCGGCGTATCGAAGGATCAGGCCGCGCGGCGCTTTTCGAGTGCGAGCCTATCCCAGATTTCAACCAGCGCCCCGGCCAGCTCATCCATCATGGCTTCGCTGTGGTTGGGGCCGGGGGTGAATCGCAGGCGCTCGGTGCCGCGGGGGACGGTCGGGAAATTGATCGGCTGGACGTACAGCCCGTATTCGGCGAGCAATATGTCGCTGATCCTTTTGGCGTCGATCGGGCAACCGACCAAAAGCGGCACGATGTGGGTGACGCTGTCCATTACCGGCAGGCGGCTGTCGCGGAACTTGGCCTTGAGCAGCGCCGCGCCGGCTTGCTGCGCGTCGCGCTCGTCCTGCGACGCTTTGAGATGCTTCACCGAGGCGAGTGCACCGGCGACCAGCACCGGCGACAGGCTGGTGGTGAAGATGAACCCCGGAGCATAGCTGCGGATGCAGTCGATGATGTCGGTCGCGGCGGTGATGTAGCCGCCCATCACGCCGAACGCCTTGCCCAGCGTGCCTTCGATGATCGTCACCCGGTCGGCGACCCCGTCCATTTCCGAAATGCCGCCGCCGCGCGGGCCGTACATGCCGACCGCATGGACCTCGTCGAGATAGGTCAGCGCGCCATATTTGTCGGCCAGGTCGCAGATCGCCGCGATCGGGGCGACGTCGCCATCCATCGAATAGACGCTTTCGAACGCGATCAGTTTCGGAGTTTCGGGATCTTCTTCGAGGAGAAGCTGCTCGAGATGGGCAAGATCGTTGTGGCGGAAGACGCGCTTCTCGCAGCCGCTGTTCTTGATCCCGGCGATCATCGAGGCGTGGTTGAGTTCGTCCGAGAAGATCACGCAACCTGGTAGCAATTTGCCGAGCGTCGACAGCGCTGCCTCGTTCGAAACATAGCCCGAGGTGAACAGCAACGCGCCTTCCTTGCCGTGGAGGTCGGCTAGCTCGCGCTCGAGTTGGATGTGGAGATGGGTGTTGCCACCGATGTTGCGCGTCCCGCCGGAGCCGGCGCCGACTTCGTGGAGCGCGCCCTCCATCGCCGCGATCACCGCGGGGTGCTGGCCCATGCAAAGGTAATCGTTCGAGCACCAGACGGTGATCGGCTTGGGGCCGTTATGACCGTGAAAGCATTGCGCGTTGGGGTAATTGCCCTTGGTGCGCAGGATGTCGATGAACACGCGATAGCGGCCCTCGTCGTGCAACCGGTCGATCGCAGCCTTGAAGATGCTCTGATAATCCACGCGGCCCCATTATCGCCGGAGATGCGCGAATGCCATTGCGAACGACTCGCAACTAAAGGGTGGTGATGCTGGTAAGGCCGAAGCGGGCGAGGGCGGGCGTCAGCGAGGAAGACGGGGTAGCTGTAAAAACGGCGATACCGGGGGCAACGGTCGATGGCCAAGGCTGGTCCGCTGTCAGATAGGCGATGCGTCGCGCAATGCCGGGACCGCCATCGACGAAGGTCACGCCCGGAAGGGAGGCAGCGAGTTCCTCGGCCAGCAGCGGGAAATGGGTGCAGGCGAGGACCACCGTGTCGATTTCGGGGCCGCGCGGGTGGGCGAGCAACGGGACAACCGCGGCGGCGATGGCGGTGGGGTCGATTGCCTCACCCGCCAGCTTGGACTCGGCCAGCGCGACCAGTTCCGGCGATCCGTGGCGGATGACCGTACAGTCACTGGCGAAGCGGGCGGCGAGATCGTCGACATAGGGCTGGCGAACCGTCGCCTCGGTGCCGAGCACGGCGATGACGCGGGTTTTGGACAAAGCGGCAGCGGGCTTGATCGCGGGGACGGTGCCGACCACTGGAATGGCGAGCGCGGCGCGGGCCTGGTCGAGCGCGATGGTTGAGGCGGTGTTGCAGGCGATCACCGCCAGTCGCGGTCGGTAGCGCTCGACCAAACGGGCGAGCAGGGCCGGGACCCGCTCGGCGAGGTCGGCATCGGTGCGGGTGCCATAAGGAAAGCCGGCGCTGTCGGCAGCATAAACGATCGGCGCGGTGGGCAGGAGCGCGCGGGTCGGGCCAAGGACCGACAGGCCACCGACACCAGAATCGAAAAAGAGCAGCGGGGCGCCGGAGTCCATCCCGGCAGGCGTAGTCGGCTTCGTCGTGGTCACGCAACATTGCGGGGCGAGATTGATCTGCTAGTCATCGGGCATGACGACGCCTGTCTTGCTTGCCCTCGCTGTCGGTTATTTGCTCGGTTCGATCCCGTTCGGGTTGCTGCTGACTCGGTTGACCGGTCGCGGTGACCTGCGCGAGATCGGTTCGGGCAATATTGGTGCCACCAACGTTCTTCGCACGGGATCGAAGGGGCTGGCTGCGGCCACCCTGCTGCTCGATGCGGCGAAGGGGGCGGCGGCGGTGTTGATCGCGCAAAGCTTTTGGCCAGAGGGCATTTACCACGCCGCGGCTGGAGCAATGATCGGGCATCTCTATCCCGTCTGGCTCAAGTTTCGCGGTGGCAAGGGCGTTGCAACGCTCATGGGGGTGATCGCGCCGCTCTATTGGCCAGCGGCGCTGGTCTATGCGATGGTTTGGATCGGACTGTTGCTGGTGCTGCGAATTTCGTCGGTCGCGGGAATGGCGGCGGCAGCGAGCGCGCCCATCACCGTGGCCCTTGTGGGCGAATGGGCCCTGTTTCCGATCTTTCTGGCGTTCGCGATCCTCGTCATCTGGAAACATCGCGAGAATCTGGTTCGACTGAAAGCCGGGACCGAGCCCCGCGTCGGACGGTCAAAAAACGAGCGCGCGATTTGAGCAGCGACCTGGTCGCCCGGCTGCGGCTGGTTCGCTCGCCGGGAATCGGGCCGGTCACCTTTCGGCAGTTGATGGCGCGGTTCGGAGGAGCGGAAGCGGCGCTGGCTGCGGTGCCTGATCTTGCAGCGCGGGGTGGGGGACGGGCACCGGCGCTGTTCAGCGAGGCAGCCGCCGCTGCCGAGATCGCACGGGTTGACGCGATCGGTGCGCGCTATTTGTCGCTTGGGCAGGGGCTTTACCCGCGGGCGCTGGCGGAACTTAGCGATGCCCCGCCGCTGGTAACGGTGATGGGCGACCAGTCGCTGCTCGACCGGCCGCTGGTGGCGATCGTCGGGGCGCGCAATGCCAGCGCCGCCGCCTGCCGCTTCGCCCGGGGATTGGCGCATGACCTGGGCCGGGAAGGTGTCGTCGTGGTGTCGGGACTGGCGCGCGGAATCGACAGCGCGGCGCACGATGGGGCGATGGACGGCGGGACGATCGGTGTGGTCGCGGGCGGCATCGATATCTTTTACCCGCCCGAGAATGAGGCACGGCAGCGTGCAATGGGCAGCAGAGGCCTGGTTGTCGCCGAAATGCCGCCGGGGACCGAACCGCGCGCGCGCCACTTCCCCTATCGCAACCGGATCATTGCCGGGCTGGCGCAGGCGACAGTGGTGGTCGAAGCCGCGCCGCGATCGGGCTCCCTGATCACCGCGCGGCTGGCGGGGGAGCAGGGGCGCGAGGTGATGGCGGTGCCGGGATCGCCGCTCGACCAGCGAGCACAGGGCTGCAACCAGTTGATCCGCGACGGCGCGACCCTGATCCAGAATGCCGCCGACGTGATGGAGGGCTTACGGACGATGACGGGGAGGCTCGCGTCGCCGACCTATCCGTTCGACCATGAGGCTCCGGCGATGCCGATCGAGCCGCCCGACGCGGTTCGTGACCGGGTGATCGAACTGCTCGGGCCATCCCCCGCGCCGGTCGACGAAATCGTCCGCCTGTCGGGCGCGGCCCCGGGGGAGGTGCAACTGGTGCTGCTCGAACTCGATCTGGCGGACCGACTCGAGCGGCATGCTGGTGGACGCGTTAGCTTGAAGTGAGTTAGCGTTGTGGAGCGGCCTGGTCGGCCGCGTGTTTCAGGGGAGTGAGTTATGGCGAAGATGTCACCGCGGATGGTGCTGATCGCGCTGGTTGCGACCAGCTCTACTTCCATCTCCTCTGCACAGGCCGCGACAGATGCGGGCTTTTGCCGCCGGCCACCGACCCTGATGACGCTCAAGCCGGAACAACCGGTCGCCCTCTTTGGCGGCGCGCGGCTGATCCGGGCTGCGGCGCCGGACGTGCCCGAGGGAATGCAGATGTGTCCCGATGGATCGATCATCCCGGTCGCCGAACCTTGCCCGCCGCCTCCGCCTCCGCCGCCTACGCCCGTGCCCGAACGTGGTGGCGGAGATGACAGCATCGTCGTTACGGGGTCGCGGATTGAGGGAAGTCGAAGCGCTTCCGTTTCAGCGCCCGCGGAGGAGGTCGATCGATCGGATCGCCGCGCGCGCCAGTTTCCGCCCGCCGGATTGCTGACCGCTGGCGATCATGACGATCTGCTCAACCCCGAGCTTTATGCTTTCTACGCCAACAAGATGCGCGACCTCGGCCAGGCGATCCCCTCGCTCCCGATCCTCGATACGCGGCGTACGCTGACGGTTGAACTAAAGGACGAACAGGGCCGACAGATGGCACTGCAGCCGGTGACGGTCGAATGCAGCGACGGCAACACGATCACCCTGTCGAGCCAGTCCGACGGGCGGGTGGTGTTCTTTCCCGAGCTCGACCGGCTGAGCGCCAAGCTGGTGCTTGCCGCCGGCGGCGAGCGGCGCGAAATTGCGCTTTCCCAGCGCCGCAGTACGCAGGTGCACAGCCTGATCCTGCCGGGCGAGGCGCGCTCCGTCGACAAGATGGACTTGATGATAGTGCTCGACTGCACCGGGTCGATGGGAGACGAGATTGCCTTCCTGAAATCGGAGCTTCGCGCCATCCTCGACGATTTGAAACGGCGACATCCGAACCTCGACCTGCGGGTCGGACTCGTTGCCTATCGCGATATTGGTGATGAGTTCGTGACGAGGACCTATCGACTCACTCCCGATCTCGACGCGTTGCAGTCGGCGATTGCCAAGCAGTCGGGTAGCGGCGGAGGCGACATGCCTGAAGCGGTCGACGAGGCCCTGGCGCGCGGGATCGACCAGCAATGGCGCGACGATGCTCTGCGGACGCTGGTGCTGATCGCCGACGCCCCGCCGCACGACGATAAAATGCGGATCGCCTTTGACGCCGCTGAAATTGCGCGGGCGAAGCGGGTGCAGATCGTACCGGTCGCTTCGTCTGGCGTTGATGACCGCGCGGAATATTTCATGCGGGCAAGCGCGGCGCTGACCCAATCGCGCTATGTGTTCCTGACCGACGATAGCGGGATTGGCAATCCGCATGCCGAGCCGGACGTCGCTTGCTATGTCGTGACGAGCCTCGCCTCGACCATTCGCCGTGTGCTCGACAGCCAGCTGTCGGGTCGCCGGATCGAGCCGAGCGAGCAGGAGGTGATCCGGGTCAACGGCATCTACGACAATGGCAAGTGCCGCTTGCCCGCCGGGTTTAGCGTTCAACCGAAGAAACCGCGCAAGCTGCGCTAATCGATCAAAGCTGGCCGCTTGACGGCCCGTTTCGGGGGTCTGCACCATACGCGTACGTACGCATAAGGAATCCAGCGCTTGAAACTCGTCATCGTCGAATCGCCGGCCAAGGCCAAAACCATCGAGAATTATTTAGGTGCCGGGCACCGCGTGCTGGCCAGCTATGGCCATGTCCGCGATCTTCCGCCCAAGGATGGATCGGTCAATCCGGACGATGGCTTTGCCATGTTATGGGAGAATTATCCCGACAAGGCCAAGCAATTGAAGGCAATTTCAGACGAGGCCAAGAAGGCCAATACGCTTATCCTGGCGACCGATCCGGATCGCGAGGGCGAGGCGATCAGCTGGCACGTCCAAGAGGTGCTACGTAATAAGAAATTGCTCCCGGCCAATGTCGAGCGCGTGACGTTCAATGCGATCACCAAGGCGACTGTTACCGAGGCGATGAAGCATCCCCGCGCGCTCGACGAGGATCTGATTGACGCTTACCGAGCGCGGCGGGCGCTCGATTATCTGGTGGGTTTCACGCTGTCGCCGATCCTGTGGCGCAAGCTTCCGGGGGCCAAGTCGGCTGGGCGCGTTCAGTCGGTCGCGCTGCGCATCATCGTCGATCGCGAGCGCGAGATCGAACTGTTTAAGAACCAGGAATATTGGTCGATCGCGGCGACGTTCGAGAGCGATGCGACGCCGTTTACCGCGCGGCTGGTGGCGCTCGACGGGGCCAAGCTCGACCGGCTGTCGATCGGTGACAAGGGAGCGGCGGACGCGGCGAAGAAGGTGGTCGAGGACGGGCGCTTCACGGTGGGGTCGGTCGAGACCAAGCCGCTGACCCGCAATCCGCCGCCGCCGTTCACCACCTCGACCCTGCAGCAGGAAGCGGCGCGGAAATTGGGCTATGCCGCGAGCCACACGATGCGGCTTGCGCAGTCGCTCTACGAAGACGGGCTGATCACCTACATGCGGACCGACGGGGTGCAGATGGCGGGCGAGGCGATCAGTGCCGCGCGCAAGGCGATTGCCGACCGCTACGACGCCGGCTTCGTTCCGGATAAACCGCGCTTTTACAGCAGCAAGGCCAAGAATGCGCAGGAAGCGCATGAAGCCATCCGGCCGACCGAATTCGGCAAGGATCGCGGCGGGTCGGGGGATCATGCCAAGCTTTATTCGCTGATCTACAATCGCGCGCTGGCCAGTCAGATGGCGTCGGCGCGGCTTGAGCGGACGACGGTTGAACTGACCGACGGCGCGGGGCGGGCGACGCTTCGGGCGACCGGGCAGGTGACGCTTTTCCCCGGCTATCTCGCGCTCTACGAGGAAGGCCGCGACGATGCGGCGGACGAGGATGGCGGCAAGATGCCTCCGCTTCGGGTTGGCGATGCGCCGGTCAAGACCGGGGTCGAAGCCACACAAAGCTTCACCCAGCCGCCGCCGCGCTTCTCCGAAGCTTCGCTAGTCAAACGGTTGGAGGAACTCGGGATCGGGCGTCCGTCGACTTATGCCGCGACGCTTCAGACATTGAAGGACCGGGAATATGTCCGGCTCGAGAAGAACCGCTTCTATCCCGAGGAGAGTGGGCGGCTGGTAACCGCGTTTCTCGAGCGGTTCTTCGAGCGTTACGTCAATTACGATTACACCGCGGGACTGGAGGAGGAACTGGACGACGTATCGGGCGGCCGGCTCAGCTGGCAGAAGATGCTCGAAATGTTCTGGAAAGACTTCAAGCCCAAAGCGGGCGAAGTGATGGAGCAAAAGCCGTCCGAAGTGACCGCGGCGCTCGACGAATTCCTCGCGCCGTTCCTGTTCCCGGACAAGGAGGATGGCAGCGATCCGCGATTGTGCCCGACGTGCGGTACCGGGCGGCTGGGGCTCAGGGGCGGCAAATACGGAGCCTTTGTGGCGTGCTCCAACTATCCCGACTGCAAGTTCACTCGCCAATTCGGGCAAGGCGGCGAGCAGGCTGCCGCTGCCGGACCGACCGATCTCGGCAATGGCATCGAGCTCAAGACCGGGCGTTTCGGCCCGTATCTGGAACGCGACGGCAAGCGCGCGTCGATCCCAAAGGAATTGCTCGACGGAATGACGGTCGAGACCGGCGAGGCGTTGTTGTCATTGCCGCGCGAAATCGGGCTCCATCCGGAGACCGGGCTGATGATCAGTTCGTCGATCGGGCGTTACGGTCCATACCTCCTACACGACGGGAAATATGCCCGGCTGTCGACGCCGTTGGAGGTGTTCGAGACGGGGATGAACGCGGCGGTGGTCAAGCTAGCCGAAGCCGCGGCGTCCAAGGGCGGACGCGGCGCGGCGCGGGAGCCGCTGGCCGTACTTGGCGCGCATCCGGTCTCGGGGCTCGAGGTCAAGGTGATGGAGGGCAAATATGGCCCATACGCCAGCGACGGGACGACCCACGCGACGCTGCCCAAGACAGCCGATCCGAAAGCAGTCACTCTGGACGAAGCGGTTGCGCTGATCGACGAGAAAGCGGCCAAGGGTCCGGTCAAGAAAAAGGGGCGGAAGGCTGCGCCTAAGGCAGCGGCTAAGACTGGCCGCAAGTCCGGCAAGTCGGCTCCGAAGAAATCCGCAGCTGCCGCCAAGAAAGCGTAAGCCCGTCGAACAAATGCAGTGTCCCTGCGGGGTCGCTGCCGATGCCGACGATTGCGCGGATCGCGAGCAAGGCGGCGAAACTGCCGACGGTGGCGGTGAGTGCGCCGAGTACGCCAAGCTCGGCGCAGGTATCGCAATCGTCGGCGTCGTAGGCATCGCCGACGAAGCAGCGATAACAGGGTTTCGAACGGAACAGCGCCACCTGACCCTGAAACTGCTGCGCAGCGGCGCTGATTAGCGGAATGCCGAGCGCAACGCAGGTGTCGCTGACGATCAGGCGGGTGGCGAAATTGTCGGTTCCGTCAATCACCAGATGAAGGTCGCCGATCATGTCAGCGGCGTTATCGGCGTCGATCCGTTCGACAATGGTGGCGATCCCGACATGCGGGTTGCGGGACATCACATAGTCGCTGGCCAGACGCGCCTTTTCCATGCCCACCTGCGAGGTCTGGTAGATGGTCTGACGCTGCAGATTTGAGACGTCCACCCGGTCGCCATCGATGATTGTGAGATGTCCGATCCCCGCCCCAGCGAGCGCGGGGATGACCGCTGCCCCGATCCCGCCCGCACCGACCACGGCGACGCGAGTGGCCTTGAGGCGCTGCTGTCCGATCCCGCCCACCTGCGGTAGCGCGATGTGGCGAGCATAGCGGTCGAGTTCGTCGTCGTTGAGGCTCACTTGACGCCTGTGCTGCCGAAACCGCCGTGGCCGCGTGACGTGTCTTCCAGTTCGGCGACCTCGTCGAACGCGGCAAGGGTTACGATAGCCGGGACGAGCTGCGCAATGCGTTCGCCGCGGCGGATCTCGAAGGGGTCGGGGCCATGGTTGATCAACAGGATCTTCAATTCGCCACGATAGTCGCTGTCGATCGTGCCCGGCGTATTGGGGACAGAAATGCCATGCTTGAAGGCGAGGCCGGAGCGCGGGCGGACCTGGATTTCGTAACCTTCCGGAATGGCGACGCGGAAGCCGGTGGCGACGGCGTGCCGCTGACCTGGGGCGAGGTCGAGATCCTCCGCGGCAACGACATCCATCCCCGCCGCGCCGGGCGTGGCGTAAGCGGGCAAGGGCAAGCCTTCGCCGTGGGGCAGGCGGCTGATCTGGATACGGACGATCACTTCAATTCCTCGGCGATGCGGGCGATCAAATGGCGGGCGACGTCGTCCTTCGACGCTTCCGGCCAGTCCTCGACGCCGTAGGAAGTGACCAGATGCACCTGGTTGCGCGCACCGCCCATCACATCGCCGGAGACGTCGTTTGCGACGATCCAGTCGGCGGCTTTCGACGCGCGCTTGGCGGTGGCATTGACGACGACATTCTCGGTTTCGGCGGCGAAACCGATCAGGAGGCGAGGACGATCGGGATGGTTGCCGAGGGTGGCCAGGATGTCGGGATTGGGGGCGAATTCCAGCCGCGGCGGGCCGTCGCTCTTCTTGAGCTTGTGCGGCGCGGCGACAACCTTCCAGTCGGCGACCGCCGCAACCAGGATCGCGACATCGGCGGGGAGGGCATGATCGACTGCTTGCGCCATTTGTTCGGCGGTCTCGACATCGATTCGGGCGACCCCGCCGGGGGTGGGGAGCGAGACCGGGCCGGCGATCAGCGTAACTCGGGCTCCGGCCTGGGCCGCGGCGGCGGCGATGGCGAAGCCTTGTTTGCCCGATGAGCGGTTGGCGAGCACGCGCACCGGGTCGATCGGTTCGTGGGTCGGGCCGGCGGTGATGAGGATGTGGGTGCCGCGCAGTTCCTCCTCGAGCTTCCTCGGGGAGGTGGCATTGCGAAGCGATGACGGAGGGGCCCCTCCACCAGCTTCGCTGGTCCCCCTCCCCGAGACAAGCTCGGGGAGGATCTTTGAGAGTATCGCTTCCGGTTCCGGCAATCTCCCCGGCCCGAATTCTCCGCACGCCATCGGCCCCTCGTCGGGATCGATCACCGTAACGCCGCGCGCGCGGAGCGTGGCGATGTTAGCCTGGGTCGCTTCATGTTGCCACATGCGGACGTTCATCGCCGGGGCGACGATCACCGGCTTGTCGGTGGCGAGCAGAAGCGTTGTGGCGAGATCGTCGGCGATTCCGGTGGCCATCTTGGCGATCAGGTCGGCGGTGGCGGGGCAGACCAAGACGAGGTCAGCGGCGCGGCTCAACTGGATATGGCCCATTTCGGCCTCATCCTTGAGATCCCACAGCGACGTGTAGACCGGGCTTTCGGCAAGCGCCGCCAAGCTCATCGGGGTGACGAAATGGGCGCCGCCGGCGGTCAGGACAGGGGTGACCCGGTGACCGTTCTTGCGGGCGAGGCGGATCAACTCGGCCGCCTTGTAGGCCGCAATTCCGCCGCCGACGATGAGGAGGATGTGGGACATCAGCGCCGCTTTGCCCGCCGCGAGGGCCCGAGTCGAGGCGGGCGACGGAGATCGGAACCGAACAGAGTGAACACTATGTACCCCGTCGAATGCCTCCCGGGCGCGGGCATATGTCGGATCGAGGATGAATGTCCGGGCTGGAGCAGCGCCATCGGCCGAGCATGACCGCTGAAATCCAACATTGGAAGCCCGAAGTTTTGCGCCTAGCGTGGCCCGCGAACGGGATGAACGGGGGCGATCATGATCCGCTATCTGACGGCGTTGATGTTGATGCTGGTCGCGGCCTGCGCGCAACAGGCTGTGCCGCCACCGCCTCCTCCTCCGCCGCCCCCGCCCGCACCGCCGCCGCCGCCGCCGCCCGTCGAGCCAGAGATGACGGGGAGCGTGCCGACCATTATTGGTGGTGGAGCAGCCCTGCCGGGGCGGAGAGTGACCCGGTCGACTGGGCCGCGTCGATTGGTCGTTGTCCCCGGGCGGACACCGGCGTCATCGGGTGTCGCGTCGGCAAGCGCGAGTGCCAATTCGATCGCCGGTGCCTTGCCGGCAGTCGCCGAGGAGGCCGCCGCGCTGGGGGTCGAGCAGGGCGTCGCGGCCTTCGTCAAGCCGCCGCCGATGGAAGTGGGCAAGTTCACGACGATCAAGTTCGTCGCCGGGCCGAGCGAGGCGGCGATCGGCGCGGAAACCGAGGGCGAGGCGCTGACGCGATCGACATCGGTTTACGTCGCCAAGGCGATGAAGGTCACCTTGCTCCCTAACCCGTCGTTCGAGATTAAGCCGGCCACCGAGGCGCGCCAGACCACCGGCATGGACAAGACTGCGACCTGGCTGTGGAACGTCAAGCCGATCGATGACCAGTCCAAAGCGCTGGAGGCGGAGATCGAGATATTCGCACTCAACGACGACGACAGTTTTGGGCGGCGGCTGGAGCGTTACACGCGCAAGGTCGAGGTCGAGGTGCGGGTCGGCCGGATGCAGAGCTTCAGTGATGCGGTCGATGACGGGACGACGATCGCCGACAAGTTGAGCAAATTGTTCGGATCGTGGCAGAAGACGGTAGGGGCTTTGGTTGCACTGCTTGGGGCGATCGGGGTGCTGATGTGGCGGCTGGGGCTGAGGAAAGCCAAGCCGGCGGAGTGACTCGCTCCTCCCCCTTGGGGGAGGTGGCAGCCGCAGGCTGACGGAGGGGTTCGTGCGGCGAGTGCATACCCCTCCGGCGCTTCGCGCCACCTCCCCCAAGGGGGAGGGGCGAGAGGTCAGTACTTCTTCCGCTTCAACGCGGCGGTCGGCTTGGCTCGGTTGCCGGCGTAGGGGCGGCCGGTTGGTGTGCCGGTCGGCTTGCCGTGCTGCGGGCGGGGGCGCGGGGCGAGTTGGGGGCGGTTGTGGTGGCTCGGCGGCGCTTCGCCGGGGTTCTGCGCCGGTTCGATGATCAGGCCCTGGTCCTCGGGGGCGATGACCGCGCGGCGCAGTGCTGCCTGGAAACCCGGTGTGGCGCGCTTGGTGACTTCGAAATAGCTGTCGCTGGCGGCGATGCGGATCGCACCGATGTCGTTGCGCCCGACATGACCGTAACGGCAGATCAGCGGCAGCAGCCAGCGCGGATCGGCATTGTGGCGGCGGCCGGCGTTGATCCGGA
>JAZKHF010000206.1:0-3339 GCA_040385545.1 Pseudomonadota bacterium
GCCGCCACCGCCTTGCTCCATTCGGTCACCGTGCTCGCCACCCGCGACGGACTTCGCGCGTGGACGATCATGCTCGCCGTGGTCGCTTTTTCCATGTCGATGATCGGCACCTTTCTGGTCCGCTCGGGAATCCTGACCAGCGTTCATGCCTTCGCGGTCGATCCGGAACGCGGCAGTTTCATCCTGGCGCTGCTGGCGATCTACATCGGCGGTGCATTGATACTTTTTGCACTCCGCGCTGGCACGATCCGCGAGGGAACGACGTTCGAGCCGGTCAGCCGCGAGGGCGCGCTGGTGGTCAACAATTTGCTGCTGACCGTCATTCTCGGGATCGTCCTTATCGGCACGCTTTATCCAATCGTTGCCGCCTCGTTCGGGGTGCAATTGTCGGTCGGCCCGCCCTTCTTCGACAAGACGACCGGCCCGATCGCCTTGCTGCTCGCACTGTTCATGGGGGTCGGCCCCTTACTGCGTTGGCGGCGCGACCAGCTTGGCGCCGCGCTCCGGCGGGCAGCCATACCCGTCGCGATTCTGGTCGCGACGCTGGCTGCCGTCCTGATCCTCGCCCCGGGCATCGGCATCTTGCCCTTGCTGGGACTGGTGGTCGCCAGCGGCGTGGCAGTCGCCAGCATCGCACCGCTTTGGAAGCGCGACCTCAAAAGAACGCCATTGTTCACATGGGGGATGGTGATCGCCCATTTCGGGATCGCGGTGAGTTTGGCGGGGATGGCGTCCGACAGCGCCTTTACCAAGGAAACATTGGTGGCCGCGCGCATCGGCGAGACCGAGCAGGTCGGCCCGTTCACCGTACGGCTGGATACGGTTGGACCCGCGGTGGGCGCCAACTGGTCGGCCATGGAGGCTGATCTCACCGTATGGCGCGGCGACGGCAAGCGCTTCACCATGCATCCCCAATCGCGGTTCTTCGCGACACCGCCAATGGTCACTAGCGAGTCGGCCATCGCCACGCGCCTCGACGGCCAGCTCTACACCGTCCTCGGCAGTCAGGATGAGGACGGGCGCTGGCAATTGCGCTTGTGGTGGAAGCCGTTCGTAACCCTGATTTGGTTTGGCGGGATCCTTGTCGCATTGGGTGGGACACTGTCGCTGATCGGACGCACCCGCCGCAAGGATCGCGCGATCCGTGAGCAACCGGGGCCGGCATGAAGCGCGCCCTCCTCTTCCTGCCGATCATCTTCTTCATCGGCATCGCCGCGGTGCTTGCCAGCGGCCTGTTCAAACCTGCCGACCGCACCGTCCGGTCGGCCTTGATCGGCCAGCAGCTGCCCGCATTCGCACTCCCCGCGATCGTCCCCGGCCAGCCGGGCCTCGCCAGCACCGACTTCGGCAAGGGCGAGCCGCGGCTGCTCAACGTGTTCGCCAGCTGGTGCGCGCCGTGCATCGCCGAGGCGCCGATCCTGACCCGGCTGAAGGATGCCGGGGTCAAGATCGACGGGGTGGCGATCCGCGATACCGAAGCCGCGCTGCAGAACTTTCTCGCCCGCAACGGCAATCCGTTCGAACGGATCGGCAGCGACCCTCAATCGACGATCCAGTTCGCGCTCGGCTCCTCGGGCGTGCCGGAAAGTTTCGTGATCGATGCGCGGGGCCGCATTGCCCACCAGCACGTCGGCGACATCAAGGCGTCGGACGTGCCCGTGATCCTTGCCGCGATCGAGAAAGCACGATGATGCGCAGATTGCTCCTCGCACTGATGCTGTTGCTTGCGGCGCCCGCACTGGCCGATTCCAGCTTGCCGCCCGCGCCCGACGCCAACCGCCAGCTCGCCGACCCGGCGAAGGAGGCGGAGGCGAAAAAATTGATGGAGACGCTGCGCTGCCTAGTCTGTCAGGGTCAGGCGATTTCCGACAGCGACGCTGAAATGGCAGGCGACATGCGCGCCCTGGTGCGACAGCGGATCGCGGCCGGCGAAAGCGGCCCCCAAGTCCGCGACTGGCTGATCAAGCGCTATGGCGACTATGTCAGTTACGATCCGCCGATGAGCCAGATCACTGCGCCCTTGTGGCTCGCGCCGCTGGCATTGCTCGCGATCGGAGCGCTGATCGCCAGCCGCAGCTTCAAGCGGAAGAAGCGCTGATGGGCTGGCTGTGGTTACTGGTGATCGCCTTGGCGGCGTTCGGCTTGTTGTGGCTTGGGGGCGTCTCGCGCTCACTTGGCCTGCTCACCGTTGCAACGCTGCTGGTCGGCGGGGCGGGCTATGCGCTGCAGCAGAATGCAGAACTTAAGGGTAGCCCCGCGAGTCCCGACATTCGGCGTATCGAAATCGACCCCGGCCTGGTCGCCTTCCGATCAACCATCATGCCTACCGACCCTGCGGCCACCGCGACCCTTGCCGCGGCGGACGATAAATTGCGTGCCGGCGACACGACAGGTGCAGTGGAACTGCTACTCGACGCGGTGCACGGCCAACCGCGAAATGCGGCGCTATGGACCGGGCTCGGCAGTGCGCTGACCTACCATGACGCCGGCCAGCAATCGCCCGCTGCGCAAAATGCGTTCCGCCGCGGCTTTGCGCTCGCGCCCGATCAGCCGGGCCCGGCTTTCTTCCTCGGCCTTGCTTCGGTGCAGGGCGGCGATCTTCCCGCGGCGAAGCGCGCCTGGCTGCAGGCGCTGGAACTCACGCCGCGCGACGCGCCCTGGCGCGTGCTGATCGCAGAACGGCTGGTGATGGTCGACGAATTTATCGCGATGTCGGCGGGAGCCCCGCCTCCACGCTGATCAGAATGGCGCGCTAGGCGAACGGGCGGTTCAGTTTGACGATCGCCCAATTGAGCCAACTCGCGAAGCTGACCCACAACAAATACGGCAGGATCAGCAGGCTCGCCTTTTGCGAAATCGGCCACAGCCCGACCACCAATGCAACCAGCGACCCCCACAGGAATACCACTTCGACCAAAGCCCAGTCGGGACGCTGCCATTTAAAGAACAAAGGGATCCACAGCAGGTGGAACACCGCATTGGTCGCAAACAGGATGACGACCGCGGCTCGCTCCCCTTCCCCTTGCGCTGCATTCCACGCGATCACCGCCGACCAGGCGGCAAGGCCCAGGATAATCGTCCACGCCGGGCCGAACAGCCAGTCGGGCGGTTGCAGCGACGGCTTCTTCAGGTTGCGATACCAGGGGCCGATCGGGGTCAGCAGGCCGCCCGCGGCTCCCAAGAAGATGGCGGTTCCGGCGGCGATGATCACTGGTGTCCACATTGCCGCGCCTGCCTATCTTGTGGAGTGTCCAACCCGTGTTACACATCGCGCGTGCGCTTGTCCTTCCCCTTCTCCGCGATCGTCGGCCAGGACGAGATGAAGCGCGCCTTGCTGAT
>JAZKHF010000207.1:0-3072 GCA_040385545.1 Pseudomonadota bacterium
CCCCTTCGTTGCCTCTCTCATTCGTTGACGGATATAAAGAATTCTTTATATCCTGTGGACGATGACCATTGAGATCGCCTCCGACGCTCACCGGAGCCTGCCGCTGGCGGAGTTGTTCCAGGCGCTGGCCGATCCGTCGCGGCTGCGCATTGTCGCGCTGCTTCGGACGATGGAATTGTCGGTCGGTGAGCTTGCGCAAGTGCTTGGCCAAAGCCAGCCGCGAGTGTCGCGTCATGTCAGAATCCTTGCCGATTCGCAAATGATCGATCGCCACAAGGAGGGCAGCTGGGTCTTTCTCGCGCTGACTGCCGGACCGCGCACCGATGCGCTGGTGGAGTTGATTGACCAGTGGCTCGACTCCGCAAGTCTTGCCCTGCTTGACCAGGATGCGCAGCGTCTCGCCGCGGTCCGCGCCGATCGGGCCGAGGCCGCCGCGCGCTATTTCGCCGCCCATGCCGATGCCTGGGACACGATCCGATCGCTTCACGTCCCGGAAAGCGCGGTCGAGAAAGCCATCGCTGCTGCGCTCGCGGACCGTCCGCTCGGTACGTTGCTCGATATCGGCACCGGTACCGGCCGCATGATCGAATTGCTCGGCCCTGGCGCGGCCCAGGCGCTCGGCGTCGATCGCTCGTCGGAAATGCTGCGCGTCGCCAGGGTCAAACTCGACAAGGCCGGGATCGCCGACGCCAGCTTGCGCCAGGCCGACATGTACGCGCTTCCGCTGCCAACGGAGAGCGCGGACAGCATCATCATCCACCAGGTGCTGCATTATGCGCAGTCGCCCGCCGCCGCGATTGCCGAAGCGGCGCGCGTGCTTCGTCTCGATGGCCGGCTGCTGGTGGTCGATTTCGCGGCGCATGATCGGGAGGAGCTGCGCTCGACCGATGCCCACGTCCGCCTGGGTTTTTCGGATGAAGTGATCGCCGGCTGGTTTGCCGCCGCCGGGCTCGACCTTGATCACACCGAACATCTTGAAGGCGGTGAATTGACCGTCACCCTGTGGCGCGGTTCCAAGCCGATTGCCTTTGAACGGAAAGCCGCATGAATCCGCGCGACTGTGCAGAACTCGCCGAGACCGCCCTGGCCGAGCATGCCCCCCTGTTTGCCGAGGCGCGCGGCGACATTGCCGTCAGCTTCGAATTCTTCCCGCCCAAGACGGAAGCCATGGCCGCGACCCTTTGGCAATCGATCGAGACCCTCGCACCGCTCAATCCGCGGTTCGTCAGCGTGACCTACGGGGCAGGGGGTTCGACCCGCGAGCGCACCCACCAGACCGTCGCCCGGATCGCCGCGGAAACGCCGCTGACTGCCGCCGCCCACCTGACCTGCGTCGACGCTAGCCGCGAGGAAGTGAATGCGGTCGCCCAATCCTATTGGGACGCCGGGGTACGCCATCTGGTCGCCCTTCGCGGCGATCCGCCCGAGGCCGGTCGTGCGTTCGCGCCGCATCCCGACGGCTATGCCACCGCCGCGGAACTGGTCGCGGGCCTCAAGCAGGTCGCGCCGTTCGACATCTCAGTTGCCTGCTATCCCGAGGTTCATCCCGAGGCGACCTGTCCCGACGCCGATCTCGACCATTTCAAACGCAAGGTCGATGCCGGCGCCGACCGCGCGATCAGCCAGTTCTTCTTTTCCGCCGAGAACTTCTTCCGCTTCCGCGATCGTGCTGCCGCCGCCGGCTTGGACGTCGAGATCGTCCCCGGCATCCTGCCCGTCACCAACGTTGCCACCACCCGCAAGTTCGCCGGTCAGTGCGGCGCCGCCATCCCCAAGTGGATGGACGACATGTTCGAAGGCCTCGACGCACTCCCCGCGGCACGCCAGCTGATCGCAGCCACCGTCGCTGCGGAGTTGTGCGGCCAGCTTTACGCCGGCGGGGTGCGCAATTTCCACTTTTACACGTTGAACCGTGCCGAGCTGGCCTATGCCATCTGCCACCTGCTTGGAGTACGCGGGAAATGACCGCCGCCGACACCTTCCGCGCCGAGGCGGCCAGCCGCATCATTGTCAAGGACGGTGCCTATGGCACCATGATCCAGGCCGAGAAACTGGTCGAAGCCGACTATCGTGGCGACCTCGCGGTTACGCTCGATCAGCGCGGCAACAACGATCTGCTCAACCTGACCCGACCCGACATCATCGCCGCCATCTGCAAGCGCTTCGTCGATTCCGGAGCTGACCTGCTTGCCACCAACACCTTCAACGCCACGTCGATCAGCCAGTCCGACTACGGGCCCGAGGCGGTCACGCTGTCCGACGAGATGAACCGCGCCTCGGCCCGGATCATCCGCTCGGTCACCGACGCCGCCACCGCCGCCGATGGCAAACCGCGTTGGGTCGCGGGCGCGATGGGCCCGACCAACAAGACTTTGTCGCTCTCGCCCCGCGTCGACGATCCAGGCTTCCGCGAAGTCGATTTCGATGGGGTCAAGGCCTCCTATCGTGCCCAAGTCGATGCGCTGGTCGATGGAGGGGTCGATTTCATTCTCATCGAAACGGTGTTCGACACGCTCAATGCCAAGGCCGCGATCATGGCCGCGCTTGAGGCCGGCCACGCGCTCGGCCGAGAGCTCCCGATCATGGTCTCGATGACCCTGACCGATCTCTCCGGCCGCAACCTTTCCGGCCATACGGTCGAGGCGTTCTGGGCCAGCGTTCGCCACGCCCGGCCGCTGACCATCGGCCTCAACTGCTCGTTCGGTGCCGCCCAGCTCCGCCCGCATCTCGCGGCGCTGTCCAAACAGGCCGAGACCCTCGTCATGGCCTATCCCAACGCTGGGCTTCCCAACGATCTCGGCGACTATGACGAGGCCGCCGAGGAAACGGCGCGGCAGGTGGCCGAGTGGGTCGCTGAGGGGCTAGTGAACGTCGTAGGCGGATGCTGCGGTACCACCCCCGCCCATATCGGCGCCATCGCCCGGGAAGTGGCGGGCAGCTCGCCGCGCAACGTGGCCAACAGGCCCGGCCTCACCATGCTTGCCGGCCTCGAGCCCATGACCCTCGCGGCATGACGACTTCCGGCGCAGGCGCGCGGTTCGTCAATATCGGGGAACGCACCAACGTCACCGG
>JAZKHF010000208.1:0-973 GCA_040385545.1 Pseudomonadota bacterium
TCCGCCTCGCCAATTCGGACACGACCTTCAAGGAAGCGTTCGAAATGGCCGACGAAGTCCTGCAGCAGGGCGTTCGCGGGATCACCGACCTGATGGTCATGCCGGGCCTGATCAACCTCGACTTCGCCGACGTCCGCTCGGTGATGGGCGAAATGGGCAAGGCGATGATGGGCACCGGCGAAGCGTCGGGCGAAAATCGCGCGATCGAAGCCGCCGAGAAAGCCATTTCCAACCCCCTGCTCGACGGCGTCAGCCTGAAGGGTGCCAAAGGCGTGATCATCTCGATCACCGGCGGTGAGGACATGAAGCTGATGGAAGTCGACGAGGCCGCTAGCCACATCAAGGAACTGGTCGACCCCGACGCCAATATCATCTGGGGCAGCGCGTTCAACAACGGACTGGAAGGCAAGATCCGCGTATCTGTGGTCGCCACCGGTATCGAATCAGAAGCCGGGACGATGGCCCAGCCGGCCAAGGTATTCAGTTTCCCGGGCCGCACCGCACCCGCAAATCTGAGCGTCGCGCCGATGCCGACCGTAACCCAGACGATCGCCCCCACCATGACCGACACGACGAGTGCGGCCGACGAGGACATGCTGGAGCTTACGTCGGACGATGAAGCCGGAGAATTGGTGCTGGACGGTGATGATGTCCTGACGACTCCGGTCGGTTCGGTCCCGGTTGGTCCGCCCGCCGACGATGATCTAACCGCAACGACGGCCGGAGATCGGACAGCTCCGACCGCGACCGAGGACAAGCCCAAGATTGCCACGGGCGGCGGCACGTTGTTCGAGCGGATGAGCAATATTGCCCGAGGTGCCGCGCAGGCCGAGGGAAATGATGGTGAGGCGGCACCCAGCTTCCGCCGCGAACCGCTCGATATCCCGCGGTTCCTCAACCGGCAGAACAACCAGTAAGCATGGGTCTGGCCCATACGGCCCACTCTTTCCTCGCAGTGACGTGCGGGGCGGCG
>JAZKHF010000208.1:983-9309 GCA_040385545.1 Pseudomonadota bacterium
TCGATTCATCGCCGCCCCGCCACGATTCGCCTCGTCTTGATCTCCAGCAATGTTGGAGCAAGCTGGTTTGGGCGATGGGGCTGATCATGCACATCATCCCGACCCGTCGCGCGGCGCCCGCCTTGATCCTCCTCGCTGCGATTGCAGCAAGCGCCGTTCCGGCCCACGCGCAATATTCGGTTGCTCCCAATGCCTACGATCCCGGCACGTCGCTTGCGGGATCGCTCCGCACCCTCGCGAATGAACCGCGCAATTTCGCGGCGCTGATCGCAGCGGGTCGCGCCTCGCTCGATATGGGCGACACGCAGGCCGCGGCGGGATTTTATGGTCGCGCGGAAGAAGCCGCGCCGAACAGCCCGGTGCCGAAGATCGGCATGGGGGCGGCAATGACCGCCATGGGCGATGCGCGCGCGGCAATGACTTATTTCAATCGGGCGTCGGCCCTAGGCTCGCCGCAGTCGCTTCTCGCGCTGGATCGCGGTCTCGCCTTCGACCTGCTCGGCGAACAGGCGAAGGCCCAGTCCGATTATCGAGTCGCGATGTTCGGCGGCCAAGCGGATGAAGCCAGGCGGCGGCTGGCGCTGAGCCTGGCGATCTCGAAAGACATCAAGGGCGCGTCGGCAACGCTCGATCCCTTGCTGCGCCGGCGCGACCCCGGGGCGGTCAGGACCAACGCCTTCGTGATGGCACTGGCGGGCGATCGCGAAGGCGCCCGGCGGACGATCGAAGCGGCGCTGCCCGGCGCGGGTGCGCGGTTCGAGCCATTCTTTCGGATGTTGCCGGTGCTTCGTCCCGACGAGAAAGCGATGGCGGTGCATCTTGGTGAATTCCCCAAGGATGCGGCGCAGCGATTTGCGTCGGCCCAGCCCGTACCATCGTCCCCCGTCCTGTCGATCGGCAACGATTCCGAGGTGGTGATCGATCAGTCGCGTCGGGGCACGCGGGTGCAGAAGACCCCGCCGATCAAGACGCGTGTTGCCCAGGCTGCTCCATCGAAACCCAAATTGGCCAAGGCCAGCCCGCCGAAACCGGCGCCGGCCGAAGTTGAATCGCCGCGACGTGCCGAACGTCAGGCCGCCGCGCCATCCACCTATATGGCGATGGTCCGTCCGTCGCTCGATCCTTCACGCTATGCCTCTCGACAGCGCAAGCCGGAGACGGCCGTCACCAGCAAGGAAAGGGCAGCGCCCGCCGACCCGGAACCCCGACCGGGCTTTGCCGCCACCGATGAATTGATGCCGGCACCCGCGGTGTCCGAGCCGCCGGTTCCGTTGAATGGGGAACCAGCGCTTAACGAGACGAATGAGCCGATCAGGATTGTCGAGGCTGGCCCTCTGGTCGAGCCTGTGGCGTCATCGACCGTGGTGGCCGAAGCCGCCGCGCTTCCACCGCCGCGCCCCACGCCGAAGCTGGAGATCAAGCGTCCGCCCGCGCCCAGGCCCAAGGTCGAGATGGCGAAGCTTGATCCCGTGAAGACCGCCAAGAGCAAATCCGAACCGGCGGCGGCAAAGGCCAAGCCCCCCGCAAGTCCTTATTTCGTGCAACTGGCGAGCGGGGCGCATCCCGAGCGGATGGCCGGTGAGTATAAGAAAATCCGCGCCAAGAAGCCGGGCCTGTTCAGCGGCCGGAGCGCGCAAGTGACCAAGGGGCGGGAGTTGTTCCGGCTGGTGATCGGACCGTTCAAGAACCGGGACGACAGCGGCGAGTTCGTCAACCAGCTTTCCAAGGCCGGCATCGACGGTTTCCCCTACACCGCCCCCGACGGCATGACGTTCGAGAAAATCGCCACGAAATGAGCGAATTCGGGGGGCTCGCCGCGCGGCCGGATCGATCGCGCGGCCGGGCCTTTCCGGAACGCGCGGATGGTCCGCGCGGCCCGAGGGACGCCTTCCAGCGCGACCGCGACCGAATCGTTCATTCGGTCGCCTTCCGCCGACTGCGCCACAAGACGCAGGTGTTCGTCGCCCCCGACGGCGATCATTTCCGGGTGCGGCTGACCCACAGCATCGAAGTCGCGCAGATCGGTCGTTCGATGGCGCGGGCGCTCGGGCTGAACGAGGATCTGACCGAAGCATTGTGCCTGGCGCACGACCTTGGCCATCCGCCGTTCGGTCATGCCGGGGAGGACGCGCTGTCGGCCGCGCTGGCCGATGCCGGCGGGTTCGATCACAATGGCCATACGCTGCGGCTGGTGACCCGGATCGAGGCACCTTACCCCGATTACGTCGGCCTGAACCTGAGCTGGGAGACGCTCGAGGGGCTGGCCAAGCATAATGGTCCGGTGGAGGCGCCCGGCTGGGCGATGGCGGAAGCGGATGCGGCGTTCGGGCTGGAGCTGGGCAGCTGGCCGAGCCTGGAAGCGCAGGTCGCGGCGATCTCCGACGATATTGCGTACGACAATCACGACATCGACGATGGGCTTCGGGCGGGGATCCTGCGGCTCGATGAATTGCTCGAACTGCCGATGGTCGCGCGGCTGTGGGAAGCGATCGAGGCGCGCCATCCGGCGCTGGACGAGGATCGCAAGGTCAAGGCTTTGGTCCGCGACGGGATCGGGACGATGGTCGGCGACGTGCTCGACGAGACCCGCTCGCGAGTCGCAGGGGCGGGGGTAGCGACGATCGAGGAGGTGCGCGGGTGCGGGCGCCAACTGGCGGGCTTCTCCAAGGGAATGCAGGCCGAGGAGCGGGCGCTCAAGCGCTTCCTCTACGACCGACTATACAACAGCGCGACGCTTCAACCGGTCCGCATCGAGGCGCAACGCGTCATCACCAACCTCGCCGCCGCCTACCGCACCAACCCCGCACTGTTGCCCGAAGGATGGGCCGGCGATGACGAGACCGGACGCCTGCGCGGAATCGCCGATTACATCGCCGGGATGACCGACGGCTTTGCCATTCGCCAGCATGAACGCCTGGTTGGGCCGGTCCATTTGCCGGATCGGTTTTAGGCTTAAGTTGACGAAGTTTCTTCACTTCGGCGACTTTTTCTGCCCAATTTGTAAACTTAGGGATTTGGCATCGAGCAGCGTTGGAATTCTTGGGGGAGAACAACAACGATGTGAAAGAGCGACGGAGAATGTCGCACAACATCGTGTGTGTAGGACAGAGAAATTTGTCGGACTGACGATCGCTTTGGGTGGCGGTTGACGGTCGTAGCCATTGTCGCAACGTCTATGCCAGTTTGGCGACGGCCGACATGAATCAGTCAGGGTTGATGCAATTTCGAGGATGGTTAGGGTTCCGCTGTGAACATGAGACAGCCTCCCGATGCTCCGACGAACCCGCACCGCTTATATCGTCACGATGCGCAAATCGTCCGTAATGTGTTGAGAGCGACGTTTGTCGGATGGCATGACCGGCTGATTGTCGGAACCATGATCCTCTTTGTCTTGGCATTCGTCTATTCGTGGCTCGCACATCGAGAGTGGACGATTGCGGCTTGGTCGACGCTTGCGGGCGGCTTTTTCATCGGCGTCGGCTTGGGACGGATTGTCGCCACGCGCCTGGCCTTTCACAGCTTCGATGGCCTTTTGGCGAGCGACGCTCTGCAACCGGCCTCGCGCCGACGTTACCAAATCATCTGGGTGGGTCTGGGACTGGCGATCATGACGACCCTCATGCTTGTGACTCGGCCTTCGTTGCTGATCGTCGCCTTTCCTGCATATCTGGCTGGGGTGGCGATAACGGGACTGTCGGGAGGGCCTAGACTGAGGTCGAATACCTTTAACAGAAGTTGGCGGATATTCGCGATCCGGGTGTGGCTGCAACAATCGGGGGCCGGAGCCGCAGCCGCCGTGGTCCTGCTCGTCTCGCTGCTGCCAGCACGGTCGCTAGGGACGGATGCGCAATTGGCGATCGTCGGTATGGAAACAAGTCTGCTAGTCCTGGCCCTCACCATCGTCGATCATGGAACGGTCCATTTCATGACGATTGCCGGACATGGATCGAGCAGCATCCTCCGTCATCACGCGAAGAGCACGGCGTCATTCGTGGTCATCGCGATACCGGGATGCTGGCTTGCCTTGGGGCCGTTCGCAGCGGCCGTCGCTGCTGTGGCATCGGGCGTGATGTTGCTCCTGATGACCTTGCGCGCCTTCGCCTATCGACTGCACAGCAAGCGTTTCGGCGATCATCTGGTATCCATCCTCGTTTTGTTGCTGGTGATGGTGGCATATTCTGCGCCGGTCGCTCTGCCCGTTGCCGCCATCGCCATCGTTTGGAATCTACATCGGCGCGGAAGAGCGAAGACTTGGTTGCTGGCATGATCCCGGCTGTTCAGCTCGCCGGAGTAAAGGTCGAGCGAAGTGGAATACGCGTTGTCCACGACGTCAATCTGACGGTCGGGAAAGGGTCTTGGTTTGGCCTCATTGGCGCTAACGGATCGGGCAAGACCAGTCTTCTCCGGGCGCTTGGTGGAAGGCTGCCCTTCACCGGCGGATCGTGCCGAGTGAATGGGGAAGAGGTTGTTGCAGACCGCGCAGGCCGTGCGTCGCACTTCGGCTTTGCTCCACCAGCGGACAAATTGCCTGATGCGTTGCGAGCTCGCGATGCCCTGGAACTTGTTGGGGGAACGATGGAGCAGGTCGCCAGCCGCCTAGGCACGCTCAATGACGCTTTGGGTTTGGGCCCGCTGCTCGATCGATGGATCGGTGACTGCTCGGCCGGAATGCGACAGCGTATTGCAATCGCATCGGCATTTGCTGGCGGCCGTACGCTCGTGATCCTGGATGAGCCGTTCAACTGGCTCGACCCGGTGGCGATGTTCGATTTGCGTCAGGCCTTGCGCGCAATGGTTGACGACGGCCTGACACTGGTGACCGCCCTTCATGACCTCGGCACGTTGGCCTCGGTGTGTGACGCCGGTCTTATGCTCGCCGATGGCAAGGTGGCGATGACGTTGAGCGAAGACACGCTAAGGTCCGCCGCTCGACATCCACAAGCATTCGAACGACAGACGATCAATCTCCTGCGATCGGGATTGGCAACCTAAAGTTGGCCTACCCCCTGCCGCACCAGCGATGCAATCCTTTGCAAACATGGTGACATGAGACGCTAGCGTCGGTCGTCCCAGAGTCGCAATCGATCGAGATGGGTCGAGGGCTGCATTGACCTGCGCGCTGTCAAACCTACCATCCGCCGATGATCCGCATTGCGATGATCGGGGCGACGGGGTTGATCGGTCGAGCGCTGGCGCCACGCCTGGTGGCCGCGGGGCATGATGTGCTGTTGATCGGGCGGCGCACCGCCGACGTCGCGGGTGCCAAGGAGCGGGTAGGGAGGACGGCCGAGTGGCCCGGCCTGCTCGCCGACGAGTCGCTCGATGTGGCGATTTCGACGCTTGGGACGACGTGGAAGCAGGCGGGCAGCTGGGACGCGTTTCGGGCGGTCGATCACGATGCGGTGGTTGCGTTCGCCGGGGCGGCCAAGGCGGCCGGGGCACGGCAGTTCCTGACGGTCTCCTCGGTCGGTGCCGATCCCGAAGCGCGCAATCACTATCTGGCGCTCAAGGGGGAGGTGGAACGCGATCTCGCGGCGCGCGGGTTCGAGCGGCTCGACATCATCCGGCCCGGCCTGCTGCGGGGGAATCGCGGCAGCGACCGGCGACTGGGGGAGCGGATTGGGATTGCGGTCAGCCCGATGGCGAATCTGCTTCTCCGCGGCTCGCTCGACAAGATCGCGGCAATCGATGCGGACGTGGTCGCGAAGGCGATGGCGGCGCTGGCCGGTGCGGCGGGCGAGGGGCGTCACATCCACTTCAATCGAGACATACGGCGGCTTGGCGGGTAGAATCAGCCGAGGAAGAGGCTGTCATGCGGATCGCCGCGCGATTGATCTTCCTGAGCCCATCGCCGCAGGTCCGACCGACACCAAACTCAAGGCGTAAGCAAGCGCGTTTCTGGACTCGTGCCGTGAGATTGATCCAGCACGCTTAGGTCGATCGTCTGGCGCAAGATCGGCCCCGACTCGCCGATCATCCCTGGCCGTCGAGAACGTCAGCGATCTTGGCCGTGGTTCGCGACAGGATCCCGCCCAGGGCTTACCGCAAATCTTCCCAGCGCAGGTTATAGGAATCCTGAATTTTGCGAGTGAAGGCCTCGGATTCCGCGGCCAATTTTTCCCATTCGCGTAGCTCCATGCAGGTGCTCAATTTGTTTAGACGCGAGCCGGTTCCCTTCAGAATCTGGCAAACAACTTTCTGGTCTCTCCGTTTAATCGGCCGGAATTCGGCGAGAGACTCGTTTTGCCGAGCCAGCTGTCGCTCGCGGACCGTATCCAGAAGGACGGCCTGGACCCTCAGTTGTTCGATTGCGGCTGCGGCGACTGACTTGGCTGTTTCGCAATCGCTACTGAGCATCGCCTGTTCGATACGCCCGAGGTTTTCATAAACGAACACCAAAGTCGCGATTGAATTCTGCTCGATTCGGCCAACGTAGCTTTGCCAGCGCTCCCGAAGCGGTTTGTCGGCCTTCGCGTCATCGGCGAGCCTCGGCAGATCGGCGGTTGCGGTAAAGCCGGCGCGGGCCGCTGTGACGCGACACTGGCCATCGGTGTTGGTCCGGTCGAACTCCGCGCGAATGGCCCAATCGGTTGAAGCGGGAGTCGGATTGCCATTTTTGGACTTGGGCCGCTGCCTGGTGATCGAACGATTGATCTCGAAAACATTTGATGCGGTGACGTCGTAATAGCGAACGTCGGTATTGGGCATGTCGGCCAGCGAGTTGAGTGTGACCGGGGCCGTCGCGACAGGCTGCGTCGTCGCTTGGGCAGGGAAGTGCGCGGCGGCAGAGGTAGCACAAGCCGCAATTCCCAACGTCGTCCATCGTTTCATTATCCGACTCCCGTTACACCCGATTCCTGTTACGTGACTGTAAACTTATCAGCTAGCAAGTTATTAACAATCCATAATATTCCTGATTTTTTGCTCGGTTCACCAGGCAAATACGCGTCCGTTTCGTGGCATATCAGGCGTCCAGGCGGGGCGGCGCAGCTTGCGCTTCAGCAGGAGCGATTATGGCCGACCGCGCATTTGCGGAAAATCGCTTCGGGCTCGCGCCGCGCTGCGGCAGGCACGCGCGAGGGTCGCAGCGCGCTGACCCCGGGTGACGCGGCGATGATGCTGCGCTAGAGGCGCGGCATGTCTCTCTACGCACAATATAAAGCACGGCTCGACGGTGTGCTCGACCAACTCGTTGGCGAGGATCTGCTGCCCGCCGATCTTGATCGCCGCAATGTTGCGGTCGAGCCGCCGCGCGATCCCGCGCATGGCGATCTCGCGACCAATGCGGCGATGGTGCTGGCCAAGGCGGCGGGGACCAATCCGCGTGCATTGGCGGGGTTGATCGCGCCGAAGCTGGAGGCATTGCCGGGGGTGGCCGCGGTCGAGATTGCCGGGCCGGGGTTCATCAATCTGCGGCTCGACGAGGCGGCGTGGCGCGAAGAGCTGGGCACGATCCTGTCGGAAGATGCTTCCTATGGGAAGTCCAACGTCGGTAACGGCGAGCGGGTCAATGTTGAATATGTCTCGGCCAACCCGACCGGGCCGATGCACATGGGTCATTGCCGCGGCGCGGTGGTGGGCGATGCGCTGGCGAGCGTGCTGGAGGCGGCCGGGTTCGTCGTCACGCGCGAATATTATGTCAACGACGCGGGGAGCCAGGTCGATACGTTGGCCCGATCGGCGCACCTCAGGTATCGCGAGGCGCTTGGCGCGGACATCGGCGAGCTACCGGAAGGGCTTTATCCGGGCAATTATCTGGTTCCCGTGGGGCAGGCGCTGGCAGCCGAGTTTGGCGACAAGTTCGTCGATGCGCCCGAGGCCGAGTGGCTGGAGACGTTCAAGACCAAGACCGTCGCTGCCATGATCGAATTGATCAAGCATGACCTTGGCCTGCTTGGAATCCATCACGACCTGTTCGCCTCGGAGGCAGAGCTTGCCGCAGCGGGCGGGCCGGACCGGGCGATGGAGCAGCTCAAGGCCAAGGGACTGGTCTACCAGGGTGAGCTGGAGCGGCCCAAGAGCCTGACCGAAGACGACGAGTGGGAGCCGGTCGAGCTGACCCTGTTCCGCTCCTGCCAGTTCGGCGACGATCAGGATCGCCCGCTGCAGAAGTCGGACGGAAGCTGGACCTATTTCGGCGGCGATGCGGCTTACCATCTGCAGAAGGCGGAGAAGGCCGACCACCTCGTCAACATCTGGGGTGCCGACCATGCCGGGACCGTCAAAAGGGTGCAGGCGGCGGTCAAGGCGCTGACCGACGGCCGCGTCGATCTGGACGTCAAGATCGTCCAGATGGTCAAATTGCTGCGCGCCGGCGAGCCGATCA
>JAZKHF010000209.1:0-14171 GCA_040385545.1 Pseudomonadota bacterium
GCATCATGCGGATCAGCTCGGCCCCCTTGTTATAAACCGTCGCGGTGTAGAAATTCGTGATTTCCATATAGCTGTCGGGCCGCACCGGATGCGCCAGCGGCCCCGCATCCTCGGGAAATTGCGCCGCTCGTAGCAGCCGCACGTCGTCGATCCGCTTGACCGCCTCCGATCCGATATCGGCCGAGAAGCATTGGTCGCGGAAAACGGTGAAGCCTTCCTTCAGGCTCAGCTGGAACCAGTCGCGGCACGTCACGCGATTGCCCGACCAATTATGGAAATATTCATGCGCGACGACCCCTGCGATGGCATCGAAATCGGCGTCGGTTGCGGTTTCCTGGTCGGCCAATATGTAGCGCGAGTTGAAGACGTTGAGCCCCTTATTCTCCATCGCGCCGAAGTTGAAATCGTCGACCGCAACGATGTTGAATAGGTCGAGGTCATATTCGCGCCCGTAAGCGGTTTCGTCCCAAGCCATCGCCTGTTTCAGGCTGGTCATGGCGTGCGCGGTGCGCGGAAGGTCGGCCTCGCGAACCCAAATGGCGAGATCGACCTTGCGGCCGCTCATCGTCGTGAAGGCATCGCGATTGGCGGCAAGGTCGCCCGCGACCATCGCGAACAGATAGGATGGCTTGGGGAAAGGATCCTCCCATTCGGCCCAATGCGTTCCGCCCTCACCGTCCCCGCTGTCGACTAGATTTCCATTGGCCAGCAGGATCGGAAAGCGCGCCTTTTCCGCCCGCATACGCACCGAGTAGATACTCAGCACGTCCGGCCGGTCGGGGTGGAAGGTAATGCGGCGGAAGCCTTCGCTCTCGCACTGGGTGCATAGAATGCCGCCCGATGCATAAAGTCCCATCAGCTGGCTGTTGGCCTGGGGCGCGATCTCGACCTCAGTGTCGATGGAAGCCGTCGCACCGTCGAGCGCAATCACCAGCATGTCGCCTTCCATTTGCCAGTTCACATCGTCGGCATTTACCCGCACCGCCAGCGGCGTGAGCCCGTCGCCTGCAAGCCGCAACGGCCGATCATGGTTGCCATTGCGCTCGACCAACAGCGTCGAACGCACCCGTGTCGCCGCCGGATCGAGCGCCACGTCCAACGCCACCTCCCGCACCCACCAGTCGGGCGGACGATAGTCCGAGCGAAGGGTGACGACATGTTCCGGGCTAGGCGGGGCTTCGGGGTTCAATCGTGCGTCCATGAGGCTGCTGCTAGTGGGCGCGGCGGCGGGAGGCAACTCGTCCTCCTTGGGGAATGGCGGGCTTGCGCGCGCCTCCGAGACAGTTAGTCTCCCCGCCGGGGACTGAGGGGACTGACACATGAAATTCGACATCCTGCTGGCGGCCATCGCGGCAGCGCCGCCGTTCGATGCGGACATGGCGACGCGCGCCTATCTCGACACGTTGAGCGGGGCGGCGCGTGCGCGGTCGGATGCATATTTCGAAGGCGGCTACTGGCTTCCGATCTGGGGCGCGCTGGTGTCGGTGATCGCTTACTGGCTGATGCTTCGGCTCGGCTGGTCGGCGTCGTGGAGCGAGTGGGCGTCGAAGCGGACCAAGCGGCGCTGGCTGCAGCCGGCGATCTATTCGATCCCGTTCGGCGTCGCCGGCGCGGTGCTGACCCTGCCGTGGTCGATCTACACCGCTTATTATCGCGAGCATCAATATGGCATGTCCAACCAGACGCTGACCGAATGGGGCGTCGAGCAGCTCAAGCTGATGGGTGTCGGGCTGGTGATCGCGGCGCTGATGTTCATGGTGATCTACGCCGTGATCCGCAAAAGCCCGAAGCGCTGGTGGCTGTGGGCGACCGCCGCGCTGGCGGGGATGATGGCGTTCATGATCATGCTGGCGCCGATCTTCGTCGAGCCGCTGCTCAACAAATATACGCCGATGGCCGATGGCCCGGTCAAAGCCGAGATTCTGCGCATCGCGCATGAGCAGAAAATCCCAACCAACGACGTGTTCGTGGTCGACGCGTCGAAGCAGACCAAGCGCATTTCGGCCAACGTGTCCGGCCTTGGCCCGACCATCCGCATCGCGCTCAACGACAATCTGCTCAACCGTTCCAACATCCATGGAATCAAGGCGGTGATGGGCCACGAGATGGGCCATTACAAACTCTACCATATCCAGAAATTGCTGCTCTACATCACGCTGATGGCGCTGGTCGCCCTCGGCGTCATGTACTGGATCGCACCGCGGATTCTGGCGAAAAACAGCGAAAAGTGGGGCGTATCGGAAGTTGCCGATCCGGCTTCCGCGCCATTGCTGTACATGATCCTGACCGTGCTGCTGATCCCCGGCGGGATCATTTTCAATTCGATCATCAGGTTCCACGAGAGCGAGGCCGACGCCTTCGGTCTGATGTCGGCCCGCGAGCCGGATGGCTTCGCCATGACCGCGATGCAACTCAGCGAATATCGCAAGATCGAGCCGAGCGCGCTGGAGGAGATATTGTTCTTCGACCACCCGTCGGGCCGAACCCGGGTGAGCATGGCGATGGACTGGAAGGCGAAAAATCTGGCCACCCTGCCCGCCGACCAGCAACGGCAGATAGTGATGGTGCCGGATCAGCCGGCGAAGTGATGGTCAGCCGGCATCGGGGGCAGTGATCTTGCTTCCCCGATTGCCGCCGAGGGCGACCAGCATCCCGCCCAGCGCAAGCAACCCGCCGATGACGGCGAGCAAGCTCCACCGATAATCCTCGAAGATAGTCGACAGTCCCATCGCGATGACCGGCACCAGCACGCTGGAGTAAGCCGCGCGGCCCGGCCCGATCTTGCGCACCACCGGCAGATACAGGCTGAACGCAAGCACCGTCGCGGCCAGCGCGAGATAGGTCAGGCCCAGCCAGTAGCCGATGCTCCAGTCGATCGTCGGCGGCCCGGCAACCGCCGCCGCCCACAACCCGTCGGCCAGTGCCCCGATCCCCATCGCCCAGGCGAGCATCGCCAGCAGCGGCTGGCGGCGCGATTTCTCCAGCGCCTGATAGACGTTGGCCCAGGACGCCGACAGCAGGCCGAACAGAGTCAGCCCGAGCCCAAGCAAAACATCTTCCGCACTCGCCTTGCTCGACTGCAATTCGTTGACGAACAGCAAGCAGATGCCCGCCGCCGCGATCCCGCCGCCGATCGCGAACCGCGCGCTAGGTCGCTGGCCAAGCATCGCCCAGGCAAGCAGGCTGTTGGGTATCAGCAGCAGCGCAAACACGGTCGCGACGATGCCCGAGGTGATGTAGCGCTCGGCGACGTAGACGCCGTTGAAGTTGAAGCAGAACTGGCTGATCCCGACGACGGCAGCAACGCCAAGCATCGCACGGGTGGGGCGCAGCGACTGGCCCTTCCAATGTGCCACCGCCGCCATCGCGACCGCCGCCATGGCGAAGCGATAGGTCACCGACCATTGTGCCGCGACGGTGTCGATCTGGCCCCGGATCACCAGCCAAGTCGATCCCCAGATGATCGTGAAAATGATGAACGGGACGATGATCGACGAATCGATCCGCGATTGATGCGCGTCCTTCACAGCGCCTTGATGGCCTTCGCCAGTGCGGCCACGGCCGCCATGTCCTGATCCCAGCTGGTCACCAGCCGCACCTCACCCGGCGCCCAGTCGTAGAAATCGAACCCCTGCGCCCGGATCGCGGTCGCTTCGTCTGGCGTCATTCGGACGAACAATTCGTTGGCCTCGACCGGATAGACCAGCCGCTCCGCCCCGCAGGCGTCGGCCAGCGCCGCTGCAGCCGCGTTCGCAGCACGGGCATTGGCCAGCCACACATCGCCGTCGAGCATCGCCAGCAATTGCGCGGCAAGGTAGCGGCCCTTGCTGAGCAAATGCCCCGACCGCTTGCGCAGCACCTTCGCCGCCTCGGCATGCTTTCCGTCGAAAAAGACCAGCGCCTCGGCATTCATCCCGCCATTCTTGACGAAGCCAAAGCTCAGCACATCGACCCCGGCCTTCCACGTCAGCGCGGCGGGACTGGCCTCGGTCGACACCACCGCATTGGCGAATCGCGCGCCGTCGAGATGGAAACCCAGACCCCGCGCCTTCGCCGCTTCGCCCAATGCCGCCGTCTCGGCGGGGGAATAGGTCAGCCCATATTCGGTGGCGTTGGTGATCGACAGCGCCGCTGGCTGGACCTGATGGACGTCGGGGCGAATGCGCTCACAGGCCGCCTCGACCGCCGTTGGCGTCACTTTCGCCCCCGGCCCGTCGAGCAGCATCAGCTTGGCCCCGCCATTGTACATCGCCGGGGCGCCCGCCTCGTCATTTTCGATATGCGCGTCGCGGTGGCAAAGGATCGCGCCGGTTGGCGGGCACAGCATGGCCAGCCCGATACTGTTGGCTGCAGTGCCGGTGGTCACCCACAAAGCCTCGACCTCGGTTTCGAACACGTCTGAAAAGGCCCGATTCAGCTTCGCGCTCCACGCATCGCCGTCATAGGCCGTGTCGAGCCCGTTGGCGGCGGCCAGCGCATCGATCACCTGCGGGCAGGCGGCGGCGGCATTGTCGGAGAAGAAGCGCATCAAACGCGCATGACCGGATGCGCAATGAGCGTCAATGCAGAGAAGGGAGCCTCGAAAGAGGAATGTCCCCCGGACATTCGTCTTTCGAGGCTGGTGCTGTCGGTGAGGATTGAACTCACGACCTCAGCCTTACCAAGGATGCGCTCTACCACTGAGCTACGACAGCATGTCCGGAGACGCGGGGGGCTATGGCCAGCAAGGCGCGCGGCGTCAACCCGCTTGGCCCTGCATCCTGATGCGGATAAGGCACAAATCATGTCCAAGGCCGACCAGCAACGCGACCGCAAGCTCGCCGAAGCCCTTCGCGAAAATCTGCGTCGCCGCAAGGCGCAGGCTCGTGACGCGGAACCTCAAAAGACCGACGAGAACCAGGCCGCCAACGAATAGCCGTGGTCGAGCCCGCGGTTGAGCGCCGCTCGGGGTCCAAGGATATAGAGCGCGCCCAGCACCCAGCCGAGCGCAATCCACCCCAGCGGCCCCGCCGCCCGTCGCAACTTCGTCATGTCGTAATCCCCTAAAGCGGTGCGCAGGCGGCTTCGAGCCAGGCGCGCTCTTCCCCGTCGAGTTGCGGCCCGATTTTTTCGACCACGTCAGCATGATAATCGTTGAGCCATTCGATCTCGCGCGTCGACAGCATCTCTTTTGCGATCAGTCGCCGCTCGATCGGCGCGAAGGTCAACGTCTCGAATCCGAGCATCGCCTTTTCCGCGCCGGCGACCTTTTTCTCGACCACGAGCACCAGATTCTCGATCCGGATCCCATATTCGCCGGTCTTGTAATAGCCGGGCTCGTTGCTGAGGATCATCCCCGCCTGAAGCGGCTCGTCGCCGCCCGCCTGACCGCTGCCGACCGGCGAAATTCGTTGCGGCCCTTCGTGAACCGACAGGAAGGCGCCGACGCCGTGACCGGTGCCATGAGCATAATCGACCCCCGCTTCCCACAGCGGACGCCGCGCGAAGCTGTCGAGCTGGCCGCCGCGCGTGCCCTTGGGGAAGAGTGCGGTGGCGATAGCGATGTGGCCCTGCAACACCCGCGTGAAGCGGTCGCGCATCTCCGCCGTCGGCTCGCCGATCGCCAGCGTGCGCGTGATGTCGGTCGTGCCATCCTCATACTGCCCGCCCGAATCGACCAGATAGAGCGAATTCATCTCGATCGGCCGGTTGGTTTCGGGCGAGGCCTTGTAATGGACGATCGCGCCATTGGGGCCGCTGCCCGAAATTGTGTCGAACGACAGGTCGCGAAGCATCCCGCCCTCCTCGCGGAAAGCCTGCAGCCGGTCGGACGCATTCAATTCGTCGAGCTTGCCCGATGGTGCTTCCGTATCGACCCAGCGCAGGAAACGCGCAATCGCCGCCCCGTCACGCGCCTGTGCGGTCTGGTGACCGGCGATTTCGGCGTCATTCTTGATCGCCTTGGGCAGCACCGCCGGATCGCGCACCCGCCACATTTTCGCGCCCGCGCCCTCGAGCGCCTGCCCGATCGCCGCCACCGACCGCTCGGGATCGACGGCGATGGTCATGCCCGAAAGGCCCCTGAGATACCCCTCGAAGTCGGCGCGATCATGCAGCCGGACGCCATTGCCGAGATGCGCCTTGACCTCGTCGCCTACCTTGTCCGGATCGACGAACAGTTCCGCCGTCCCGTCGCGATTGACCAATGCATAAGCCAGCGCCACCGGCGTGTGGCTGACGTCCGCCCCGCGCAGATTGAAGGTCCAGGCGATCGAATCGAGCGCCGCGAGCACCGCCGCATCGGCATTGTTCGCGGTCAGCCAGTCGGCCATTTGCTGGCGCTTGTCGGCCGATGACTGACCCGCCAGCTCGTCACGCTGCACCACCAACCGCGCCTTCGACGGCTCGGGCCGGTCCGCCCACACGCGGTCGATCGGGTTCTGACCCACGGCGACCAACTCCGCGCCCTTGGCGGCAAGCTGCTCGGTCGCCTGCTTGACCCAGTCGCCGGTGTGGAGCCACGGATCGTATCCGATCCGGGCCCCCTGCGGCGCATGCTCGCGAAGCCATTCCGCGGCGCTGGTCTCAGGCACCGATTGGTAGCTCCATTCCGACGCCGCGACCTGGCTTCGGACCTGCAGCGTGTAGCGCCCGTCGGTAAAGATCGCCGCTTCCTGCGGCAGCACCACCGCCGACCCGGCCGAACCCTTGAAGCCGGTCAGCCATTCCAGCCGTTTGGCGTAGCTGCCGACATATTCGCTCATATGCTCGTCGGTCAGGGGCACGACGAACCCGTCGAGCCGGTCGGCTTTGAGTTGCTCACGAAGGGCGGCGAGGCGATCGGCATGGCTGGACATGGAACCGATCTAGGCCTGCGACCGATTCGGGACAAGGCGGGGGCGTAGCGCGGTGGCCAGACCGTGGTTCGAGGGTGACAAAGCGGTTGATGAAATTGATGATGTGGCGCGAACGGCACCGTCACCCCGGCGCTCGCCGATCGCGGCATCCCAGGCGGCGGCAAAGGCGGGATCGCGCTGGCGAAGCGCATAGGCGGCCTTGCGGCTCATCCCCGCCGCGCGCGCCGCGAGGGTAACAGTCCGGGTCGCGGCGAGGGTGACAATGAAGGTAACAATCTTGCCCGCCGACCATTCGGCGGCTCGCCGGGTCCGGTGGGTGCGGGTGTAAAGGCAGGCGCCGTCCATCGACCAGCATGGATCATAGATCGGCACCTGTAGGACAGCGAAAAATGCGGGAACGGTTGGTTTTCCACACTTTGCGGGCACCTGCTGCTTCAGTCTTTCGCTAGCACTTTCAGGCACCTGACAAGATGCGCATCGAGCAGCCGCCATAGTTGCGACGCTTACCTCTGCTGCGCTGGTGATTGTGGCCAGCTACGCAATCCTTGCCGTGTCATGGCTTAGAGTCCGCTTTCCACCCATTGCGGACAGTGACAACTAATGTGATGGACATTGCATGGCGCGGTTGTCTCAATCATCAAGTCTTGGCCTGGTGTTCGTCATTGTTGGCGCGTTGTTACTCTGCATTGGGGCTTTGGGCGTAGTAACGATTAGCGGCAAGGTTGCGTTTGAGTATGTCGCCAACATTTGGTTCATTTTGGCCATTCTCGTTTGGGCGGTGCTGGCTTGGACGGCACGGCGGTTCATCGTTGGCAGAGTTGGTGAAACGCCCGCAAACTCGTTGCCCGTGTTGATTTGGGGCGCTTTCAGGGTTTGCCTCCTGCTTGCAACCGTCATCTTGCTAGTTTGCTGGCTCGTCGCATTGGCTCTCGGCCATGGCATGGAGCGCCCAATGCTACAGGCCGTAGTACTAATCGTTGTCGTGACCGCTGTATCGGGCATTATTGGCGGAGCCACACTAAACTCATTGCTGGCAATCAGGCATTGGCAGCATCGCAAGTCGGGATGACCGCTTTTCACCCACAGGCGACATTCCGCCTTTCTCTCGGAGCCCCACACGTTAGAAGGCTGGCATGACCGACTTCACCCCCCCGACCGCCGCCCGCAAGCCCCACCAATCGACCCATCACGGCGTCACGATCGAGGACCCCTGGGCGTGGATCCGCGATCCCGGCTATCCCGAAGTCACGGACACTGACGTTCTCGACTATCTCAAGGCGGAGAATGCCTATTTCGAGGCCGCGATGGCGCCGCATGCGGACCTGGTCGAGGGGCTGTTTCAGGAGATGAAGGGGCGGATCAAGGAGGATGATTCGTCGCCGCCGTTGAAGGATGGCGACTGGCTGTATTGGTCGGCGTTCAAGGAGGGGACGCAGTACCGCTTGTGGTATCGCAAACCTGTCGCTGGCGGGGACGAAGCTCTCATTTTCGACGAAAATGCCGAGGCCGAGGGCAAGGACTATTTCCGCCTTGGGGCCTTCGCGGTCAGCCCCGACGGCCGCCTGCTCGCCACTTTGGTTGACGATGACGGGTCGGAGCGATTCAAATTGGTGGTGCGCGATCTCGCCACCGGCACCGACGTCGAGACTGTCACCGCGGTCGGGATCGGCCAGCCGGTGTGGACCAGCGACAGCGCGGGGCTCGTGTTCACCGAGGTCAACGACCAGTGGCGCAGCTATCGCGCCCGCTATCACCGCATCGGCGCCGACCCGCTGGCGGCGGTCACCATCTATGAGGAAAGCGCCGACATCGCTTTCTCGGTCAACGTCGGGCGAACCACCGACGATTGCTTCATCCTGGTCGCGACCGGCAACAACAGCTCGAACGAGGTCCGCTTCGTTCCCGCCGACAATCCCTATGCGCCGCTCACCCTGATCCGCCCCCGCGCGCCCGACGTTCAATATGAAGTCGACGCGGCGCACGGCAAATTGTGGATCCTGACCAACGACGATCACGTCAATTTCCGCATCGCCAGCGCCGACCCGGCCAGACCCGCCGACTGGACGACAATCGTCACGGGAAGCGATCGCACCTATCTTCGCGGTATTGCATCGCATCGCGATCATCTGCTGGTCACCAGCCGCGTCGACGGTCTCGATCAACTCGTGTTGCGCGATTACGCGACAGGCGACGAGCGCCGCGTGCCGTTCGCGGAGGCGAGCTATAGCGCGGGTTTCTCGGGCAATCCCGATTTTGCCCCCCACGCGTACCGCCTGCATTATTCGTCGATGGTGACCCCTGGCACGGCTTACGACTATCATCCCGCCGACGACCGGCTGGAGGTGCTCAAGGTCCAGGAGATCCCGTCGGGCTACGACCCGGCCAAGTACACTACCGACCGGCTGATGATCCCGGCGCGCGATGGCAAAATGGTGCCGGTGTCGGTCCTCCGCCTGAAGGAGAGCAAGCTCGACGGATCGGGCAAGCTCTTCGTCTATGCCTATGGCGCTTACGGTTTTGCCATCCCGCCCAGCTTCTCGACCAGCCGCCTCAGCCTGGTCGACCGCGGGGTCGCTTTCGCCATCGCTCACATCCGCGGCGGCGACGACCTCGGCTACCAATGGTTTCTCGACGGCAAATTGAAGAGCCGCACCAACACGTTCAACGATTTCGTCGACGTCACCCGCGGCCTGATCGATGCCGGTTACGCCAAGGCGGGCCAAGTTGCCGCGCAGGGAGGATCGGCCGGCGGCGAACTAATGGGCGCGGTGATCAACCAGGCACCGGAGCTGTATGGCGCGGTGGTCGCCGACGTTCCGTTCGTCGACGTGCTCGCCACCATGCTCGACGACACGCTGCCGCTGACGCCGGGCGAGTGGACCGAATGGGGCAATCCGATCGAGGACAAGGAGGCGTTCGAGCTGATCCGCAGCTATTCGCCCTACGACAATGTCACCGCCCAGGCCTATCCGCCGTTGCTCATCACCGGCGGCCTCCACGATCCCCGCGTGACCTATTGGGAGCCCGCCAAATGGGCCGCCCGCCTGCGCGCCACGAAGACCGACGACAATCTGCTGCTGCTCAAGATTAACATGGGCGCGGGGCATGGCGGCAAGTCGGGGCGCTGGCACGCATTGCGCGAAGTGGCGGAGGCCTATGCCTTTGTGCTGACCCAACTGGACACATGACCCGTCCAATCTTCACCCACGCCGTCACCGCGACGCCCGGGCACATCGACGAGCTTGGCCACGTCAACAATGCCGTCTGGGTTCAGTGGATCCAGGAGGTCGCGCTGGCGCATTGGTACAGCGTCGCCGACCCCGCGCACCAGGACGATTATATCTGGGTCGTGGTGCGGCACGAGATCGATTATCTGCGCCCCGCCTTCGACGGCGAGACGCTGACCGGCCGCACCTGGGTCGGCGAGGCACCCAAGGGCGCGCGGTTCGACCGGCACATGGAATTTGTCGGCGCGGACGGCAAGGTGCGGGTCCGCGCGGTCACCCAGTGGGCGATCATCGACAAGGCCGCCGGCCGCCCGATCCGCGTGCCGCCGGAGGTGGTGGCGCCATTCATGGAGGCAGGTTAAGTTGACGTCATGACGCGGCCCCTGCTCCATGATTATTATCGCTCTTCCGCCGCCTATCGCGTGCGGATCGCGCTCAATCTCAAGGGCATTGCCTATGATCGCCACTCGGTGAATTTGGCCGAGGGCGCGCAAAAGCAGGACGCGTATCGCGCGCTCAACCCGCAGGGTTTCGTGCCGATGCTGGAGATTGACGAGCTCAAGCTCACCCAGAGTCTCGCCATCGCCGTCTATCTCGACCAGAAATTCCCCGAGCCGCGGCTTATGCCGGCCGATCCCGCCGACGGCGCTCACGTCCGCGCACTGGCGATGACCGTGGCGTGCGACATCCACCCGCTCAACAATCTGCGCGTGCTCAAATATCTGAAGGGAACGCTTGGCGTGACGCAGGAGCAGAGCGACGCCTGGTACGCCCATTGGGTGACCGAAGGGCTGGAAGCGTTGGAGGCCCTCGCCGCCGCGCGCGCGGGCGCGTTTCTGTTCGGCGACGAGCCGACCCTGGCCGACGTCTGTCTGGTCCCCCAGCTCTACAATGCCCGCCGCTTCGCGGTGCCGATCGCGCCTTACCCGTCGCTCCGCCGCGCCGACGAATCGGCCAGCGCGCACCCCGCCTTTGCCGCCGCCCACCCCGACATGATCGCCCAGCAGGACGTAACCTCATGAACCGAGTCGACAATATCAATCGCGGAATGGATCAGGTCCGTGCCCTGTCCGAGCTCGAAATTCCGTCGCTCAAGGACAAGGTCAGCGCGGAGGAATGGGCGATCCGCGTCGATCTGGCCGCCGCTTATCGCCTCGTCGCCTATTTCGGCTGGGACGACCTCATCTTCACCCATCTGTCGGCGCGCATTCCGGGCGAGGAGCATCATTTCCTGCTTAATCCGTACCAGTTGATGTTCGAGGAAGTGACCGCCTCGTCGCTGGTCAAGGTCGACGTCCACGGCAATCCGGTCGATCCGACACCGTTCATCACCAATCCGGCCGGGTTCATCATTCACAGCGCGATCCATATGGCGCGCGAAGATGCCCATGCGGTGATGCACCTCCACACGCCGCAGGGTCAGGCGGTCGCGGCGCATGAGGACGGGTTGCTGCCGCTGACCCAGACCGCGATGCTGGTGCGCGGCGACCTCGCCTTCCACGATTATGAGGGCGTCGCGACCGAGCTGGAAGAGCGCGAACGGCTGGTCGCGGATCTGGGCGACAAGAACGCGATGCTGCTGCGGAACCACGGCACGCTGGCGGTTGGCGGAAACGTCGGCGAATGCTTCATCAAGCTCTATTTCCTCGAGCGTGCCTGCCAGGCCCAGATCATGGCGCTCTCCGCCGGCGAAAAGCTCAACAACCCTCCACAGGGAACGCCCGAACTCGCGGCCCAACAAGGGGGTATCGGGCTCAAGATGGCGGCGAACCTGCTGGCTTGGCCGGCATTGCTTCGAAAGGCGTATCGGCTCGACCCCAATTTCGCGACTTGAACTTTTCCGCTTCGCGCCGGTTTCCTTGAAGAAATCCCCGCGCCGGGGATGATCCGGAGACATTTCAATGAACCTATTGATGGTGCTGACCAGCCATGCCGAGCTTGGTAATACGGGCGAGAAGACCGGCTTCTGGCTCGAAGAGTTCGCGGCCCCTTATTATGTGCTCAAGGATGCCGGCCACACCATTACGCTGGCCAGCCCCAAGGGCGGCCAGCCGCCGCTCGACCCCAAGAGCGATGCCCCCGACGCGCAGACCGACGCCACCCGCCGATTCAAGGCCGATGGTGACGCGCAGGCGCAGCTCGCCGCGACCGAAGTGCTGGGCGATATCGATCCGGCCGGTTTCGATGGAGTCTTCTATCCCGGTGGGCACGGCCCGCTGTGGGATCTTGCCGAAGACGTCGATTCCAAGGCGCTGATCGAGGCGATGATCGCCGCGGACAAGCCGGTCGCCCTCGTCTGCCACGCCCCCGCCGCGCTCAAGAATGTCACCACGCCCGAAGGAGCGCCGCTTGTACGGGGCAAACGTGTCACGGCTTTCACCAATGGCGAGGAAGATGCGGTCAAGCTGACCGACGTCGTGCCGTTTCTGCTCGAGGATATGCTCAAGGCAAAAGGCGGCGATTATTCCAAGGGGCCGGATTTCCAGCCCTATGTGGTCGAGGACGGCCTGCTGATCACTGGCCAGAATCCGTCGTCGAGCGAGCCCGCCGCCGAAGCCCTGATCAAGGCACTCGCGAAAACGCCAGAGGTAGCCGACGCATAGGGGCGCTGGCACGATGCCCAATCGTTCAACCCTGAAACAGCCCGTCGGTAGCCGATGACCTTCGACCAGATGGTCACCCTGGCCGTGCTCGCGATCGTCGTCGGATTGCTGATCTGGGACAAGATTCGGTCCGACGTCGTCGCCCTTGCGGGTGCCGCGGTGCTGCTGGTCAGCGGGGCGGTGCGGCCGGGCGAAATAGAAAGCGCGTTCGGAAGCCCGGCGATCATCACCCTGGCCTCGCTGTTCGTGATCGTTTACGCGATCGAATTGTCAGGTCTGCTCGACCGGTTGATCGCCGTGGCGACTGTCGTTTGTCGCCGCATTGGTGCCATCGGCCTGTGGATATTGATCGGGCTGTGTGGGGCACTGTCGGCGTTCCTCAACAATACACCGATCGTCGTTCTGGCCGCGCCGGTGATCAAGGAAACCGCGGAAACCTTGTCGCTGTCGGCACGGCGGTTCCTGATTCCCTTGTCCTACATCGCCATCCTGGGCGGGACGTGCACGTTGATCGGCACGTCGACCAACCTGCTGGTCAACGATATGGCGAGGGTCGCCGGGGAGCCGCAATTCGGGCTGTTCGACGTCACGCCGGTCGGTCTGACGATTGCTGTCGCAGGAGCGATTTATCTATTCTTCGCAAGCGGTAAACTTGCGCGCACCCCGGCGGAAGAGACGCTGGAGTTGGACCAGGCACTGGAATCGCCGACTCGAACGCGCGATGGCCAGCCGGGCGCTGGCCGTGTTTTCGCGCCGCATCGACCGCTTCGCCCGTGGCGGGCCTTGCTATCGGTGGCTATTTTCGCCGGTGCCGTCACCGCGGCGGCGATGGGCTGGACACCGATCGCTGCTGCCACCTTTGCCGGCGCAATCCTGCTGATCCTCCTGCGCGTAATCACGGCCGAGGAAGCCTATAGCGGTCTGCGCCCCGACGTCCTGTTGCTCATCGTCGGCATGGTGGTGATCGGGATTGCGATGGAGCGAAGCGGGCTTGCCACAGTGGTCACCAACGCGATGATCGGGACGGTCGAGCCAATGGGACCGCTGGTGGCACTGATCATGCTCTACGGCTTGACCCTGTTCCTGACCGAGCTTCTGTCCAACGCCACCATTGCGGTGCTGGTCACGCCGATTGCGATCGCGCTGGCCGAAAGTCTTGGGGTCAGCCCGAAGCCATTCCTGGTCGCGGTGATGATGGCCGGAAGCGCCGCTTTCGCCACGCCGTTCGGATACCAGACCAATGTGCTGGTCTATAAATTGGGTGGTTACAGCTACATGGATTTCGTGCGGATCGGATTGCCGCTCAACCTGATCACCTGGGTGGTCGGGGTCATCGCCATCGCGGCGGTATTTCCGTTTTGAAACACGGAAATTTCAATAACCGATGTCCCCCGGACATCGGTTATTGAAAGCTGGTCGGGGAGAGAGGATTCGAACCTCCGGCCCCTGCCTCCCGAAGACAGTGCTCTACCAGGCTGAGCTACTCCCCGACCGGGACCGGACCC